>CP048470.1:421250-742500 GCA_025559845.1 Agrobacterium tumefaciens
GGACCTTGCGCTCCTCCGCCGATGCCTTGGTGTGCAGGATGAGGCCTTCCTCAAGCTGCTTGCCAATCAACATCGACGGATTGAGCGAGGTCATCGGCTCCTGGAAGACAACGCCAATCTCGGCGCCGCGCAACCTGCGGAGGTCACCATCTGACAGGGACATGACGTCCTTGCCCTTGTAGGAAATCGATCCACCGGTCGTCCGGACAGCTGGCGGTAAAAGCGAAATCAACGCTCTTGTGGCCAGCGTCTTGCCTGAGCCGCTTTCGCCGACGATGCCGAAGATTTCTCCAGGGGCGATATCGAAGGAAATACCCTTGACGACCTCGTGCCCCGATCTTGCCACTTCGAGCGAAAGATCGCGAACGGTGAGTAGAGTGTTCGTGTTCATTTCAGACCTCTCATGCGCGGGTCAAGTTTGTCGCGAAGGGCGTCGCCTAGGAGATTGATGCCAAGCAGCGTGAGGGCGATGCACAGGCCCGGGAAGAGGCCCAACCAGACGGCCTGCTGGATGAACGGGCGACCGGCAGCCAGCATATTGCCCCACGTCGGCGCCGGAGGCGGAACCCCAAGGCCAAGGAAGGACAGCGCACTCTCTGAGAGGATTGCCCAGCCGAACATCGAGGTCGCGAGTACGGTGATCGGTGCCACGCAGTTCGGCAGGATATGGCGAAACATCGTGTAGAGTTCGCTGTTGCCCATCACCAGCGACGCCTCGATGAACTCACGTTCCCGTAACGATAACACAGCGCCACGCACCACGCGGGCCATGGATGGCGTATAGGCGATGCCGAGCGCAAAGATGATGCCGTATTGGTTGGCACCGAAAACTGCGAGCAATCCGAGCGCAAGCAGGATGCCTGGAAAGGCCAGGAGTGCATTGTTGGCGGCCATGATTACACCATCGACCCAACCGCGGGCATAACCGCTGACAAGACCTATAAGCGTGCCGAAGATGGTGGCAAATGCGACAGTCAGGAAACCGATCCAGACGCTGGCGCGAGCGCCAACCATGAGGCGGCTGAGGACATCACGGCCAAATTCGTCCGTTCCGAGCAGATGCGCACCCCCGGGGCCGGCCAGTCGTGCGGTGAAGCTGAGCTTCATCGGGTCGTAAGGGGTCCAGAAGAGGCCGATCACGGCGGTGAGAAGAAGTAGGGCGATCAGGAAGCCACCGATGAGCCCGTTGAAGGTAAACTTTTTCATTCGGCAACAACACGCGGATCAAAGAGGGGATAAAGGAGGTCGACAACAAGGTTGACCAGCACATAGGACAGCGACACGAAGAGCAGGCATCCCTGAATGACGGGATAATCGCGAGCGAAGATGCTATCGACCATCAATCTGCCGAGGCCGGGAATGGTAAAGACTGTCTCGATGACTGCGATACCTCCGAGCAGGTTGCCAAGGATGAGACCGATCATCGTCCACGTCGGACCGAACGCGTTCTTGAAGGCGTGACGCCAAAGTACGGCGCTTTCGGAGAGGCCCTTGGCACGTGCGTGGGTGATGTAGTCGAGCCGCAAGACTTCAAGCGTCGATGCGCGTGCCATTCGGATCAAAACGCCCATTTCATGAATGACAAGCGTCATTACCGGCAGAACCAGATAGAGCATGCCACCGACAATGTTGTCGCCGATGGAGACATACCCCAGCACGGGCAGCCAACCGAGCTTGAGCCCGAACAGCAGCATCAAAAGAAGCCCAAGCCAGAATGTCGGGATGGACAGAAGAACCGTCGCCGTTCCGACAAGCGCGAGGTCGGTAAGGCTATTTTGCCGCCACGCAGCGATCACGCCCGCAGGAACCGCGAGCAGACTTGCCAGGATGACGGCAACGACGACGATTTCCGCACTGACCATGAACCGGGAAACGACAAGCGGCAGAACCGCCTCGTCATTCACGATCGAGCGACCGAAATCGCCTTGCAGTACATTTCCCGCCCAGATGACGAACTGCTGCGGCATCGACTTGTCGAGCCCCAGTTCGGTGCGCATCTGCGCGATCTGTTCCGGTTGCGCCATATCGCCCAGCATGAGGGCGGCGGGATCGCCAGGAATAAAGCGGATAAGTGCAAAGACCGTGATCGAAACGAGTACGATCGTCGGCAACGCCATCAGAAGGCGGCTGAGTATGAATCTAATCATTGGTTCCCCACGATTCGAAGCGGAGACAAAATCTGCCGCCTCTATCGGTTTCATTGTCAAAAACTATGACGGATTGAGATACGCTTCGCAATATTATGCGAAACCGTCATACCCCTATGCGGATTAGACAGGGTAACAGGGCGCCCATAATGACTGAAGAACCAGCGGCAGGCTTCTGTTTTCAATCGTCTTTTTGCGAGAGCTGAATTTGCCGCTTTAATGCGTCACTCAGCGCTTGCGCGGCGATCGACAGCGGTGCGCCGGCTGCCCGCGCAAGGCCAAATTCCTGCGTGGCCTGCGGTAGGAATGGTCGCGCGACGACAGGCAGATGCTTGTAGAGGTTTGCATAGAAGCTGCTGATGATTGTTACACCAAGCCCATGGGCGACGTAAGAGCATGCGGAACTGTTCGTATGTGTCTCGATCTTGATCATGGGTTTGACGCCAGCTTTCTTGAAGACCTGATCGAGTGCCATTCTGTTCGGTCTTTGGCGACCGATCAGTATGAGTGGGACATTGCGGAGATCTTTTGCCGTAATTGCCTCGAACTCGGCAAGAGGGTGATCACGCCTGACGACACAGACGCTGTTGCCGGTCGCAACCTGCTCGACGTCGATCCCGGGTGCGATCTCGCCTTCCATGCGCAAGAAACCGATGTCGATTACACGCTCATCGACCAGCCTGTTGATGGCCGTCGTGCTTTCAAAGAATGTTTCGATCTTGATGCCGGGAAAGTCCCTGACGTAGTCAATCAGCATGGCAGGGGCGAAATTCTCCCACATGCTGCTTGGCAAACCGATGCGCACGGTTTCCGGGCCTGCTGCTCCATTGCGCAGGTCTTCTGCGTGGCCCGACA
The DNA here is from genome assembly GCA_025559845.1 of Agrobacterium tumefaciens. NCBI lineage: Bacteria > Pseudomonadati > Pseudomonadota > Alphaproteobacteria > Hyphomicrobiales > Rhizobiaceae > Agrobacterium > Agrobacterium tumefaciens. The sequence goes on from CP048470.1 coordinate 424,253, forward strand.
TCCGGTCTATGGCAAGCAGAACATTTTCTGCGTCATTTGCAAGAATTGCCGCTTCCGGGGTCGGGATCAACCGTCCTTTGTCACGGGCAAAAAGGGTGAGCGCGAGGTCTTCTTCAAGCTGCGCAAGTAGGCGGCTCACACCCGATTGGCTAAGCCCCATCGCCTTGGCCGTGGCGATGGTCGACCCGGTTGAGAGAAGGGTTCGCAAGACTTCGAGTTGCTTGAAATTCATGATCCCCGCCCCTTTTGCATGCCAACCGCGCGGCTTCAGCCCTACGGTTATGGCACGTCTGTTCAGCGGCAAACACAATACCGCTGAAAAAACGCTATAGGATACGCCCGTTCCAGTCTCAAGCACCCTCGCCGCGGAGCATACGCACTCAAACCCTATGCGGTTTTGGTTTTCAGAGTGTTATCTCGAAAACCTTGTCATGCGTCGCAACGAAGGCTTTGCCATCCGGCGCGACCCATCCACGGAACATGCCGGCCGTATTATAGGGGGCAGTAACCAGACCGTCCTTGTCGATGGCAACAAGGCCAGCACCGATCTTGTGCGGCGCGAGGTCTCCATGCACCAATCCGCCAGCCGCCGTTTCGAGATCCTGGCCGAGATAGGCGACACGGGATGCGATTTCGTGACCGACGACATAACGGATAAAAAATTCGCCCTTTCCCGTACCGGAAACAGCGCAAACACCATCTCGTGCATAGGTTCCGCCACCGATCACCGGACTGTCGCCGACACGGCCATCAGGCTTGTTCGTGTAACCGCCCGTCGATGTCGCAGCAGCAAGATGTCCTGCCGCATCCAGTGCAACAGCACCCACCGTCCCGTGTTTTTCGTTTTCAGTTGCCTCGGTCCCAGCCACTACGTGAGCTTTCATTGCCTCAAGAGCCTCAAGACGTTTTTTTGTCGTAAAATAGCTTTGCGGCTCGACCGGGAGACCCTTTTCTTGGGCAAAACGATCTGCCGCAGCACCTGTCAGGTAAACGGCTCTTTCGTCCTCCATAAGGACACGGGCTGCTTTGACTGGATTGCGGATGGAGCGGGCTGCGCTTATGGCACCTGCGGCAAGCGTTGCACCGTCCATAATCGAGGCATCCAGCTCGTGAATGCCCTTCTCATTCAAAGCCGCACCGTGGCCTGCGTTGAAATGGGGACTGTCTTCCATCACCATAACAGCAGCCTCGACCGCCGCCAGAGCCGTTCCGCCAGTTTTAAGCACCGTGTAACCGGCCCGTAGCGCTTCGGCAAGATCGTCGCGAGCCTCGGACCACTCCTGTGCCGTCATACTGTCTTCCGGCATCACGCCGCAGCCACCGTGGATCGCCAATGCGATTTTCGTCATTGTTTCACTCCGTTACGGTCAGACCGTCATCCATCATGCGAATGCGATATCGCCGATGACACGTACGCGCACGCGCCGCGCTCCGCCAGGCAAATAGGCAATCGGGATATCCTCTACCTCAAGTGTCTTGAGGCTGGAACGGTCAGCACCTGACGAAACTGCCGCATCCTGTGCCTCGGTTTCCGCCTTTACCAGGGCCTCATCCCGGCTCATGCCCGAGAAGACCTGATCGACTTCTCCGGAAACCTGCGCCATGGCAGCACCAAGCGCGTTGGCGACGCCCGCGTTTTCGACACGCAACACTTCAGAGGCGCCTGGAACATCTTCCGGGATAAGAAACGCACCGCCGCCAACAGCAACGAGCGGGACATCCTCGGCAGAGGTCTTCATCTGGTCGAAACTGTCTGCGACCATGTCGCGGATACGCGAAAGCGTCGACTGAACGAAAGCAGGATCGAGGTCCTTGACCCGGTCCCTATCGCCCATCTCGATCAGACCGGCAGCAACGGCAATGTCTGAAGTCGTCAACGTGTTACCACCGAAGACGCGCGCTTCAGTCAGAATTCGATAACCGACCGAGCGCGGGCCGATCTTGCCCGTTTCGGGGTCTATGATCGTACCGCCGCCAAGCGCGATCGGCAAAAGGTCCGGCATCCGGAACAGGGTTCTGACACCACCGATATGCACGATGTTGTTTGCCTCCCTCGGGAACCCACCGACAAGGCAGCCGATATCGGATGTTGTTCCGCCGACGTCCACCACCATGGCATCCGCGAGACCAGTCAGAAAGGCTGCGCCACGCATCGAGTTCGTCGGGCCGGATGCGAAGCTGTGAACAGGGTTTGCAGCAGCAATATCGGCAAGTGCAACAGTGCCGTCATTCTGCGTGAGGTAGAATGGCGCTGTAACGCCGGCTTCAGACAGGGCATCGGAAAATGCCTGAACGGTCGTCTTGCCGAGTGTCTGCAGGGCCGCGTTGAGAAGCGCCACGTTCTCGCGTTCGAGTAGGCCGATACGGCCCAAGGTGTGAGACAGGGTGATGCGTGCATCCGGGATGACAGACCGGACGATTTCTGCGGCGCGGATCTCGCATTCCGTTGTCAATGGCGAGAAGGTCGCGGAAATGGCGATCGAGGTGATGCCGGCATCGCGGATCTTCATCGCCGCATCTCGGATTTCGCCAGGGACCATCGGCACCAGCGGGCTGCCGTCATATTCATGACCGCCATGCACCATGAAGATCATCGGATCGACGGCGTCGTAGAGATCTTTCGGCCAGTCACACATCGGCGGCAGCGACGCCCCCGTTGGCAGCGCGATGCGAATAGCCGCAACGCGTTCAAGGCGGGCACGTTCAACGACTGCGTTGGTGAAGTGTGTGGTGCCGATCATCACGGCATCGATTAGACGATCCGCCGGGCCAACATAACCCGCAACGTGCCCAAGAGCTGCCTTCACACCCGAGAGAACATCCTGCGTCGTCGGAACCTTGATCGACGCTACGATCTTTTCTCCATCAATCAGAACGGCATCCGTATTGGTGCCGCCAACGTCAATACCGATGCGTTTCATGGGAATACCGATCTGAAATCAATGTCATAACCGAAGGCGCGCGGACCGACGGCGGCGATGCCCGCAGGCGTCGTCAAAAGCTCAGGTGCCGGCAGAGCGACAACCGTCACACGCTGGCCGTAACGAACGGATTCCGTTCCGATGGCACTGCCAGAGATAGTATCGAGCAGGCACAACAAATCCGGTGTCATGCCAACCGGTTCGCCATCGCGAAATGCCACAGCCCATTCATTCTGAAACGCAAGTTCCATGCGCGAGCCTTTGTCGGCGTCGATGCCTTCAATGATCGTATTGCCGCGCAGGAAGCCGCCGGTCGTTTCGCGGGCAACGTCGATCACCTTGCCACGGAACAATTGCTTACCACCTTCGTGGTCGAGAACCGCCTTTACCGGATCGTCATGGCGGGCACGAGCCTCCATCACAGCCCTGCCTAGCGCCGTTGCCTTGGTGACGGTGTAGTGGATGCCCCACTCTTTTACTTCTTTTCCGGTGCGTGGCGCCTTGCATGTTGCCGCCGTCGATCCAACCTCGGTGCAGACCTTGCGCGATAGCCGCTCCATCCATTTCCAGGAAGCAGCGCGGGTTACGATGACCTCGTTATCACGCACGTCAACGAGCGACAGCGGGAACATAGGCAGGTTACCGATGGCAAAAGACGTCATCTGCGCTTCTGGATAGGCACGACCCATTGCATCGGCATTCACCACAGGCCGATCAAGCATGGCGGCAGCGAGGAAAGATGAGAGCGCGTTCGATCCACCGATTTCGACGCTCATGATCGCACGGAAGGGCCGTCCCAGATAATCCTCCATGACCTCGACAGCGCGAGCGAGGTGGGTAGGATCACCCAAACGCTCCTGGCCGACGAGTGGCGCCCCCATCTTGGAGACGACCGCGACCATATCATCATCCTCAAGCGCCATGGGGTCCATGACCTGTACCCGGCGTCCTTCGGCATAGAGACGACGAAGATTGAGGGTCGAGATGTACGGGTTGCCGCCACCTCCCGTACCCAATATCCACGCACCAGTGGCTAGAGGTTCGATATCGTCTTCGGAAAATTCCTGGAACATGCGTCACCCTGAAGCGTCGCGCATCCAAGGGATGCGACAGCGACGCCCTATCCTTTTTCAGATTGCGCACCGCATTCAGGCGCGTGCGCAGGAACGTTTGGGGGTTGGCCCCGCCCGATCGGCGAGACCAAGTGTCGTCAAAGGGAAAGCGATCAGTTCGCCTTGCAGTCCCAATGGAAGTTGGAGAAATTCAGATCCCAGCTCTGCATCGGAATAAACTCGTAGCCCTGAAGGCACTTGTTGGCACCGTAACGACGGTTCGGGGAAACCGCCCATACATCCGGCTGAAGATCGGCAATCTTGGTCTGCAATTCCTTGTAGGTCGCATTCTGCTCGGAAACGTCGGTTGTCGAGCGGACCTTATCGATCAAACCGTCGACCTCTGCGTTCTGCAGCCATTCCATGGACATCCACGTACCCGATGCCTTTGAATGATACTGGTTGTAGAACATCGCATCCGGCGACGGATAGGTCGGCGAAATGTTCACCTGTGTCGAGGCAGGCGTGGTTTCCGGCTTAGAGGAGAGTTCCACGATGCGGTTCCACGGCTCCGGCTTGATGTCGAGCGTAATACCGATCTGCTCCAGGCTGGATTGCAGCAACAGGGCCACTTCCGCCTCAAAGGCAAGCGACGCGACGTAGCTGTTGACGAGCGTGATCTTCTGCCCGGCATATTTCGACTTCGCGAGTTCTTCCTTGGCTTTTTCAAGGTCGTAAACGCCCGGCTGAATGTCGCCGTTATGTGCATCCTTGAATGCTGTAGAAAGCGGGCCCTGCATGTCGAAGCCGGGATAGATTACTTCCTGGATCGTCTTGTAGTCCGTCGCATAGGCAATTGCGCGGCGAACGTGGACGTCGTCAGTTGGGTAGACCTTGGTGTTGAGCTTGATGACAAAGCCGCCGGATGTGCGGGTCTGGATCAGCTTGTAACCATCCATCTTGCCAATGGACTCGTAAGTGTCGTTGCCAAGGCCGTGGGACGTAAGGCCGAGTTCACCCTTTTCAGCCAACGCTTTAACCGTCGCATCGTCGCTTGTCTGCACAAACCGGACTTCATCGATCGGTTTGCCCTTGTTCCAGCCAAGGAAGTAATCCGGGTTACGGTCGATCACCATGTCGGCGGAGCGATTGTAGCTGACCAGCTTGTAAGGGCCGGAGCCGGCAGAGTGTTCACCGACATACGCCTCGCCCCACTTGTCGTCAGGCTTTGCGTTGGCTTCGATCAACGTTTTGTTCAGTGCCATCATCAGTGGAGTCGCTGCCATGAACGGCGAGAACTGGCGCTCGATCTTCATGACAACGGTCTTTTCGTCCGGAGCAGTCACGTTTTCGGGTTTCAGCACGCCGACGATAAGGTTCGACGGTCCCTTATTAATGCCAACCAGACGCTGAACGGACCAGACGATATCCGATGCCTTGACCGCGGTACCGTCCTGGAACTTCGCATCGTCGCGCAGGTGGAACGTATAGGTCAGGCCGTCTTCAGAGATGTCCCAGGACTTGGCCAGATGCGGAACGATCTCACCCTTGGGATTAACTGTCGTCAGGCCGTCATACATGTTCACGATGGCCATGTAACCGGTGTAATCCGTTACCTTGGCCGGGTCGAGAGAGCTGAAGATCTGCATGGTGTTGACCGCAATCGACACCTTGTCTTCCGCTGCCTTGGCAGAGAAAGCCATGGGCAAAGCAAGCGCCGTACCGAGCGCAAGCACGGCAAGACGGGAATGAAGGGCAGGCACTTTCATTTTAGTTCTCCTCTTTATGCGGGATCATCCCGCTTATGATCAGGCAGCCTTCCGCGTCAGCGCGGGCAATGGCGAAAAAGCGATTTCCGGGTAGCCAAAAGCAGCAGGCCCCACGACGTCGAGTGCACGTGCAGTCCGCAAGAGGTCGTGGCAGGGAATGGCAACGACAGCCACGCGCTGGCCGTAGCGCAGAACTTCTGTCGTGATCGGATAGCCGGTATCAACATCGAGCAACACGATGAGATCGGGCACCGTTACTTCAACCTTGCCATCGCGGCTGAACAGCAGGAACTCGTTCTGGATGGCAACGCCTGCGGTCTGGCCGGCACAGTCATCGAAACCTGAGAGTTCGATATCGCCAACCGCAAAGCCGCCGCGCAGATGACGTTTCAGATCAGTGATCTTGCCGTTGAAGATGCGGCGGCCACCTTCCAGCGCGCAGATGGCTGCAATCGGGTCCTGCTGTTCTTTCCGGGCACGGATCACCGCCTCACCGAGTGCAATCGCCTTGGTGTAGGTTTTCGGGATACCGTACTGGTGCACGTAATGCGCCTGCATTGGCGCGGTCGCCAACATTGCGCCACCGCCCTGCGCCACGACGCAAGCACGCGCCATACGCTCGTGCCACACTTCGGAAACAGCGTGGCTGAAGATAACGGCGTTGCCGTGCAGATCACACATGACAGACGGCGTGGAACTGTGGCCGTAGATCGAGAAGGTGGTCATCTGCATTTCAGGGAAAGCGCGCCCCATGCCGTCGCAATCGAGGATTGGCAACCCGCCGAGTGCCGCCGTTACCAGCGGGTTCATCGAGTTGGACCCCCCAATTTCCTCACAGACGATCGCATCGATCGGCGTGCGGATCAGCTCTTCCATGGCGCGCAGGCAACGCAGCCCTTCGCGACCTTCGCGAATGCGCTCGACGCCTACTACCGGCGCGCCAATGCCTCCGATAGACATGCAGAGCGCGTCCGGCTCGATGGCATCTGTTGCGAGGATTTTCATCTCGTAACCGGCCTTCATCGCCTCAAGCGCCAGCAGCTTGCCCTGGTACGGATTACCGCCACCGCCAGTACCGAGAATACCAGCACCGATTTCCAGCGCATCCAGATCCTCGACCGTCAGCGTACGCAATGCCGCCTCGTCATATTTGAGCTTGTGCGTCTCAGCCATGATAGGCTCCCATTTCTCCAACGACTTTCACATGAATACGGGTGGCATTGCCCGGTAGGTAAGCGAGCGGCATATCCTCGCGCTCGATCACCTCAAGCGTTTCTGCAGAAGCCCCTGCAGCGATAGCCTTTTCACGGGCTTCCGCTTCCGCCTCGGCGAGTGCACTCTCACGTGTACGACCATCGATCAGCGAGAAGACGCGATCTGTTTCACCGCTGATCTGGGCAATGGCTGCACCGACAGCGTTGGCAACGGCAAAGTTTTCCGGACGGATAACCTCGAGCTCACCGATGCGATCAGGCATCAGGATCGATCCCCCACCAACAGCAATAACCGGCACCGGTGAGGAGGAAATGCGGCTCCGCTCGACGCAGGATTCCAGCATGGCATTCATCTTGGAAACAGCGGCTTCGACCAGAGACGTATCGAGACCCGAAACGAGCGCCTTGTCACCCACGTCAGCCTTGCCGGAGGCGACCGCAATGTCCGTGGCCGTCAGTGTCGAGCCACCAAAGCAGAGAGCGTCTTTGCGAACGCGGTAACCGACCGATTTCGGGCCAACGGTCAGTCCGTGATCGCCATTGACGACAAGCGAACCGCCGCCGAGGCCGATCGAAAATACATCCGGCATACGGAAGTTTGTACGAACACCGCCGATATCGACGGTTGTCGAAGCCTGCCGCGGGAAGCCGTGAGCGAGAGACCCGACGTCTGATGTCGTACCGCCGACATCCACCACAACCGCGTCTTTGAGGCCCGTCAGGAAGGCTGCACCGCGCATGGAGTTTGTCGGGCCGGACGCAAAGGTCAAGACCGGGAATGCCCGGACAACGTCTGCCGCCATCAGCGTGCCGTCGTTCTGGGTAATGTAAAACGGGCATGTGATGCCAGCTGCCTTCAGCGCCTTGCCGAAGGCTTCGACCGTGCGATCGGCAAGCGACAGCAGGCTGGCGTTCATGATCGCCGCGCTTTCGCGTGCCAGGAGACCGTGGCGACCGATATCCTTGGACATCACCACAGGCAGGCCCGGGCAACGCTCTTGCAGAATTTCCTTGGTGCGCAGTTCCATCGCGTCATTGATGCCGCTGAACACGCAGGTTACGGCGGCAGCCTTGAGGCCCTTGGCGCGAATGTCGGATGCAATGCGGATAATGGCGTCTTCATCGAGGGGCGCAATTTCGCGCCCGTCGAACTCATAACCGCCCTTCACCTGATAGCCGTGATTACCGACGATTTCTTTGAGATCATCAGGCCAATCCACCATCGGAGGCAAACCCGCTCCAGACGGCAGACCGAGGCGGACAGCCGCCACCTGGTCCATGTGGCGGCGCTCGATCACCGCATTGGTGAAATGGGTCGTGCCGATCATCACGGCACCAATCGCAGTCCGGTCTATACCGGACGCTTCGATAACTTTTTCCAGGGCCTCGATGACACCCGTGGTCACATCTTCCGTCGTGGATGCTTTCACCCCCGCCAGAACGGTTTTTTCCTGTAGCACGACAGCATCAGTATTCGTGCCGCCGACGTCAATTCCAACGCGATACACGTCAGGCTCCTCTTTCATCAATCGGTCGATTTCACAAGGAAGCGCATGCGCTCTTCCTCTGTCACAGTGGGCTTCAGACGCTCCTCCTCATCCGTCACGACGGGGATCGCGGCAATCAGCGCACGGGTATAGGGGTGCTCCGGGCTGGCGAAGACCTCGGGGGTTGCGCCCTCCTCCACAATTTCGCCACGCAGCATGATGGCAATGCGCGAACAGAAATTCCGCATCAGCGAAAGATCATGGGAGATCATCATGTATGTGAGCCCGAGTTCCTCGCGAAGCTGCAAAAGCAGGTCGATGACCGTCTTCTGCACGGACACATCAAGTGCCGCAGTCGGTTCGTCGAGGATCAGAATTTTCGGCTCGGCAGCGAGAGCACGGGCAATTGCAACACGCTGCTTCTGCCCGCCTGAAAGCTCGTGCGGATATTTTCCGAGATAGGATTTTGGCAGGCGCACGAGTTCCATCAGTTGCGCCATGCGGGCGTCCCGTCCGGTCGCATCCATACCGATGGATTTCAGCGGCAGCGTCAGTGTCTGCTTAACGGTGCGCTTCGGATTGAGCGAGGTGCCGGGGTTCTGGTAGACGATCTGCGTCAAGCGTTTGCCGCGGCCAGGATCCGGCGCATCAATCACGAGACTGCCCGAGGATGGGCGAGACAAGCCCATGACCATGCGTGCCACAGATGTCTTGCCTGAACCGGACTCTCCCGCCAGGCCGAAAATCTCGCCTTCGCGCAGCGTCAAGGTGACGTCGCGCACGGCATGGTAACCGTTGCGACGGCCATAAATCTTGTTGAGCTTGTCAATGGTCACGATGGGAGCGCGCGTGCTTTGCGGCACCTCTGCAACACGCGGGCCATAAAGTGGCGGCACGGCATCAAGCAGCGAACGTGTGTAGTCGCGGCTCGGTTCGCGCAGGATGTCCGCGCATGGTCCGGTTTCCACGATATCGCCGTGATGCATGACGACCACGCGGTCGGCAACCTTGCGGACCACACCAAGATTGTGGGTGATCATCAGCAGCGCCATGTTTTCTTCGGCAACAAGCTGATTGATGAGATTGAGGATCTCATCCTGCGTTGTGACGTCGAGCGCGGTACCAGGTTCGTCGGCAATCAGCAGCTTCGGCTGATGCAGCAGAGCCAGACCGATCAGGACACGTTGCCGCATGCCGCCGGAGAGTTCGGACGGATAGGCATTCATCACGCGCTCGGTATCGCCGAGCTGCACACGCCGCAGGACGGCTGCGATACGTTTGCGGCGTTCGGCCTTGTTGGAGGAGATCCCATCACGCCGATCGGAAAACCGCATGACATCATCGAGATGCGTGCCGATCTTGAAGACCGGATTGAACGAGGAAAGCGGGTCCTGCATGATGAGCGAGAAGGCTGTACCCTTCAGCGCTTCACGCTCGGAGCGGGGCATGGCCAGGATTTCGCGTCCTTCGATGACAATCGACCCGGAGGTGATGGCGGCATTTTTCGGCAAGGTGCCGATGATTGCCTTCGCAGTAACAGACTTGCCCGATCCGGTTTCCCCGATCAGCGCCACGCGCTCGCCGGCGGCAACCGTGAAGCCGACATTGCGCAGCACCTGCCGTGTACGGCCATAATTCGTAAAGGTAACGTTGAGGTCTTCGACCTTGAGAAGCGGTTCAGTCATTGCTCAGCTTTCCACGTCGAACATATCGCGCAGGCCATCGCCCAGGAGGTTGAAACCGAGCGTCACGTAAAGAACGGCAGCACCCGGGCAGAGAACTTCCCACCAGAAGTCCGGCATGAACTGGCGCCCGTCGGCGACCATCGAGCCCAGATCCGGGATCGGTGGCTTGACGCCAAAACCGAGGAAGCTCAGCGTCGCACCGAACAGAATGACGAAGGCTGCATCCAGCGTCGTCTTGACGGAGATGACCGATACGCAATTGGGGAGGATTTCACGAAAGAGGATGTGCATCGGTCCGGCACCGGCAAGGCGGGCGGCTTCGATATAGTCTTCGGAGGCGATGGATTTGGAGACGGAGTAGATCAGACGTGCGTGCCAGGTCCACCAAAGAAGCGTGATGGCAATCATGGCATTCATCAGCGTTGGCTCGAGCAGGTTCGATACGGCAAGCGCCATGACGAGCGGCGGCATCGCCAGCATCACATTGGTCAGGCCGCTGATGAGTTTTTCGACCCAGCCACCGAAATAGCCGGCAACGAGACCGAGAACTGTACCGACCGGGACCGAGATGCCAAGCACCCCGATGACCAGTAAAAGCGAGATACGCAGCCCGAAAATTGTACGCGAGAAGATGTCGCGTCCGGCTTTATCTGTGCCGAACCAGTGGTCGAGATCCGGCGGCATGTGACGCGCACGAAAATCGACGACGGCACCGATATGTTTCGGATAAGGTGTCAGCCAAGGTGCGAACACCGCCAGAATGACAACTGATAGAAGGATCAGCGAGCCGATCACCGCAGCCGGATTACGGCTGAAGCGGTACCACATCATGTAACCGGTGCTGAGATCGCGGTCCGATTTGTCGAGAATATTGATATCGGCCATCAACGGGCCTCCTTGCGACGCAGGCGCGGGTCGATGATCGAAATCAAGACATCCACGATCAGGTTGGCAACGATGAAGAACAGCCCGGCCACCAGAACGACGGCGGTTACGGCATTGAGGTCTTTCTGAAGGATCGCGTTCAGGCCGTAGGACGCAAAGCCACCCCATGCAAAGACCATCTCGATCACGAACGCATTGCCAATCAACGATGCGAATTCGAGCCCCATGATGGTCAGCGGCGCGATGGAGGAGAGCTTCAGCAGATAGCGGAAGATGATGACACGCTCAGGCACACCGAAGCTCTGCAAGGTCAAGACATGGTCCTTGCGCTGATTTTCGATCATCGAAGAGCGAGTGATGCGCGTGATCTGACCGATCCCTGCCATAGAAAGGGCGAAAGCTGGCAACGCAAGATGCTGGAATGCGTTCAGCATAACATCGAAACGGCCAGCCAGCAGGCTATCGAGCAGAATGAAGCCCGTCGGGCCACCTTGCCAGCCAAGCGAGTGGTCGATGCGACCGATGATCGGCCATCCCGAAAGGAAACGGGCTGCAAGCAATTGCAGCGTGATCGCGAACAGGAAGCTTGGAATGGTCACACCGGTTAGCGAAAGGATGCGGCCGATGTGGTCCAACGACCGATCACGATAATGGGCAGTGATAACGCCGAGCGGGATCGCGACCGCGAACATGAAAATAACGGACACAAGCACCAGTTCCACGGTCGCCGGGACGGTTTGTGCAAGATCGGTCGTTACGGGACGCTGGGATACGAGCGAGAAGCCGAGGTCGCCATGGAGGGCGTTCTTGACGTAGTCGACGTACTGCACGGCGAGTGGCTTATCGAGACCCATCTGGCCTCTCAGTGCGTCAACTTGCTCCTGCGTTGCCGCGGGGCCAAGCGCCATGCGGGCCGGGTCGCCAGGCACCACGCGGGCCAGCACGAAAATCATGATGGACAGGGCGACCATGACCAGCACGAACGTGCCAAGCCGGTTCAAAATCGCGACCAACGGATGTTGCTGCATCGGCGGGAAGTTCCTTGTGCATCAGTTGTCTGACCGCAACTTTTCACCGCTTCCAATTTCGAACAATCTCAAATCAGTATAGTTTTTTGAAGAAATGGTATAGGTTTTGGTTGCTGTGCAACAGGACCACTCATGACGCAGCTACTTCCCCGCCCTCACCTCTGCGACCGCATCATTGGCGAGAGGTCGGGCATCATTTTCTTGCGCGCGCCGGCAGGAGCGGGAAAAAGCGTTTTGCTGGATTTGCTGGCAATGCGCTTGGGGAAAGCCGTGTGCCGAACGCAACAGCCGCGCATGGTTGACGCGACTGGTGGATGGTTGCTGTGGGATGTGCCAACCCATGTCCGTGCAGCGCGGCTTTCCGCCAATATCCTGGATGCGGCGCAACATGTGGTCATAGCCTGTCGCCCGGATCAACGCATCAGCGGTCTTGCACGGCAGATCCTGCATCGAGGTTCGGCCAGCATTACCGCTCAAGATCTGGCATTCACCCAGGCGGAACTAATGGCCCTTCCAGCCGATGAGGCCCAAACAGCGTTTGATGCCTACGCCGGCTGGCCGGCATTTTTGCCTCTTTCGTCGACGCCTGACGAGCAATTATGCGCTGACTATCTGCGCGAGAATTACCTTCCACATCTGTCACCATCTCAGACAGTCGCGCTTTCTCTCTGGCTTGATAGCCCCCAGACCGAGCCGGACAAGGAGTGGGCCGAACTGCTACCACCGTTCCTGACCCGCAATCCGAGAGATCACCAACCGCTGATGCGGCTTTTGACCATGGCAGTTCAGGAGCGCCTTGCAGCACTTGAAGCAGGAAGTGCTGTGATGGAGATTGGAGCCGCGCTCGAAAAGGAGGGGCACTCGCTTTCTGCAATGGCGATGTTGCTCGGGCACGGCTACGAAACGCAAGCCGCGCAGATTCTGGAACGTGCTCACGGGCGCGAACTGATCTACCGGAGCAGTGTGACCACCTTCCGCGACATAATCATGCAGTTTTCACAAGAGATGATCGCCGCCAACGAGACGGTGCTGTTTGCCGTAACACGCGCTTTGCTCAAACAGGGTGAGCTGCAGCGTGTGCGGCATTTGCTCGGCAAGAACCTGGGGTCCGATTTTCTTGACCCGCTCAAGGTGTTGACGCGCGGTTCGCGTTTTTCATTTGCGGCGCGAACCTTCCGCCTCAACCTGATGATTGCAGAAGACTTTACACCCAACGACGCGATCATCCAGCGTCTCGGTGAGTTCATGGCCGACTATCCCATGGACGATCACGGCAAATGGGCGGCCTATTACAATGCGCTGCTTGAGTTTGAAATTCGTCGTCGCAATTTCCGGGAGGCTGAAGCGGCGGCTGCACGTGCCCTGATCTACCTCAACAAAATGGGCGGACAGCCTCTTCTGGAGTTCTTCATCCATCTTCACCAGATCGTTCTCAGGCTGATGAGTGGTGATGTCCTTCTGGCTCGAAGGGCAGCGCAGGATGCCCGACAAAAGCTGGAGCAGGTCCCACATGATGCTGTGCAGGAATTCAGAATGCTGCGTCTCGCGGAAGCCTGCCTTGCCTATGAGACAGGGCGACCGCGCGATCTCCTGGCCTTCGTGCAACAGGAATTCGAGCACTTCGCGGCTGCAGAAATCTGGCCGAGCCTGATGCAGTTTGCACTCCAGTACGCGTCACAGGTTCTGATCGACCACTTCCCCATGACGGTCCGTCCCGGCTTCCTCGACGGATTGTGGATCCATCTTTCCGAGGGGCTACAATTCCACGCTATGATGGAGATCCGTACGGCAATCGCATATCAGAATGCCAATCGCTGGTCAGAAGCCGCTGCCACCCTGGCAGCAATTCGCATGCCGATGGGACGCAACTGGGTGGAAAGCGCCACAGACGATCTGTCGCGTCTGACGCGACGCGACGAGATCTCATACGTCATGGCCTGGTTACGTGATGCCGTACGACTATGGACGCCACGCCCTTATCTTTCGCGCCAGATAGAAGCCCTGCTGGCCAATCCGAATGTGACGAACCGCGAAAGGGTGGCCTTGCAAATCTGGCAAGGTTACGCGGCGCACCAGCGGCGGGACAATGCCGCCGCCCGTGGTCACCTGTTGTCTGCTCTCGAAGCTTCGACCAGGCTTGGCTGCAATGGCGTACTATCAGAAGAGAGGCTTTTCCTGTCACCACTTTTGAACAACCGGCGTATCCGCAGTTTCATCGAAACATCCTCAGATGTCAGAACTGCACTTGCGATCTTTGCCTCAGCAGTCAATTCGCCGCAGGCGCGCGCCCTGCACGGTGGGCTTTCTCAGCGGGAAGCGCAGATGCTGCAATTGCTGGCGAGTGGCATGCCGAACAAGAAGATCGCCCAGACGCTTAATATTTCCGAGGTGACGGTCAAATTTCACCTCGGAAACCTTTTTCGCAAACTTGGATGCAGCAAACGCGCCGAAGCCATTCGCGGCGCCAAGGCGCTCGGCTGGCTCTAGAGCCGAAGCGCTTATTCGTAGATCGCACCATCCACGATAACCATCGGCCGGCCCTGCGAACAGGGTTCGATGCGGGCGTCGATGCGATAGATATCGCGCAGCATCTCCGATGTTATGACGTCTTCTGTCGTACCGCTGACCACCATTTCACCTCTTGAGATGACCATGGTGTTTTCGCAATAGCGGAGTGCGTGGTTGAGGTCGTGCAGCGCAATGAGGACGATCATACCAGTCTTGCGGGCAAGTTCCTGCACGAAGCTAAGAACTTCAATCTGCCGGTGAAGATCGAGTGCGGATGTCGGCTCATCCATCAGCAGGACCTCGGGCTTGCGCGCCAAAGCCTGCGCCAGAGAAACGAGCTGTCGCTGACCACCGGAAAGTTCGCCAAGACCACGGAACGCCAGATTTTCAATTTTCAGCGCCTTGAGAATGGCGTCGATCTCAAACAACTCTTCATCGTTGACCCGCCAGCCACCACCCTGCTTCGCCGAAAGAAGAATGGATTCATAGACCGTCAAGACAGCATTCGCGCCGGTATCCTGGGGCATATAGCAAATGCCGCGGCTGCCTCTGGCCGTATCTGACAGTTCAACGAGACCCGGACCGGAAATAAGGCTCGCAATCCGTTTGAAAAGCGTCGACTTGCCCGCCGCATTCGGACCGATCACAGCAGTAACGCTTCCGCTCTGCAATGTATCGATACCAACTTTGGAAAGAACGACAACACGGCCGTAAGCGGCGCCGACGTCCTTGAGTGCCAAGGCTACCATGCGCGCCTCCTGTTGGAGAAGATGAGAATGAAGAAGAAAGGAACACCGACAAGCGCCGTAATCACACCGATCGGCAAAATAGCGCCGGGGATCAACATCTTGCTCACGACAGACGTGACCGACAGCAAGAGCGCACCGCAGATCACCGAACCTGGCAGGAAGAAGCGCTGGTCTTCACCAACCACCATGCGGGCAATGTGCGGACCGACGAGGCCAACGAAACCGATCGTACCGACGAACGAAACGGGAATTGCGGCGAGCAGGCTGACCGTCAGCATGGTTTGCAGACGCAGACGCCGGACATTTACGCCCATGCTAGCGGCCTTGTCATCACCAAGACGTAGCGCAGTCAGCGCCCAGGCGTTTTTCATGAACATCGGCACCGTGACGAGCAGAATGGCGCCGGTCACAAATACCTTGCTCCATGTGGCCTTCGTCAGGCTCCCCATCGTCCAGAACACAACGGCTGCCAACGCCTGTTCGGAGGCTAGATATTCGAGCAAAGAGAGTGCGGCATTGAAGGTAAAGACCAATGCGATACCCAGGAGAACGATGGTCTCAACGGTGACGCCGCGCATTGTCGAGGCAAAATGAATGAACATTGCTGCCAGCATCGCCATCAGGAACGCATTGATTGGGACCATATACTCGACGGCACCGGGAAAAATCGCGATCCCGCCAACCAGTGCCAGGGCTGCGCCGAAACTCGCAGCAGCCGAAATGCCGAGCGTAAAAGGGCTTGCAAGCGGGTTGGAAAGGATCGTCTGCATCTGCGCGCCGGCAACCGAGAGCGATGCGCCAACAGTCACCGCCATCAGGGCAATCGGCATACGGATGTCCCAGATCACGACGCGGAGCTGGTTGGTGACAGCCGCCGGATCGAAGATCGCGCCAACAACTTCAGAAAGTGTGTAACGCGCCGGTCCAAGCGCCATATCGGTTGCCAAACTGAGGCAGAGTGCGACCACAAGACCGATGAGGATCAATATTCTGCGTGCGGCTAGAGCGCGATACTGATCGCGCCCTGTCGTCTTCACGTCGGTTTCACCAATGGAAGCCATTTAGTTCGAACCTTTTTCGAGTGAAACGAAATAACCCGGCTTGTAGGTCACGGGTAGAAACGTCTTGTGGAACTCCTCGAAATTCTTCTCCGGGTCAAGGTCAGCAAACAGCTCGGGGTGAAACCACTTCGCAAATTGCTGGATCGGGAAAAACTCGTATGGCGCACCATAGAACTGGTGCCATGCAGCGTGGACATTGCCTTCCCTGACCGCCTTCAGCGTCGGGAACGGTGTGCGTGTCATCAGATTTTTAAGACGTTCACGAGCAAGGGTCATATCGGCACCGCGTCCAACCGGGACGAACTGGTTGATATCGGATTCCGCCGCCCAGTTGGAGCCTGTAACAATAACATGGTCCGGATCGGCCACGACGAGTTGCTCCGGATTGAGATCACCAAAGGTCGTCTTGATAACGTCGGCGCCAATATTGTGGCCGCCTGCCTGGTCCACCATCGCCCCAAAATTGACCGGCCCAAAGGTTCGGCAGCAGTTGTTTTCGCCGGAAATACCTGGCGAACGCTCGATAAACACGTTTGGACGCTTGAGGTCCTTCACCGCGGCAAGCCTGTCAGTCACGAGTGCGATCTGGGCGCGGCGATAGGCAATGAAATCTTCCGCACGCTGCTCAGCGCCGAAGATCTGGCCGAGAATACGGATCGAGTTTTCACTGTTCTTGTCGGGATTGATACGGAAATCGAGATAGACGACCTTGATGCCTGCAGCACCAGCCTTGTCCTCGAAGCCACTTTCCTTGGCGCTTTTTTCCGCTTCCAGATTGAGCGTGATGATGTCGGGAGAAAGCGCGATAGCCGTCTCGAGGCTGAAATCACCCTGCGGCACATAACCGAAACGCGGCAGCTTTTCGATCTGCGGGAAGCGCTCCACATACGCCTTGTAACTGTCCGGGTCCTTGGTCAGCAGGTCATCGCGCCAGCCGACGATCGTGTCGAATGTCTTTTCGACGCGCAGTGCTGCGATCACGTGAATTTGCCGCGCCTCGCCGACAATGACCCGCTTGGCGGGCA
The DNA here is from genome assembly GCA_025559845.1 of Agrobacterium tumefaciens. Lineage (NCBI taxonomy): Bacteria > Pseudomonadati > Pseudomonadota > Alphaproteobacteria > Hyphomicrobiales > Rhizobiaceae > Agrobacterium > Agrobacterium tumefaciens. Next base: position 441,637 of record CP048470.1, read on the forward strand.
GATCAAGTTCAACCGTGCGGCCTGCCGCATCGGTGATCTGCGCTGAAAGAGCCGGTGTCGCAATCATCGCCAGAAATGCGAGAGCGATATGTTTGACCAGGTTGAGCCGCATGGGCGGGGTCCTTTCGTTCTTCAAACAAAGATGGCGAAGCCGTGTTTTACGGCTTCGCCTGTTCCGCCAGCGCCCCCCATGCGCCGCCAGTCCTGTGCTGTTACTTTTCGTCCTTCAGAGAGACGAAGTAACCAGGCTTGTAGTCGAGTGGCAGGAAACGCGCGTGCAGTTCCTTGAATGTTGCTTCCGGGTCGAGATCCGCGAAGAGCTCCGGATGCAGCCACTTCGCCATCTCCTGAATGGCGACGAACTGATACGGATTGTTGTAGAACTGGTGCCAGATAGCATGGACATTGCCGTCCTGAACCGCCTTGACGCCTGTGAACGCAGGGCGCTTCGTAAGGTCTTCGAGCTTGCGGCGCGCTTCCTTCAGATCTGCACCATAACCGACGCCAACCCACTTGCCGCCAGGAACATAGGCGTCCCACTTGCCACCGGTGACGATGATCTGGTCCGGGTTGGAGGCGATAACCTGCTCCGGGTTGACCGTGCCGAACGTGCCGGGAATGATGTCCTTGGCCATGTTGATGCCACCGGCGATCTCGACCATCTTGCCAAAGTTCTCGTTACCGAACGACATGCAGCAATCGTCCGAATAACCGCCTGCACGTTCGACGAAGACCACCGGCTTCTTCGGATTTTCCTTTTCAAGAACGTCCGTGACACGCTTGATGCTGTCAGAACGGAACTTGATGAAGTCTTCAGCAAGTTCTTCCTTGCCCATCAGCTTGCCCATGACGCGCATGCTCGGCTCGGTGTTTTCCATCGGCTTCTCACGGAAGTCGACATAGACCAGCGGGATGCCGACCTTGCCGAGCTTCTCGATATAACCGGCTTCTTCCGTTGCGGTCTTCGCATCGATGTTCATCAGGATGACGTCGGGCTTCAGCGCAACAGCCTGTTCGATGTCGAACGTGCCGTCCTTCATACCGCCAAACGTTGGCAGCTTGGCAATATCGGGGTATTTCGCCAGATAGGCGTCATAGGTTTCCGGATCGGCCTTCGGCAGGTCGTCACGCCAGCCGACCACGTGCTTGAAAGGGTTTTCCTTGTCGAGTGCGGCCAGGAAGTAAATCTGGCGCCCCTCCCCGAGGATGACGTTCGAAACGGGGACATTGACCTCCACGTCACGACCCGTCACATCCTTGAGGGTGATCTTTTCGGCGAATGCCGGCCAGACAGCGGAAACAAGAAGGCCAAAAGTAAGCGCAGCAAATTTACCTGGGACGCGCATCGGATTATCTCTCCAGTGATGACTGTGCGGGCCTCTATTCTTTTATGACTGCCGTAGTCAACATTTATGTTTTAGAGCGGTTCTCAACTACCGACACGAAAGCCAGAAAAATGCACGAACTAGCCGAGCACGGACGAAACGACAGTCTTCGAGACGAAATAAAGGCCTATTGGTCGGGACGGGCTGCGACCTTTGACCTGTCCCCCGGCCACGAAATATTTTCCGACATCGAACGGGAGGCCTGGCACGCCCTGGTTCTGAAGCATCTTGGGCCGGGAGATGGCCGTGCAGCGCTTGATCTGGCGAGCGGCACGGGCGTCATTTCACATCTGATGGATGATCTCGGCTACCGCGTTACAGGCATGGACTGGTCTGAGGACATGCTGCAACTCGCACGGGCCAAGGCGAAGACACGTGGCCGAAATATCCGTTTCTTCGTCGGCGACGCCGAGAGAACCATGGAACCGGATGAAAGTGCTGACGTGATTATCACCCGGCATCTGGTCTGGACGCTTGTCGATCCGAAGGCAAGTTTTGAGGAGTGGTTCCGTGTTCTCAAACCTGGTGGACGCCTGCTCATCATCGACGGGGATTTCGTCAATACAGGTTTGCGAGAGCGCCTCGTCAAAAAGCTGGCCGCAATCCTTGAACGGACAGGCTTCATCAAAGCCGATCAGCCACACAGGCCGGCAGACAGCGCCAATACCTTCAACAGCATTCTTTCTCGTGTCTACTTTGCGAAGGGCGCTCGGGCCCCTGATGTCGCCGCCCTGCTTCGTGGCACCGGTTTCATGCCTGTCACCATCGACCAGGACCTGCGTGCGATCCACCGCGCACAGGCCAAGAACTTCACCTTCTTCAAAAGCGTTTTACGCGGCCTGCAACATCGCTACGCAGTTGTGGCCGTTAAACCCGATACCAGCCTGAAAGCCTGATGCTTTCGTCCCCGAGCCATCAGCCGTTCGCAGTCGTGTCGCAGCCCTTTACGCTTTGCGGCACGACAGAATGAAGCGACGATAGACATAGGTTCGCAATCTATTGCGCAGATCTGCCGTCTTTCGTTGGGCCGCGGCGATCGGAGCATGCGACGCCGTCTGGACGTCGACGAAACCCGCGCCCTCAATGAAAGGTTGCAGCTTTTCAACACTCAGACCGTCTCCGAACGGCAGTCGCGCCATGATATTCTGGTGGCGATCACTCAACGCGCCGTCATAATGGTGATCCTTACCAAGCATCCGATCAATCATGCCGATCGCAAATAGTGCGAGACGCCCAAACGGCGCGGGTTTCGCCCAATCACCGTCAAAAATCAGAAGTTTACCGCCCGATCTCAAAACGCGATGCCAGTCAGAGAATGCACGTTCCGCATCCGTCAGCGTCCAGACTAGGTGCCGGCAGACAACTGCATCATAGTCGCCGTCCGGCTCCATCGTATTCTCCGCATCGGCGAGAATGAAGCGCGCTTTGGGATTACCGGCGTGTTTGCACTTTGCAACTGCGAGCATATGCTCTGAAAAGTCGAGCGCCGTTACCTCATGTCCAAGTGACAGCAAGACATTCGTCACCTCCCCGGTTCCGCAGGCAAGTTCAAGCACCCGCAGCGGTTTCGTACCGAGATGCTGCCTGGCAGCCTCTGCCCACGCATCCAGTTCGGGTCCCGGGGGTATGCGATGTCCAAAGGCCAGATCGAAGGTCTTTGAACGCTCTGACCAGTAGTCGCGAATGTCTTCCTTCAGGCCGTGGTTGATGCCGAATGCTTCGCTCAATTTCCCACCTCACCCGCACGTTGGAAGAGTGCATCCATCCGAGGCTTGGCCCGCCCCGGCACATCGATCGTCTTGTAGCTTTCGGGCAAGGACGCCTCGCCGACCTTGATGAGCATGACCATTCCCATCCCGTAATGCGGTGAGCATTTGATCCCGTAGAAGCCCTGGGTCTCGAACGTCGTTACGAATTCGTCGTTGATCTTGCTCTTGCACCCTTCAACGCCATCTGGAACCATGCCGTCAATCGTCGCGGCATTGTGGCTTTTATGCGTGGGAACAAAGCGTACAACGTCGCCCGGTGAAATTTCCAGGAAATCGGGCTCGAAGACCATGGAGCCCTTTTCGCCGCGATTGAGCATCTTGACCTCAAAGGTTTCCGCCATCGCCTGCATCGAGAGCCCGACTGTAAGGCAAAGCCCGAGCGTGATTGCCCTGATCATATTATTGATACCCTTTTCGGTGAATTTTCCTGCCTGTGCGCAGGCAAAAAGCGAATGTGGCAGAAGCCGCTCTCGTCTGTCGTGACCACAGCCTCGACACCAAAAACTGCGCCAATGCGCGCGGCGGTAAGAACCTCGTGCGGCGATCCAATGGCGACAATCTGGCCCTTATCCATGACGGCAATCCGGTCGCAAAACATCGCCGCATGATTGAGGTCGTGAAGAGCCGCGACCACCGTCAACCCCTGCTTGCGCACGAGATCGAGGAGGCCAATCTGATGACCGATATCGAGATGGTTGGTCGGCTCGTCCAGGAGCAGTATCCGGGATTCCTGCGCCAATGCGCGCGCAATGTGCAATCGCTGGCGCTCGCCGCCTGACAGATGGTGCCAGCTCCGTTCGGCCTTATCAGACATATCGACGTCCGAGAGTGCCGTATCGACGATGGCATCATCCTTTTGCGACCAGCCGGAAAGCGGCCCGAGATAGGGTGTCCGGCCGAGTTCAACGGCCTGCCGTGCGGAAATTCGTTCCGTAGTTTCAGCCTGCTGCTCGACAAGTGCCAGTTTTCGGGCAAGTTCGCGGCGACCGAAAGATAAAAGCGGACGGCCTTCCACCATTACGTTGCCACGACGCGGACGGCGTATTCCCGCCAACATCGACAGGAGCGTGCTCTTGCCGGACCCGTTCGGGCCGATGATCCCAAAAAACTCGCCGGAACGCACATCAAATGATGCTCCGCGTACGATCTCGAGACTTCCGGCGCTCCAGTGCAAATCGTTCGCTGAAATGTTCATCGCCCGACCCTCTTCTGTCCAAGAAGGAACGCGAAGGCAGGCGCGCCAAACAGCGCCGTGATAACCCCGATCGGCAAAACCTGTCCGGGAATAACGATACGGGACAGAATGTCGGCGACGATCATGAAGACCGCACCCGTCAACGCCGTCACAGGCAGGAGAATGGCGTGGCGAACTCCGACCAACATGCGCGCGGCGTGCGGAATGACCAACCCGATAAAGCCGATTGAACCGACCAGCGACACCATCACTGCCGTCATCGTGGCCGAAACGCAGATCAATACTGCATAGACACCGCGGACAGGAACACCGAGAGATGCGGCTGCATTCGCGCCGAAGGAAAATGCATCGAGTGCTCGCGCATGCCACAAGCAGACGGCAAGCCCAACCAGGCAGACCGGGAGCGCCAACCAGACATCAGGCCAGCGAACACCGGAAAGGTTTCCAAGCAGCCAGAACATGATGCCGCGCGCCTGTTCGGCGTTTGCGGATTTTGTCACGACGAATGAGGTAAGCGCATTAAAGAGCTGCGAGCCCGCGACACCAGCCAGGATGATGGCGCTATTGCCATGTCCCGCCCGAATTGCGAGCAGGCTGACGAGCGTGAAAGCAATGAAAGCGCCGATCAATGCACCGACAGGCATCGTCAGCATCCCAGCCCCGAAACCGAGCAGGGCGACGGCGACAGCCCCGGTCGATGCACCCGCGGAAATGCCTAGGATGTAAGGATCTGCAAGGGGATTACGCAGGAGTGATTGCAACACGGCCCCTGCTAGAGCAAGCGAGGCACCGCAACAGGCAGCCACCACGGCCCTGCTTAATCTGTAACTCCAGACGATCCCCTCATCGAGCGGTTCGAGTGGATAACCCGCATGGAAAACCCGATTGGCTATGGTTTTGACAACGACATCGAAGGGGATCGACGTCTCACCGATGGCCGCACCTGCAACAAGCGCGGCAATCAGTAGAACAAGTGCGGCAACGGCCGCACTCACTCTGGTTGGATTGAGAAAACCCGGCCTCACTTGGCGAGGCCGGATGCGGCAATCGCATCAGCCAGCGTCTCGATTCCTTCGATCGTCCGGATCGTCGGGTTCATGGCCTGCGCATCCATGTCGAATATGTGGCCTTCCTTGACTGCGGGCATGATGCTTGCAACGGGATCGCTGGCAAGGAATTCGCGTTTCACAACGACATCATCTGCGGGGAAGCGACGGCGGTCCATCTTTCCGGCCACGATGATGGTCGGATTGGCCTTGGCCACGGTTTCCCAACCGACGGTCGGCCATTCCTCATCGCTTTCGATGACGTTTTTAATGCCAAGTGCAGACATGATGTAACCCGGTGCACCCTTGCGACCGGCGACATAGGGATCGATATCGAGTTCGGCGCTGGAGAACCAGAAGACGGCAGAAAGCTTTCCTTCAGCCGACGCGAGCTTGGCGCGCGCCGCTTCCTCACGCGTTTTGAGGTCATTGACGATTTCTTCGCCGCGATCCTGAACGTTGAAGATCTTCGCGAGATCGCGAACCTCCTGATAGATCAGATCCATCGTGAAAACTTCGTTTCGCACGCCGTCACCACCACCCGAATTGTCCTTGCCCATGCAGTCGGCAGGAGAGGTGTAGACCGGAATGCCCAGTTCCTCGAATTGCTCGGGGGTCGCAACGACACCTTCTGGGCCTATCTGCCACTGAAATTGTGTCGTCACCAGATCCGGCTTTTTGCCGATCACTGCTTCAAAGCTTGGATCGTTATCGGCCAATCGCTCAATCTTGGCATTGGCGTCCTCGTAGCCTGTCAGGACCGGGCCGATCCACAGAGCCGTACCGGCGACTTTCTCGGAAAGTCCGAGCAGGTAAAGAACTTCCGTTGTACTCTGACCTACGGATACGGTGCGTGTCGGAGCCTGCTTGAAAGTGATCTCGCGACCGCAATTGTTGATTGTCAGCGGATAGGTGGTTTCGGCGGCATGTACCGGCTGCGCGAGGGGAAAAACAGCAACGGCAGATGCAAACAAGGCCGCGCCAAAGGACAAAGGTTTAAATTCGAACATGCGTTCTCCAGTCAGTGTGTTTGCGTCGGGTGATGGGAAAAATCGCAAAACGTCAAAGCGCATTGCGACAAACGTCCGACATTCCTGGAAATGGAGAACAAGACACGGAACACATGTCCGCGCATGAAGGTATCATAACCTGCTCCTCTTCCGGGCATCCCCGCCCGTAATGATGGTCGTTGTTCTGACGGCAGGTCTCCTGGCTCACGAATATCTATCGTCCACCTACCTTCCCGCATCTCTTCAAGATGCAGTGGCATGACGCCTCAAGCGCCACGAGGATGGACGGTAATCCGCTTACAGTTGCGGGGGCAGCCATGGCATTGAACCGTCAAGCAGATCCGCACCATGTTCCCTATTAATCCCCTCACCCTTTGGGTTCGAGGAACCGTCGTCCGTTGACATACGCAGCAACGCCCTGTGCGTCAATGCCTTGCCAGCATCCAGATGCTCCGATGAATTGCGTTTCTCTTCTTGGGGGAGAATGGAAAGAAATGTCTTGGCGTCGTGGAGCCTCGAAAATCCGAGCCGACGCCTGCACTTTCAGCGCGAAAAGCCCGATAAACAGGCTTGCAGAGGAATTCGCTAAAAACTACTTAGTAAGTTGAAAACAATCGATCCGGCATTTCAGAGTAAGCCGGTTGCACCCGGGCGGAACAATGCTGACGAAAAAAGGCAAATACGGACTGAAGGCTCTCGTTGATCTGGCACGCCTTCCGCCTGGTGAGACGGCCTTCGTGACCGAGATTGCAACGCGCAACAATATTCCAAAGAAATTCCTCGATACGATCCTTCTGGAATTGCGAAATACCGGCATTCTGCGTTCAAAAAAGGGTCCGAACGGCGGTTATTCGCTGTCGAAAATGCCAAACGAGATCATGATCGGACAGGTCATCCGGACGCTTGATGGCCCCTTGGCACCCATCCGTTGCGCCAGCCGCACCGCTTTCGAAGCATGCGATGACTGTGACGATCCGGATAACTGTCAGGTAAGGTTGTCGATGACAGACGTTCGAGACGCCATCGCAACCATCCTCGACAATATGACACTGGCCCAGTTCGTGGAAAAGGACGCCGCAAGCGCTCAATCCATCCCAGCCGGCAAATAAACGGCGTAACAGCCTACCGACTGAGCAGGTCACTACCGAGAACAGCGACCGGATGAATTGTGCTGTCTGTCACGGCGCTTCTCATTCTGGTCATCAATATCTCGAGAGCGGCGGCGCTATGCCGGACGGATTGAACAGTAACATGCTCAGCCCCGACCTGTGCCGCATCGATGATTGCTGCGACACGCGCGATTTGCGCCTTCAACAACTCGGTCCCAAGATAGGCCTCGCCGACTTCAAGCGCTGTGACACCTTCATTTGTCGGGCTGCGTTCAATCAGATCGGATAGGATGCACTGCGTCTGTCCAAGCAGAATTGCCGCGCGCAGCAGGGTTGCGACCGAAATCGGAAGGTTTTCTGCGCCTAAGGTGAGCGGCAACACGTCATCGACGCGCAGGTCCGTCTCCACGGCAGCGGATCGCCGGTTTTTCACCACGACGAGCACGGGCTGGCGAAGATAATTGAGCGCGGGCATGACGATCCAGTCGACATCGGAACGAACAGACGTCAGCCGCGCATCGGAAACCCAAAATGACAAGTCGTCCCCGAGCAGTACCGGGTGCTCCGGATCTGGAGAATCTGCAACCAGAAAAAATGTCTCTCCAAAACCTGCCCGGGCAAAGAGCGCTCTACGTTGATCTTCACTCCCGGCGTTGCGAACAAACTCCAGAGCTTTGAAGTGATCAGCAAGGCGCCGCGCAACATCAGCATCCGCTTCTGCGATAATCGTTACAACCTGCGCCAGAATATCGTTTGTCACGTCCGCACCACCGAGATCGCTTGGAACAGATAGCGAAAGCAGTCCCGAATGCGACATCGCCTCGTGGACCCGGTCAGCCGTCTCCAGGCCGCATCTACGGGCAATTGCGCGCGCTGCGGTCAGGATATCGTCGTCAGCGAAAAGTTGTGGCGGAACGGAGCGTATCTTCTCATTGAACTGCGTAACAGAACCCATGCCCAACTCCCTCAAAAGCTTCAAACACAGATAGCGGGATACTCATCTCGCGCGCAGCTTCACCAGGGCTTAGCCCAGCGCGTGATAGCGACCATTCTGGTAGACAAGCGAGCCACCATTGCCGATCCGGATTGCTTCCACCTTGCCGATGACGATGACATGGCTGTGCCGTTCGATGGCCTCTTCCACCGTGCAATCGATGGCCGCGACGGCGTCTTCCAATATCGGTGCCCCGCTGGCGAGCCTGGTCCACTCCGCGCCGCGATAACGCTCAACGCCCTTCAGGCCACCGATGCCGGCAAACTGGTTTGCAACGAACTGGTGGTGCTCGCCGATAATATTGATGGCAAGGTGGCCAAAGCGTTGCACAATCGGCCAGGTCGAGGAAGACCGGTTCAGGGCGACGAGCATTCTTGGAGGATCGACAGACAAGGCAGTGGCCGAGGTCACCGTTGCGCCAGTGCGCAACTCACCCTCACCTGCCGTCACGAGACTGACACCGCCGCCAAGCGCTCTGAGCGCAACCTTCAGACTATCGGCATCGGCGACACGGTCCGAAACGCTCCCCTTTGCAGCCCTGAACTGTTCATCATTTGCGGCAAATTGCACTGTCATGGAAAGCTCCCGAAATCATTTGCATTGTCTAAACAGTTAGCGGGCCGGGCGATTTCTACACAGGCATTCTTTTTCATATTTGATATATTATATGGAATTAATGTTTTAATTGCTGACAACGTGCGGCGTCCCTGCGACGCGAAGCAATCTCAGCGCAGCCAATCGATCATGATCCAGATGCAAGCTTGATGTTGCCGCCATGACCTCCGCCACCGAAGGCCTGTCTGGCGCCAAAGGATGAGCGGATTTGATTTCGCGGCGCGCCGAGACCAATTTCGGGGAACAGCAGTTCCGAAACGCGGTACGCTTCCTCTAGATGCGGATACCCGGAGGCAATCACAGTGTCGATGCCGAGATCCTGATATTCCCGCAAGCGGGCAGCGACGGTTTTGGGTGAACCGACCAAAGCCGTTCCGGCGCCTGACCGAACAAGTCCTATACCTGCCCATAAATTTGGAGAGACTTCCAGACTGTCGCGTCGGCCGTTGTGCAAAGCCTGCATGCGCGCCTGGCCAACGGAATCGGATGCCTTGGAAAAGACCTCCTGCGCAGCGGCGATCGTTTCATCGGAAAGCTTTGAAATCAGCCTGTCCGCATCCGCCCACGCTTCTTCGTCGGTCTCTCGCACAATGAAGTGCAGCCGAATTCCGAACGTCACTTCGCGCCCCTGTTTTGCAGCGGCAGCGCGCACCTTGGCGATCTTTTCGCCAACCTGTGTCGGCGGTTCGCCCCAAGTGAGATATTTGTCGGTGATGCCTGCAGAAAACTCGATCCCCGCGTCCGACGACCCACCGAAATAAATTGGCGGACGCTCCTGAACGGGCGGCAAGCCCAGTCTTGCGTCATGTGCCTTGATGTATTTTCCGTCGAGATTGGCTTTGCCGGTTTCAATCAGCGAATTGAAAACTTCGAAAAATTCTCCAGCATGATCGTAGCGCTCGTCATGCGGCAAGAAGATACCGTCACCCGCCAGTTCCTGCGAACTTCCGCCCACAACAATGTTGAGCAACAAACGCCCGCGAGAGACGCGATCGAGCGTGGATGCCATACGCGCATAATAGGCTGGTGAAGCGACACCCGGCCTTATGGCAACGAGAAACTTCAGTTTTTCCGTATGGGCAGCGAGATTGGCCGCGAGAATGAACGATTCCTCACAGGCAACGCCTGTTGGAATGAGTACGCCAGAATAACCGAGACGATCGGCAGCCTGGGCAATTTCCTTGAAATAGTCGGGATCAGCAGGGCGTGAGAGGTCGTCCGAGCCAAGATAACTCCCGTCACCCGAGGAAGGTATGAACCAAAGAAAATCGAGCGGCTTATCTGTCTTGCTCATTGAGAAACCTCTGCAGTTTGCCCGGCTGGGCTTCCTAGACCGAGTTAAAAGGGTAGCCATTTCTCCGAGGCAATTAAGAAATTTTGTTCCAATTTGCGATCAGGAGAGAGAGTTTCTCTCTACGCAAGGATGTAATCACGTCGAACGCGGCACGACGGGTGCGAAGCCGATCCCGCCTGTCCCACCCTGTTTGACTAGAGCACCGGGTGGAAGCCGAACGTCGCAAATGCGATTTCGGAGATCTCTTTCCTCTCCAGCTCCAGATCGGTTTTCTCCGGCTCCTTTTCCAAGTCTCCGGTGACTGGCACGTCAAAATCCGGCGATGGCCTCGAAGGAGCGTTACGGGTCGAGCCAATGAAATCGAACGCAAATGATTGCAGTGCTTGCAGCATGGTCAGCCTCCAGCAACGAGATCGTCATATCGTTAAGTGAAAGGCCCGGACCGTCAAGATTTTCCACTAAATCACTATTCTATTTTCGCGTTCGCACACGATGGTTTCAACCCGGAAAATTCGCAGCCGTGGAAGACAGTTTCAAACGGGTGAAAGCAACCAAATTCACGTCCTATGGCAACGCAAAACGACGTTTGAGGATAAGGCCACAAAAGGCGCCAAGACCGCAAAAGAGTAAGAACACCCAGCCGGACAAGGCGCCCGCGTGAATGCCTGATAGCAATACGCCAATGGTGCACCCCAACGCGGTCATCCCACCCCAGCCCATCAGCACACCGCCGACAAATCGGGTCGCCAACCCACCTAGAGATGGCCATGATGGCTTGAACTTCTCCGAAACCAATGCGGAGGCGAGACTTGCAACAATAAGCCCAATGACGAATACGCCGTTTGGAGAAAGCAGCGTGGTTTTGACCGCGCTTATGCAACCCCGCACCGTATCGAGCCCAGCCAGCGTTTCGGACATCCAGCCTTGCTGGGTGGAAACGGTTCTAACAATGCTTCCCAATTCAGCCGTGACGCCAATGGGTGCTAGCCGAAAATACGAGAATGCGCTGATCGTGGCGACGAGGATGCCGGTGACGACAGGGGGCCAGCGGGCGATGAACACCCGTGTCAGTGCCTGATGCAACTTTGCGTCTGCCGCCTTTTCGGGCGGGATGTCGTTGTTGTTATCCGCATAAAGAACAAGGGCAATCAGGATTGCGAGTACGCAAAACGACACAATAAACGCTGGACCGTAGCCCAGGTAGTGCGGCAGCCACACAGGAATGTCGTCGTACACAGCCAGGCTGTAGAGAAAATTCCAGCTGAGGAACGCCACGAAAAAACCGACGGCCGCACCGGCAAGCGCGAAAATCGATCCAAAGGCACCCTCCCCGAGACGATAAAAATGACCGGAGAGGCATGAGCCCGACAAAGCGGCGCCCAGACCGAAAATCGATGCGGAAACCGCGAGCACCCAGCCGACGGGACCAACATGAGCGTTGGGCGGCAAACGGCCCGGCTGTGGAACAGGGACCCAGGCCATCATGACAATCTGGTAGAACGCGACCCCTGCAATCAAGGCTACAAAAATCGCGACAAGTCCATCAGATCGCCTGTTTTCAACGAAATCGCGAAAATTGCAAAGAAAACAAAAGCGACCGCGCTGCAGGACAATGCCGAAGGCTGCCCCGGCAAGCAGCGCAAACCCCAATTGACGCCCCTCTACCAGCATGGAAACGCCGTAGAAGGTAAGAGCCAGTAAAGCTATCAGGGCAATGCCTGCCCAGCGATGGAAGCGTAAATTCATGAGATGCCAGGCAAATCTTTCAATTAACATCGCCAGCACGCCTAACGCGGCGTGCTGGTCGTGGATGGGATATGATCAGTGGTTATTTGCCGGTCCAGACGGTTCCAGTCGGGTTGCTGATCGGGACGCCGACGGCATTGCCGTATTCCGTCCATGAGCCGTCGTAGTTGCGGACATCGTATCCAAGTATTTTCTTCAGGGCGAACCAGGTGTGGCTCGATCGCTCACCAATACGGCAATATGTGATGACCGGAGCTGTACCGTCGATGCCCTTTTCGGCATAAATCGCCTTGATTTCTTCAGCCGATTTGAACGTTCCGTCCTTGTTGACGATGGTGCCCCATGGGACATTCACCGCGCCTGGAATATGGCCCGCCCGCACTGACAGCTCCTTGACGCCATCGGGCGCAAAGATTTTGCCGGAATACTCATCTGCCGAGCGGATATCGACGAGCTTGATATTGTGCTTGCCCTCAGCCACAGCGACGACATCGATAAAGCGGGCGCGAACTGACGGGTCGCTGTCCTTCAACGTCAGTGTTGTTGCCGTCGTTTTTGGCGCGGAGGTATCCAGAGGCAGACCCTCAGCCTCCCAAAGCTTACGACCACCGTCCAGAAGCTTCACCCGATCGCCCAGACCATAGGTTTCAAAGATCCATGCTCCCCAGGCTGCGAACCAGTTGTTGTTATCGCCGTACAAGACAATCGTTGTATCATCGCCGATACCGGCCTGCTGCAACAGGCTCTGGAAATGCTCCCGAGAGGCTATATCGCGACGTTCCTTGTCGACGAGATCGGTGTGCCAGTTCAGATTGGTCGCGCCGGGAATATGGCCACGCTCGTAAACGCCGGTGTCGACACTGACTTCGAAAACCTTGACCTTCGGATTTTCCAGATTTTGCTTTAGCCAGTCCGCGGTAACCAGCGCGTCCGACGCATTGGCCGATGCCAGACCGACCGTTGAAAGCAACAATCCCCCGAATACGGACGCCAGCAACTTGATATTGTACATTTCCCTACCCCTTCCTGATTTGATGACAATGGAAAGGTAAGAAGAAAGCGGAGGCACGCGAAGAAACCATTTTCCATATTATCGATAGGAAAAGAATAACTCGGTCAAAAACAATCAAAAGGTGAATATGAATACCCTATGGCAATTTACTCCCACAAAAACCCCCATAGGTTGTGCATCACACCGGCATCAAACACCCTCCAGCGGTTTAAACCGTTGGCTCAGTATTTTTATCGTGGCAGAGCCTCGATATAGGCGCGATATGCGGGCGATAATGTGTGGCGGTCGCGCCCGATAGCTGGAATGTTTTCGACAGAAACGCTCTTCAATCTGTCGAGCAATCCGTAACCCTGCGACCAGCGTCCGAAGCCGCTGGCAATGTTGATATGCCCGACATCGCCAAGATTAAGGAGATCGCTGCCCCAGGCCGCGCTCGTTGATGCCAGCTCTTCCGGCTCCATGTAGGGGTCAGACATGCTACCGACAACAAGGCTCGGAAACGGGAGCGGATCGGTCGGGAACTCACCAAACCGCACGATGCATGGATGGAGCGCCTCGACCTTTTGAAGGTGGGCGGGTGCGACTAACAACGCAGCCTTTATCTTGGCAGCAAGGGGACGCGCAGCCATATTGGCGACCAACAGGCAACCAAGGCTATGAGCAACGATGTAGGCGCCGTCACTAGCCGCGATCGCATCCTCCAGCCTCACCAACCAGTCCTCTAGGACCGGGCACTGCCAATTGTCCTGATCGACCAGGCTCGCGTCCGAATGATCCAGCAGCCAGTGCCGCTGCCAATGTCCTTCATCCGAACCATTGAGGCCAGGCACGATCAAGGTGGTACACATGTTTGCTCCGTGGATTGCTTGCGTCCCACAGCCAAGATGATGAATTCCACTATTTTAGTCGACTATTACATTTTCATGCGCCCGAGAGATCGGGAAAAAAGCATCCATTCATTTTCAAAAGCATGAAAAAAGCATCGCTTCAGATTTCCGCGATGAGCGAAACCGGCAAACTAAGTGTGATATCTCCAAGTCGGCGAGACGCTTGCAAGGCGCCTGAAGGCGCCTGCAAGCTCCAATCATGTTAGCGAACTGTATGACGCACTTCAGCGGGGTTTTCGGCCGCGCTTTTCCTGATCAGTTCGCGACCAATGATCGTACGGATCATATGGCTCTGCGGCGCATGTGCTCTTGCAGTGATCGCATCCCGGTGATGGCGCTCCAGATGATAGTCCCGGCGCAAACCGCGATTGCCGCCAAGCTCTAGTGCAAGATCGGTGATCGTTACCGCATTCTCGATGACCACATGGCGTACGGCCAGTGCATCGGTTCCGACATTTTTCTTGTCATCAATGTCGCGGCCGACGGAGACCAGGAGGCGTCTGTTCGCGGCAATCAACACCTCGATTTGCCCGAGCGCTTCCTGAATTCTAGGGATTGATGAAAGTGGTGCGCCGAGGCTCGCCGGCACATGGCCGGTCAGATGCTTTATCAGATCATTGCGGGCTGAGACGGCCACGCCATGGTAGACAGCCGCCAGCAGGACAAAAAAGTTATACCCGTCGACCTCATCCCGACGAAGAGGCTCACTCGCCGGCTGCTCGGCAACGACGTTTTCCAGAGGCACGCGGACGTCATTTAAAAGCAAGTCATCACTCGCGGTCGCAAACATGCCCGTCGCGTCCCAGGCCTTCTCACGGCCGATACCATCGAGGTCCAGAGGAACCAGCAACTGGATCAGTCGCGGTGTCTCCTCAACCGTCGTCGCCAGAACGATCGCCCATTTCAGACCGGGTAGCCCGGTTACGAAACTCTTGCGACCGTTGACGACCCAAGCGTCTCCGTCGATGCGCGCGACCGTCTCTGGCAATCCACCGTGGGCTGGAGAACCAATGCCTGGCTCGGCCTGTGCATTATTGAGCAAAGCCGGTCCGGAAAGATTTGCCGTCAAGACTTTGGCAGCAAGAACATCAGGCCACTTGCCGCGGCGGATGCTGCCGTGAACACTATAATGCATCGCAAGAACAAGGGCGGTAGAGGGGTCACCTTCAGCAATCGCTGCGATGACAGCCTGGGCTGTCTCGATCCCTTCGCCCCACCCCCCGGTTTCCTTAGACTGGATCAGGCTGAGAAGGCCTGACCTGAAAAGCTCGATAAAATTCTCTGCAGGAAATTCCCCTGTCCTGTCGTGAGCGGCTGCGGTCTTACCGAAGCCCTCAGCAAGCGATCTGGCAATATCGATCGGGTCTAAAGTGGGCCTTTGTGACGGCGCCACAGCGGAAATCAGGGCCGTCATGCAACTGCCCTTTCATTCGCCAGAACAAAACGGTCATCGATCCAGGTGTGAATGTCGAAGTTGTCCTCAAGGAAACCCCATTCGTGCAGGAAATCCTTGTAGTGGCTAATGGCCGTTACGAGTTCCTTGTCGAGGCCAAGGCCAAGATGGCGATGAACATCGGGGCCATTGGCAGCCAGAACCTGTTCTTCAGTGGCACCGGCTTCGCGCGCTATGAAGCGTCTTGTCTCTTCCGGGTGCTCTTCTGCCCAGACAGACGCCTTGCGGATTGCGTCAACCAGGCGCTCGACAAGGTCCGGACGTTCATCGGCCAGGCGAGCATCAACTGTCAGAACCCTCGGCGAACCCGAATTGATACGGATGTTCGGGTCGGAATGAAACCCGAACTCAATCACCTGGACTGCGCCAATCAGATTTGCGACAGAAACACCGGCGGTCCCTTTGACAAAGATCGCATCGACCTCGCCGCGCAAGAGTGCAGCGATCTCCTCTCCAAACGATTGTCGGCGCTTCAGACCGAACAGCGAAGGTCCCTCCTGCGTTTCCAACACGGAATGGTCCTGGACGATATCGATGAGCTCAACATCGCCGATCCGCAAACCTCCAAGAGACAAGGCCGAGACGATGCCCTTCAGCGCCGTTGCGCGCATGAAATCGACAATGCCCTCCGGCCTGCGCGGTACGCCAACGCGGCGCCCTGCTAGATCAGCAACCGTTCGAATACCTGTTTGCGGCAGCGTAATGATTGCCTGAAACTCGTCCGTCCATGTAATGCCGACAAGACGTGTATCGCGTCCTTCCGATCGGGCGCGGATGGGCGGAACGTTGCCACCGTGCCTGAATGACCATTCCAGCGTGTGGTTGAAATGGCTTTGCCTGATGGAACGATCCGGCGAATCGATGATCGATTTCAGGGCAATACCGACATCGCCAAAGGCCTTTTCGAGATAACCAAGCTGGACGGCCAGACCGACCGGGGTCGGAACCGGGCAGCGCGTATACCAGATTTCAGATAGTGGAGTGCTCATCGCTTGACCCTTCATGACAGGCGGAACATCGACAGTGTCTAATGTCCGCGAATAGACCATTTACTGAAGGCCCGCCGTTACCGGGCGGGCGATATTGCTGTTGAGCTCAGGACGCAACGATGTGCGCAAAGGCAAGGCTTCCTGAGACCCCTTCGGCCCCGACCGTGTGGCCCGATATCCGTTTGTTGAAGATGGTAATCTCAGGGGCCGCGACGATATCGATCGCAGGGACATCCTCGATCAGGATCTGCTGGATCTCTTTCCACTGGGCAACGCGTTTGACCGGATCAATTTCGACCGCCGCCGCTTCCAGCAGGGAATCAACCTTCGGGTTGCTGTAGGCCGCACCATTGGAAAAAGGCACGCCTTTCTTGAAGTTCTTTGACCAATAAAGACGCTGAACACCAACCGTCGGATCGAACAAATTGCTCATGCCCTCATAGGCAAAATCGAAATCGCGATCGGTGTAGATGCGTTTCGTATAGGTCGCGAAGTCCTGGGTACGCACCGTGACATCAATGCCGACCTTCGCCAAAGCCTGACGGATATAATCCGCTCCGCGCGGATAAGCCTCGGTACTCGGAACGTAATCCAGATTGAGCTTGAAGCGAATGCCGTTCGCGTCTCGTTTGTAGCCTGCATCATCCAGCAGCGCTTCCGCAGTCTTGAGATCGATCGGATAGGTTTTCAGATCGTCGACAAACCATCGCGTCAGCTTTGGGTTGATGGGCCCGGTGATCGGCGATCCGTATCCGTAATTGACAGTATTGAAGATGACGTTGCGATCAATCACATGGGCAAACGCGCGACGGACGCGCACGTCCTTGAACACCTCTTTTTCGAGATTGAATTCAACGCGGCTGATGGAATTTGAGTACTGATAACCATTGGTCTCAAAGGCCAGGTCCGGCAATTCCTTCAGGCGATCAAGGTCGCTGTAGGCCACCGGTGTGCTTGGCGCGAGATCGATCTCGCCAGTTTCGATCGCAATGGCTCGGGCGGCCGCATCGGGAATGAAACGAACGATAAGCTGATCCAGATAGGGGCGTGGCGCATCCCAATAGTCTGGATTGCGCTCATAAACGACATGGCTGCCACGCACCCACGCCTTGAATTTAAACGCTCCCGTGCCGATTGGTGCCAGATTGACCGGGTTTTCGGTCACCTTCGTTCCTTCATAGAGATGCTTGGGCACGATCGGCGATTCCGCAGCGGCGAGCGCGGTGATCAGGTAGGGTGCGGGCTTCGATAGAACCAAGACTGCCGTCAGCTCGTCCGGAGTTTCCACATCCGTCAAATTCAGGAACGTGTTGCGCCCGCGCGGATGGACCTCCTTGAGGGTCCGGATTGAGAACGCGACATCGGCAGCGGTAAACGGCTTGCCATCATGCCACTTTACACCAGACCTCAGATTGAAGGTGTATCGCAGGCCATCGTCACTGATCGCCCAGGACTTCGCAAGAAGTGGTTGGGGGTTGAGGTCGAAGTCGTAGGTCAAGAGCCCCTCGGTGACCTTCGGCGATACATAGACGGAGTTGTAGGCGGTGTGGGCGATCGTTGTCAGAACAGGTGGCTCGGATGATATCAGCAACGTCGCAGTGCCGCCGCGTGCCGGCTCAGCGGCACCCACCTTCAAACCCGACATTGATGCCGCGCCGAGCGCGACCGACGCCAGAAGGAAACTCCGTCTCGTCGTGCGATTGAAATCAGTCATGTGATATTCTCTCCTTTTGAGCGGTAAAAACCGGCAAACCAAACGCTGGCGCATTGAGAGAAGTTTCTTTCGTCATTGGGAGCCCTCGCGCCAAAAAACGCTACAGCTCCCATTTTGTAGAAATTATCTTTTCTTATGCGGGTTATTTTCTGTAATTTACGGAAAATAATTCCATTACTCTTTGACAAATTCCATAAAATTAGTCAACTAATGACGCACTCCTGATGGAGCATGAGCGACTTGGACGGTTACGGATGGGAGCCGATGTCAAATTCGAAACGGATTTTCTCTCAGGCACGTCGTGTCGCCATTCAGGCGGTTCCGACAGTCCTTGGAATTGTCATTCTGAACTTCTCTCTGCTGCAACTTGCACCGGGCGACGCAGCCGATGTCCTCGCTGCTGAAGCTGGTTCGGCGACGGTCGAGACCATGGCCGAAATCCGCTCCCGCTTCGGACTGGATCTGCCTGTTCTTCATCAGCTGATGAACTATCTGGGCAATCTGGCGCAGTTCAGCCTCGGTTATTCTCCGCGCTACGGCATGCCTGTTGCAGATCTCATCGGTCAGAGACTACCCGGGACCCTTGCGCTGATGGGCGCAGCACTCGGAATCGCCATTGTCGCAGGCGTATTCCTTGGTGCGATCATGGCGCTTTTCTCCGGCAAGCTGCCAGACCGGATTATCTCGATTGGATCACTGATCTTCTATTCTGTACCGGGGTTCTGGATCGGGTTAATGCTGATCCTGACATTTTCCGTGAAGCTCGGCTGGCTTCCGTCGGGTGGGGACAGCACGATTGGTAGCAGTCTCACGGGCTTCGACGCGGTCGTCGACAGAGCCCGCTATATCGTCCTACCGGCTTTGTCGCTCGCCTTATATTTTCTGGCGATCTATGCGCGGCTGACCCGCGCCGCGATGCTGGAGGTCAAATCACAGGATTACGTCCGCACGGCACGCGCGAAGGGTGTTTCGCCCTGGCGGCTGACAATTCGCCATATCCTGCGCAATGCACTCATTCCAATCACCACGATGGCCGGCATGCATATTGGCGGCCTGCTTGGCGGCGCCGTCGTCGTCGAGACAGTCTTCAGTTGGCCAGGCCTCGGTCGACTGGCGTTCGAAGCCGTCATGGCCCGCGACTTCAGTGTCCTGCTTGGCATCCTGCTCCTGTCCTCTCTGGTCGTCATCGTCGTTAATGCAGCCGTAGACCTCCTGCAGGCATGGCTAGACCCTCGCATTGGAGAAAGCCGATGAGTTCCACGAACACCACCGCACTCCTGCACGCTCCCGAGATCACCGCTCAGGCAAAGGCCGGCACACTCGACACCCAAAACGCCTTGCCCCCCAAGGACGACAAAACCTGGCCTTACCTTCATGCCCCTGACGCCCTGTCGGCCAGGACCGCATCGGTACCGCGCAGAGGATTGCGTCGTGAAATCAAGGTCTTTCTGAAAAACCCGAATGCGATTGTCGGGTTGCTCTTCCTTGCCACCGTAATCGTCACCGCACTTCTCGCCCCGCTTGTCTATCCCGGCGATCCCCTGGAGATGGTAGCGCGTCCGTTCCTGTGGCCCGGTCAGAACGGAGCCTTTCCGCTTGGCACGGATTCCATGGGCCGCGATGTGCTGGCCGGGATTGTACATGGTGCGCGCATCTCTTTGACCGTCGGCGTCGTTGCCACGCTGATCGGGCTCACGATCGGCATTTCGGTCGGCGCCTTTGCCGGGTACTTCGGCGGTGTCATTGATGACGTCCTCGTTAAGCTGATCGAAATCTTCCAGACGTTGCCAAATTTCGTACTGCTCGTTGTACTCGTCGCCATTGCCCAGCCATCCGTCACAACGGTGACCTCCGCAATCGGTATCATTACCTGGCCCTTGGTCGCCCGGCTGACGCGCGCCGAATTCCGCGCAATCCGCGAAAAAGATTACGTCCTGGCGGCCCGCAGCCTGGGATACGGACACGCGCGCATTGTCTTCACCGAAATCCTGCCCAACGCCCTGCCTCCCATCATCGTGACGTCATCTGTCATGGTCGCCGGTGCGATCCTGATGGAAGCAGCACTGTCCTTTATGGGTCTCGGCGACCCCAACCGTGTCTCCTGGGGTTCGATGATCGGATCCGGACGCGACGTGATCAGAACCGCCTGGTATCTCACCGCACTGCCGGGCCTTGCCATCGTCTTCACCGTCATATCGCTGAACCTCATCAGTGACGGGCTGAACGACGCACTCAATCCCCGCTTTTCGGAGGAACGCAGTTGACCCCTTTGGTGGAAGTCCAGGATCTGTCCGTTGGCTTTGGCACGGCACAGCCCGTAAAAGGTGTGAGCTTCAAGGTGCACTCCGGTGAGATGTTGGCAATCGTTGGCGAAAGCGGTTCAGGTAAGTCCCTGACGGCCCTCTCTCTGATTGGACTGTTGCCATCGAACGCAAAGATCGGTGGCCGCATTTTACTGGAAGGTAAGGATCTTTTACCTCTTTCCGAGCGCCGCTGGCGGTCTATTCGCGGCCGAGACATCGGCATGATCTTTCAGGAACCGATGACCTCGCTCAACCCTGTGCTGACGGTTGGCGAACAGATCATTGAGGTCCTGCGCATTCACGAGCGCATTAATAAGCACGAGGCGCGCAAACGGGCCATCGAACTCCTGGAACTCGTCAACATTCCGGAAGCTCGACGCCGTGTCGACGACTACCCTCATCAGCTTTCAGGGGGCATGCGCCAGCGTGTGATGATCGCCATCGGCGTCGCCTGCAACCCGAAACTGCTGATCGCCGATGAAGCAACAACAGCGCTCGATGTCACGATACAGGCACAAATCCTCCAGCTCCTCGACAATCTTCGACGCGATCTCAACATGGCGGTCGTGCTTATCACACACGACCTCGGCATCGTCGCACAATGGGCTGATCGGGTTATGGTAATGTATGCGGGACGAAAGGTGGAAGAGGGCTTACCGGAGCCCGTGTTCTCCCATCCCTACCATCCCTATACGCGTGGATTGCTTGCCGCCTCGCCAAGAGCAGAGGACGGACAACACTACCGAGATGGCCCACTGATCGAAATCCCGGGGTCCATCGTCTCCGCAACGGGTGAACGAGGCTGCGCCTTCCGTCCGCGCTGTCCGGACGCCCGCGGTTTCTGCGGGCAGTTTGTTCCCCCGCTCCGCTCTATTTCCGAAGGGCGTTATGCCGCCTGCCCGTTTGTGTCCGAAATTTCAGGGGAGGTCTCCGATGGCGCTTTTGTCAGTGCATAAACTGTCCACCGAATATGCTGGAGGGCGCGGAACGGTTCGCGCCGTCGATGACGTCTCCCTGGAGATAGAGGCCGGTGAAACCGTTGCGCTGGTGGGAGAATCCGGCTGCGGCAAGTCTTCGCTCGGCAAATCTCTGATGCGCCTTGTTGAACCGTCCTCGGGACAGGTCGTGTTCAATGGCGCCGACGTAACGGCGATGTCATCGACGGAACTGCGTGGCATCCGCCGGCGCATACAAATGATCTTTCAGGACCCATTCGCCTCTCTCAACCCTCGCCAGACAGTCCGCACGATCCTTACTGGCCCACTGAAAGTGCATGGCATCGGCGACAGGAAGCAACAACAGGAAATTGTCGAGGCAATCGTCGCGCAGGTCGGTTTGCCCGAGGATTCCCTCGACCGCTATCCGCACGAATTTTCCGGCGGTCAGCGTCAGCGCATCGGCATCGCCCGTGCCCTGATCCTAGAACCGGAACTGGTCGTCTGTGACGAACCGGTTTCCGCGCTCGATCTATCGATCCAGGCCCAAATTCTCAACCTTCTGGTAGAGATGAAGAACCGGCTGTCGCTGTCCTACCTCTTCGTCTCGCACGACCTGTCCGTGGTCCGTTATTTTTCTGATCGTGTGCTCGTCATGTACCTTGGAAAAATTGTTGAAAGCGCACCGACTGCGGAATTGTGGGCTGCACCTCGCCACCCCTACACCCGTGCCTTGCTGGCTGCCGTCCCAGATCCTTCACGTCGCAAACAGGCCGCACCGATTTCTGGTGATCTTCCAAGTCCTCACAACCCGCCATCAGGCTGTCGGTTTCACACCCGGTGTCCATTGGCGAGCGACCTCTGTCGCGAGAAGGCACCCGAATACCAGTTCTTCGGCAAGAACCACGCTGTGGCTTGCCATCACGCACAATAACCTCAAGGAGTACTTACCAATGGTCGACTATCGTTATCTCGGGCGCAGCGCGCTGAAAGTTTCGCCGCTGAGCTTAGGCACCATGATGTTTGGTGGCCCGACACCGGACGAGACTGCATTCCGGATCATCGACAAAGCCCGTGAACAAGGCATCAACTTCATCGACACGGCGGATGTCTATCACGACGGAAAGTCCGAGGAAGTTGTGGGCCGTGGCATCAAGGCACATCGCGATCATTGGGTGCTGGCGACGAAATTCGTCAACTCGCACACCAAGGGCCCGAACCTTGGCGGCCATTCGCGTAAATGGGTCATCGAAACAGTCGAAAACTCCCTGCGGCGTCTCAATACCGACTACATCGATATCCTCTATTTCCACCGCGCCGTATTCGATGCTCCACTGGAAGAGCCGGTTCGTGCCATCGCCGACCTGATCCGCGCCGGCAAGTTGCGTTACTTCGGTGTTTCGAATTTCCGTGGCTGGCGTATCGCGGAAATATCGCACATCGCAGATCAGCTTGGCATCGATCGCCCTGTCGCCAGCCAGCCGCTTTACAACATCGTCAACCGCACGGCGGAAGCCGAGCAACTGCCGGCCGCCCATCATTATCGTCTCGGCGTCGTTTCCTACTCGCCACTGGCGCGTGGCGTTCTGACTGGCAAATACCAGCCTGGTCAGGAGCCTGGCGCCGACACACGTGTTGGCCGTGGCGACAAGCGCGTCCTGGAAACGGAATGGCGTCCAGAATCTGTTGAAATCGCCCAGAAGGTTGCAGCGCATGCCGCCGCCAAGGGCGTCTCCGCGGCGGACTTCGCGCTTGCATGGGTGCTGAACAACAAGTTCGTCACCGCCGCCATCACGGGCCCCCGCACCGAGGAACATTGGGACAACTACGTTCGCGCCCTCGACGTCACGATCGATGCCGACGATGAGGCACTGGTCGACAGCCTGGTCACGACTGGTCACCCCTCGACACCCGGCTTTAACGATCCAAGTCACCCGGTCGAAGGTCGCGTTCCGCGCAATCTGGCACCCGCGACACGCCCGGCTGTAAAGCCTCGCGCCGTCGCGTGACAACAGGCCTGCGGCAGGAAACGTGCCGCAGGCTTTTCCAATTTTCAAGGAATAGCGCGATGTCCAAGACCAATATAGCGACGACCGGCACTGCTTCCCCCTCCGAGGTGCCGAGCCGCGACGAAATACTGGAGAGGGCGAAGGAAATCGCAGATTACGCGGCCAAGAATGCTGCGTTGCGTGAACGGGAGCGGATTCTGCCGTTCGATGTTTTCAAGCTGATCAAGGACGCCAAACTCGGAACCCTGCGTATTCCGGAAGCCAAAGGCGGACCTGGCGGATCAATCTCCGACTACATTGAAGTACTGATGATCCTCGGGGAGGCGGACAGCAATATCCCCCATGCGCTGCGCAGCCATTTCAACTTTACTGAACATCTCGCCCTCACGCCCGTCGAACTTGAAGATCGCCGGCACCTCGAAAACGTTCTGGCAGGCAAGCTTTTCGCAGGCGCCAGCACGGAACAGGGCACCAAACGACCGGGGGAAATCACCACACAACTGAGTACCGATGGCGATCGCTACAGGCTGAATGGCAGGAAGTGGTACGCGACCGGCACAGCGTTTGCAGACTTCGGCACTTTTAGTGCTGTCGACGAACAGGGCAATCCGATTGGTGTCTTGATACCCCTCGACCGCGAGGGCATCACAATCCTGGACGACTGGGACAGCATGGGCCAGAGGATGACTGCAAGTGGTGGCGTTCGCCTCGATAATGTGGAGGTACTCCCGCACGAACTTACGACACGGCGGCTTTCCAGCCAGGTCGGGCGTCACTCATCTGCCCTGCGTCAGCTTCATCTGGCCGCATCGGCAACCGGTGCTGTTCAAGGCGCGGTCAATGATGGCATTGATTACGTTCTCAACCAGGCTCGCACTACCCTTCACAGCTCAGCCGAGATTGCCAGCCAGGACCCGTTCGTTCAAAAAACTGTCGGTGAACTGAGTGCTGGCGCTTTTGCCGTCAAAACACTCATTCGGGAAGCTGCACGAACACTCGACAAGACAGCTGCCGCGTTTGCCGCAGGCGACGAAGAGGCATTCGAAGCCGCATTGCTGGAAGGCTCACTTGCAACGGCGCGCACGCAGATCATTGCCTCCCAGATTTCCCTGAACGTAGCGACAAGCCTCTTTGAACTTGGCGGCGGCTCGGCAACCTCGGCGGAACGGAACTTCGACCGGCACTGGCGTAATATCCGCACCGTCTACAATCACAATCCGCTGCTGCACAAGGCGCGCGTGGTTGGAGATTACTTTCTGAACGGCACCACAACGCATCTTAGGGAAGGCCGGGTTTTCTGACGCCGGCGAAGAGTAAAGCCCATGCCAACAGAACTCGCCTCCTCCTCCAACACAGTCGCAGCTCTGCGGCTGCCAACCCTTTCTCGATTGCCGCCGCTGACAGCTTTGCGAGCCTTTGTCGTCGCCGCCAGACATGCGAGCTTCGCGCGCGCCGCCGATGAGCTGCATGTATCGACGACCGCAATTGGACAACAGGTCCGCATCCTCGAAGGCCACCTCGGCCAGCCCCTGTTCAACCGCCAGCGTGGAGAACTCAGGCTGACAGATGCAGGGGCCGCTCTTTATCCTGGCCTCGCAAACGCTTTCGACACAATGATCGACAGCATTTCCGATCTATTGCGTTCGGGCTCCAGACCAAGGCTTCGTATGCTGGTCTGTCCGTCCTTGGCAGCACGCTGGCTTGCACCTCGGCTTGGCAACATCAGCCAAGCTCTGGGCGATGTTGAGCTCTCGGTCGAAACAACCGTGAACGGGCCGCTTGGCCTGCAGCAACTTGATGATGTCGACTGTGCCATCGTCGCAAGCGATGAACGTATCCCGGGCTTCACCTATGAGCCGCTTTTCGATGATGCGGTCATTGCGATCTGTGCTGCGGATTTCGCTTCGCGCCACCAGCTAGCCGGTGAGCCCGAAAGACTAAAGCGCAATTCTATTCCGATACTGCACGGCGCCGACCCCGATCCTGTATTTGAATGGCCACATTGGTTGCGCGCCAACGGCATCCATTCCCGCATACCCACGACGGGCCCACGCTTTACCCATCCGCAGGTTCTCATTGAAGCAGCCGCTGCTGGCCATGGCATCGCGCTTGTACGACATTCTCTTGTGGCCGGAGACCTGACGACGGGCCGTCTGGTTTCTCCATTCGGCACGCCACAGCCTACGGTCAATCGTTATCATCTCATCGCAAGCCATGAGAGGCGGCGGCAGCCAGAAATAACCTCACTCATCGCAATGCTGCGCGAGGATGTCCCCTCTTTTGCCACCGCCGCCTGACGCGCCCGTCCCACTTCAGGCGCGAATTCTGCTTGTTTCATTGATGGTGTGGATGTTCTGCGGCCGTGGCAGACCATAATGGTCGCGAAGCGTGTCACCGGAATAGTCGGCGCGAAACAGTCCACGCTTTCTCAGAAGTGGCACAACCTCATCAATGAATATATCAAATCCGCCCGTGAGCCACGGCGGCATGATATTGAAGCCATCGGCAGCTCCTTCCCGGAACCAGGTCTCGATCCAGTCGGCGACCTGTTCTGGGGTTCCTGCGATGACCTTGTGGCCGCGACCGCCAGCAAGCCGGTGGAGCAGTTGCCGAATGGTCGGGTTTTCACGATCGATCACATCAAGCACCAGTTGATGCCGGCTACTGTCTGCACGGGCTCTCGTCGCCTCCACAGCCTCGCTTGGAAGCGGCTTGTCGAGATCGGCATCACCAAGATCGATACCTGTGATCCTGGTCAGTTGTGTCAGCGAAAAAGCGGGCTGGATGAGATCGTTGAACTCGGCTTCCAGCTTTTTCGCATCTGTCTCCGTACCGGCGATAAAAGGACTGATCCCCGGCAGGACCTTCACATGGGCCGGATTGCGACCAGCACTTGCGACCCTCTTCTTGATGTCCGAATAGAATGCCTTTGCGCTTTCTATCGTCTGATGTGCGGTGAAGATCGCTTCGGCATATTGGGCGGCAAACCCGCGCCCGTCGTCGGAGGAGCCAGCCTGAACATAGACAGGCCGACCCTGCGGCGAACGCGACACATTCAGTGCACCCTGGACACGGTAAAACTCGCCTTCGTGATTGGCGGGATGAATACGATCGGTATCGGCGAAAAGCCCGCTTTCTTTGTCGGCAACAATAGCGTCGTCTTCCCAACTGTCCCAAAGCTTGGTTACGACATCAACGAACTCGCTCGCCTGTCGATATCGATCCGCATGTGACGGGTGTTTTTCAAGATTGAAGTTTGCGGCGGCAGCATCCACTGACGTGGTCACGATGTTCCAGCCGACGCGGCCACCACTGATGTGATCGACGGATGCAAACAGACGCGCGAGGTTGTAGGGCTCATAATAGGTCGTGGACGCGGTTGCGATGAAACCGATCTTTTCCGTGACAGCCGCAAGGGCCGCCAGCATAGTGATTGGCTCCAGCCGGTGTTTTGCGGAGTATCTGATATTCCCGTCGAGAACTGGCGCATCAGCGAAGAATATCGCATCGAGCTTTGCCGCTTCAGCGCGCCTTGCGATATCCTGATAAAGCCGGATATCGGTGACGCGATGCGGCTCGGACTGCGGATGGCGCCATGCAGCCTCATGATGCCCGCCGGGATAAACAAATGCGTTGAGTACGAGTTTTTCGGACGATCTTGCCATGAGATCCTCATCCTTTTGCCGTTTGCGAAAAAATGTGGCGCGTCCGGACAATCCGACGCGCCGCAGTCATCAGGCTTCTTTTGCGAGCCAGGCTTTGGCGAGATTGCCGCTTAAGCCCTCAGCACCAACGGCGTAGTCCTTGACCTTGACGTTTCCGACCACGGGCTGAACAGGAGATACGAGGTTGATGACCGGGAGATCCTTTGCAACGATGGCCTGGAATTCCTTGAAAAACGCCGCGCGCTTCTCGATATCAGGCTCCACAGATGCAGCTTCCAACAAGCGGTCTACCTCCGGGTTCTCGTAGTGGCTGGCATTGGAGAACGGCAGACCGATCTTGAAGTTCTTGCTCCAGTAAACACGCTGCACGCCGGCAGTCGGATCGAAGGTGTTCGAAAGCGACTCTACCGACAAGTCCCACGCCCGATCGGTATAGACCACCTTCACATAGGTTCCGAAATCGAACTTCTGGATTTCGGCTTCGATGCCGATCTTGGCGAGAGCCTGGGCTATGAAATCCGAATAGGTCTGAGGGTTGAATGGGTTCGTCGTCACACGCAACTTGAAACGCTTGCCGTTTTCCTTGCGTGGGAAACCCGCTTCCTCCAGGAGTTTCTCGGAAAGCGCGGTGTCGAACTTCGCAAAGCCGATATCGGGATTGTGAAATTTCGGCAAACCGGGACTGATCGGCGTTGGAGACGGAACAGCATATCCGTAAAGCACTACATCGATGAGCGCGGGAACATCGATCGCATGTGCGATTGCCTGCCGCACCTTGAGATTTTTCAATATCTCGTTTTCGAGATTGATGACGAGCTGGTTCTGTTGGCCCGCGTAAGCATAAATGCGGTCATCGACCTTTAGGTTTGGAACTGATTTCAGTCGCTCGAGGTCAGCAAGCGCTACAGGGTTTGGGCCAACATCGCCCTCTCCTGTCTCGAGCGCTGCGGCACGCGAACCTGCATCGTTGATCAGACGGATGATAACTCGTTCCAGATAGGGACGTGGCGCATCCCAGTAGTCTGCATTCCGTTCTAGCAGGATATGGCTGCCTGGCACCCACTCCTTCAACACGAACGGTCCACTGCCTATGATTTGGTCCGGCTTCGGATTATCTGTCGGCTTGAACGTTTCGAAGATGTGCTTCGGCACAATCGGCGATTCCGATGATGCGAGCGCTGTGATGAGCCCCGGTGCAGGCTTCGCAAGCTTGACACGCGCAACCAGCGGGTCTGATGAATCGACACTTTCTACCTGTGAAAAGGTTGCGCGGCCGCGGGGATGTGCTTCCTTTAGGCGCAGGATAGAGAACGCGACGTCTGCAGAGGTTAGCGGTTTTCCGTCATGGAATTTTGCCCCAGGCTGCAAATGAAAGACGTACTCCAGTCCGTCTGCAGAAACCGACCACTCCTTCGCAAGACTTGGCTTTGGAGAAAGGTCGTAGTCGTAGGTCAGAAGCCCATCGTAAATCTTCGAGCCAATAAATTGCGGACCGCCCGCACTGGTGTTGATCGCGACAAGCTGCGTCGGCTCGGGGAAATAAACAATCTTCAGCGTCCCGCCGGAAACTGGCTCTTCCGCTGCTGCAAAAGCACCGCCGGGAAGTGAGACGATAGCGCCGGCAGCAAGCGCAATCTTATGAAACTGCCGTCTGGAAAGGTTCATCTTTGTCTCCGAAAAAATGGGGCCGACCTTCAATGGAGGCGCGGAAATCCGTGGCGATCAGCCAGCAAATCGAGAATGCGTTTGGTGTCCCGCACGAAGCGTCTGTCTCCATACGCGGCGGCATCATCCGGGGGATTTTCGCCCAAGATCAGGAGTGGCAACGATTGATTGTCCTCCCCGACCTCGGCAATGACAGCAGCGCGCGGCCTTTGAAAATCAACACGCTGGATATCCAGCGAGGCAGCAATTTCAGGGAACGAAGCGAGCAATCCTTCAACCTGGTTGCAGTGCGGGCAGACAAACCGGTCACCTGGTTGTTTGGGATCTTCGAAACCGGGAGAAATCAGAAAAAGTGTATCTTTGGCCATGCCACCCATCATTGCTAACTGCGATGGAGTGAGAGTGCCGGGAGGTGAGGAGAGCGTCCAGAAACGTATTCTTGCCTCGAAAAGAAGAATAAATTTGCGAACCAATCAGCCGGAAACGGCTTTCTTCAGAAGAATTTTCCGATGCGAATTTATTTCGGTACCGCTCTCCATCAAGCAATGCGATTGCCAGAAATTCCAAAGGGACGCGAATGCCGAAAACCGCCGGCAACCGGACTGAGACATAAAAAAACCCGGCGAAAACGCCGGGTTGGTGGAAAAGAGGCCGAAGACCTCAGCCCTGGGGCTGTTTCCAGGCATTGGCCAGATCGCCGTAGGCGATATCGATGGTGGTCACAAGCGATTGCAGGCTGGCATTTCGCAAGATGACCGTCGGCAATGCGACAATGGAGAAGTTCGGCAAATCGTCACCGGTGATCGTTTGGATCTCCTTGAATTGCGCCGCGCGCTTTGTCTCGTCCACTTCAACGGCCGCCGCGCGGAAAAGGTCATCGACCTTGGGATTGTTATAGTGCGCTGCGTTGACGTAGGGAGCCGGGTTCTTGATCCCGTCCGACCAGTATAGGCGCTGGACCCCAGCCGTCGGGTCAAACAGGCGGCTGATCCCGTTTACATTTACGTCGAAGCCGCGCTCCGTATAGACCCGCTTGATGAATGTCGCGAGATCGCCTTCAAGGATCTCCACCTTCACTCCTATCTTGCCGAAAGACGAACGCAGGTAATCGGCCGTCTTGCGGAAGGCATCCGATGGCAGGAACGCAAGCCTTAATGTAAATCGCGTGCCATCAGCCCCCTTTGGGAATCCAGCCTGATCGAGCAGCGCATTCGATTTTGCAAGGTCGAAGGGATAGTTGAACGGTGCCTCATCATTATAGGCAGTGAACACCTTGGGGATGTTCGAGCCTGCCGGTTTTGCCGTACCAAAAAAGATTGCGTCATTGATGAAATCGCGATCGATCGCGTGTGCCAACGCGTGGCGCACCTCCTTCTTGGCCAGAACCGGATTTTCGAGATTGAATTCGAAGACCTCAGCATTGTTCAGATAGGCATCGGTATAAACTTCGACGGCGAGTTTGGGGTTTTGCCGCAACCGCTCCAGATCGCCGTATGACACATCCGCCGCGTAATCCGCTTCACCGGTTTCGACGGCAATCGTCGCAGATGCCGCGTCGGCAAAAAAGCGCGCGACAAACCCGTCGAGATACGGCAGTCCTGCGTCCCAATAGTTGGGATTACGCTTCAGCTTGACATAGCTACCACGTTTCCATTCCTCGAAGACGAAGGGACCGGTACCGATCGGGGCGTTGCCATTCGGGCTTTCGTTGAAGTTTTCCGACGGATATGCGTGCGCTGGCAGGATCGGCGTCTCACCGCCAGTCAGTGCTCTCAACAGATAAGGCGCGGGCTTTGACAATACGACCACCGCAATATGGGGATCAGGTGTTTCCACATCGGCAATATTGGCGAATGTGATGCGCCCGCGCGGGCCAACCTTCTTGAAGGCAAGCAAGGAGAACTTCACATCCGTGGAGGTGAAATCCTTCCCGTCATGCCATTTCACGCCTTTACGCAGACGGAATGTATGGCGCAGACCGTCGGCGGAGGTTTCCCAGCTTTCGGCCAGGACCGGATGCGGTTTGAACTCGCTGTCAAAGCGCACCAGACCTTCCAGGATCTTTGTAGAAATCGCTCTGGTGCGCGTATTGCTGTCGGAGAGCGGTACCAGCGTCGTTGGTTCACCAAGACCGGCAAAGGTCACAAGACCGCCCTTTGTCGGCTGCTTGGAGGCGGCAAACGAAACGGATGGGAGCAATGCGGCCCCACCAAATGCCGCCGTCAGAAGCAATGTCTTTCGTCTTGTCAAATCCATGATTGTTTCCTCTTTGTGTTTTATACCGGAACCGCCGTGAGGCGCTGCTCGATCAGACGCGCAAACAATGTGGCACCCACCGGCAAGATCGCGTCGTCGACAATGAAACCTGGGTTATGCGCAGGAACGTTGCCCGCATGACCAAGCGTGAAAAAGGCACCAGGAGCGTGCTTCAGGAAGTCTGCGAAATCCTCACTGCCCATAAAGCGACCGGGCTCGGTCGAGACGCGCGCGTCGCCCAAGACATCGCGTGCGACCTCCGCAACGATATCGACAGACGCGTCGTCGTTGGTGAGGACCGAGAAAATGTCTCTGATATCGACATCCGCTATCAGGCCGTGGGCGGCAGCAACATGTTCCGAAATCGTTGCGATCCGCTCGCGGATCGTCGCGCGAACTTGATCGGAAAACGCCCTCACCGTTCCGGCAATCGACGCCGTTTCTGGTATGACGTTGTAGGCTGAACCAGCCTCGATCCGTGTGATCGACAGGACTGCTGGATCAATCGGCGAAACGTTTCGGCTAACGATCGTTTGCAATGTCTGGATGAGTTCGCCGATTGCCGGTACCGGGTCATGGGAGACATCCGGATGTGCGGCATGTGCGCCTTTGCCCTTCAGCCTGATATCGAAGAAGTCAGCACCGGCGAGAATTGTGCCGGGAGAGACTTTGAGATGATTGGGCGCGGCATGAGAGGAGTTATGCAGTCCATAAATCTCATCGACGGGAAAGTCCTTGAACAACCCATCGGCGATCATGGCACGCGCACCACCAAGACCTTCTTCCGCAGGCTGAAAGATGAAAACGACCGTGCCGGCGAAATCGCGAGTTTCGGCCAGATAACGCGCAGCCCCCAAAAGGATCGTCGTGTGCGCATCGTGACCGCAGCCATGAAATTTGCCGGGGTAGATCGAGGCATAGGGCAAACCCGTATCCTCCGGCATCGGCAGGGCATCCATGTCGGCGCGCAGACCAACCGAGCGATTACCCGCATGTTTTCCACGCAAGATACCGACCACGCCTGTTTTGCCATATCCGCGATGCACCTCGATACCCCAGGACGCAAGTTTCTCGGCGACGATCCCGGAGGTTCGCACCTCTTCAAAGCCAATTTCCGGGTGCTGGTGCAGATCGTGACGGATCGACACCAGTTCGGGAATGTAGGTAACAATCCTGTCGATGACTTTCGGTGCTGGGGTGTTTGTGGGGTCTACGGCGATGTTCACGGCATATCCTTTGGCAATGGAATTCCCTGCCGCTACCGGAGGGTGGCGAGCGATCAGGGACGTTTGATGGTGAAACAGAGGTGGCGAAGGCGTCAGAGCCTTAAGCCGGCCTCTTTCATCAGTGGCAGGATCCGGTCGGCGAAATATTCGAGGTCTTCCCGGAAATCGTAGAAATTGAGCTGAACGCCGTCGATCCCCGCTTTCTTGAGGCCAATCAACTGTTCAACGACCTGTTCAGGCGAACCGATAATCTCGATATTGCCGCCGAGATTGCGTCCCTGCTTGTGGCGCGCATCGCCACGTCCCCGCCAGGCATGCGCATCGCTCTCATAATTGTTGGTAGCAAAAGCACGTGTACCCGGCTGTGGCTTTCCTGCCTCGATGGCGTCAGCATACGCAAAGGCTTCAGCTTCAGTATCACGGCTGACAATTATCGGATTGATGAGTGTCTTGACCTGACGGCCATGTGCTATTGCACGGTTTTTAACATTGGCGACATGGGCCGGGAGTGTTTCCAATGCACTATCGATGTGCGCGCCACCAGGCGATGTCACGAAAACCAGGTCGGAATGACGTGCGGCAAAGTCAATCCCGGCAGGCGAACCCGTCGCAGTTACCAGAGGTGGACGACCAAAGGACGGCTTTGGTGTGATCCAGCCGTTGTTGACCGCCCAGGGATTGAGCTTTCCTTCGTAGGAGTAGTTTTCGGTTTCACCCCACAATCGGTGCAGCACATCAAACAGTTCACCCGCCATGTCGTAACGTTTGTCGTGTTCGATCCTTTGCCAACCAAACATCTCATGCTCGATGGCCCGGTGCCCGGTGACGATATTAATGCCCCAACGGCCATTGGCGATGTGATCCAGTGTCGCCCCGTATTTGGCGAGATGGAGGGGATGCAAGGGGCCATAAAGGACGTGGATGGTCGAAATTAGCAGGATGCTTTTCGTAACCGCCGCCATAGCACCAAGCGCGATAAAACTGTCGAGGGAGGAATCACCGTCATAGCCGCCCTTCGGCAGCCATTGCGTGCGACTGAAGGCGATTTCGAAACCCAGCTCCTCAGCGCGTTTGACCAGCTCGACATTGTAATCGAATGTCCAGCTATTGCTCGTTGGCAGGCTGGAAAAGTTGATATCCTGCAAATTGAGAAAGAGCCCGAGCATCAACGGCTGTTGTGCAGCACGGCTTAACGGGCTTTCCTCAAAATCGAACGGTGCCTTCAATTCGAGTGTATCGCTGACCGGCGCTGTCAGTGCCATGATTTTTCTCCCTTCGGATTATGTGTAGGAATGTCAGCGCCTGCCAGGCGCGCGCTGAGGTAAGCGTCTACGGTTCGCGGTTCGCGGCCGGTGATCCGACGAACGTCATCGCTTAACGAGGACGCCAAACCTTCGGCGATCAGCACACAGAACTCACCAACCGCCTTTTGCTCAAAGGTGCCAGGGTGTGATGGCAGCGCGGTGTGAACTGTCTGCGACACGCCGATCGGGCGATGCAAGATACGCGCGGCAATCCGCCCGATTTCGAGTGCTGTCAGCGCTTTGCCACCCGTCAGGACAAAGGCACCGTTCAACGGTGTCTCTTTCGTCAATGCCGCAACGGAAACATCCGCGATATCATCCGCATCGATGTAGGAGACGGCGGCACCGGAGTAACGGTCAGGCAAATCCTCCCGGCTGAGAATTGCCGCGATTGTGGGCTCAAGTGCGACCTGCATCCACGCATTGGGTCTCAGGATCGTGTGTGCGACACCGCTTTCAGCCAGATGGGCTTCCACCAAGGCGTGAGCCGATCCGGAAACCGAGCGATCTGCATTTCGTATCGTCCAGTCCGAACCGGATACCTTGACGATACGCTCGATCCCGGCAGAAGCTGCCGCATCAACTGCCGCGTTTTGATGTGATGCCAGCGCTTCGCTGATCGGCGACAGCAGAAAGAGTGCATCGATATCAACCAATGCCTCTTTCAAGCTGGGTGGATCCGCAAAGTCACCTTGAGCGACCTCCACAGCATCGCCCCACAAGCGACGCGCCTCCTCTGGTCTGCGCGTCAGAATGCGCACCTCGGAATTCTTTTTCAGAAGGCGCTCGACGACGCGTTTTCCGAGTTTGCCTGTCGCTCCTGTGACGAGAATTCTCCGAGCCATGTCCGACCTCACAAATCGCGGGGCTGGTGTGCCGCCAAGGGGCGCGCATCAACCCAATCAAGAACATCGAAATCCGCAGGTATGAAGTGCCACTCCAACAGGAAGTCCTTGAAGTGCGCGATCGCTTCTACCTCTGCCGGATCGAGAGTGAGGCCAAGGTTTTGACTGACATTCGGACCATTGGCAGCGAGCACCGCATCCTCGCTTACGCCAATTTCACGCGCGATAAACCTGACGGCGTCGCCGGGATTTTCTTTCGCCCAGCCGGAAACCCGCTGCACCGTGGTAACCAGTTCCGTTACGAGGTCCGGTCGTTCATTTGCAAAAGTCGCATCGACCGTGAGTGGTCGCGGAGTGCCGTTGTTGATGCGAATTTTCGGGTCAGGGTGAAATCCCGTCGACACGACAACAAGAGCACCGATAAGGTTGGCGACAGTGATACCCTCCGCACCCTTGACGAAAAACGCATCGATGTCACCGCGATTCAGAGCTGCAATTTCCTCCCCATAGGGAAAACGCCTTTTCAGCCCAAGAAACCGCTCGTCATCTGGACCGAGCAAGACCGGTTCGTTTGCGACGAGGTCGACAAGCTCGACGTTGCTTGTTGTCAGCCCGGAGATCGTCAGTGCTGAGACAATGCCCTTTAACGATGTCGCGCGCTGAAAATCGATCGTCTCGTGCGGCCTTCTGGGAAGTCCAACACGCCGCCCCTTCAAATCCGCGCCATTGCGGATACCGCTCGCGGGCAATGCGATAACAGCCTGAAACTCGTCTGTTCTTGTCAGACCGATCAGGCGTGTCTGACGACCACCCGATCGCGCCCATATTGGTGGAATGCTACCCCCCTGCCGAAACGACCACTCCAGACTGTGATCAAAATGGCTTTGGCGGATGGAAGGGTCTGCCGCATCGCGTATTGAGGAGACATGGATGGCGTGGTGAGCGAAGTTTTCCGCGACCCAACCAAGTTGAACTGCGATCGACAACGGCGTCGGCGCAGGACAGCGTGTATACCAGATTGTTTCCGGTTGGAGAGTTTTGCGTAGTGCCGCCTCGACCATGTCATATCCTCAGTGATGACCATGCGCGATAGGCTATAGGCTTAAAAATATTTTCTATAGATAAAGTGTACTATTTAAATTGCCCACTGGAGAATTCGGTTCCGCATAGATGGCGCTTAGCATCGTAATCCCGATTCAGCTTCTCGTGTGGAGCATGTGACTGCGTGCAACTGGGACTGAAAGAGCGGCTGTATATTGTTTCCGCGATCATATTCAGTATACCATTGGTATGTTTATTCGCAGAGCAATCAAATTGCTGCAGACGCAAGTCCCGTCCGTTCCAGAAGGAGACCACCGTGCCATTGATTTCTACGGAGACGAAGGGTGTCTTCGTCATCGCTGTAACGCCCTTTCACGAAGACGGCGCTGTCGATCACGAAAGCATCGATCGCATGGTCGACTTTTATTACGAGAAAGGTGCCGATGGCCTGACAATCCTGGGCATGATGGGTGAAGCACCCAAGCTGACACAGGCCGAATCCATCGAAATAACCCGGCGCACCCTGAAACGTTCACCAGGCAAAGCGGTCGTTGTCGGCGTATCAGCTCCGGGTCTGGCTGCTATCGGTGAACTGACCAAGGCTGTTATGGATATGGGGGCAGCGGGCGTCATGGTAGCGCCGCCATCAAACCTGCGGACCGACGAACAGATCATTACCTATTACCGTAATGTCGTTGAAACCGTCGGGACTGAAGTCCCTCTTGTCCTGCAGGACTTTCCGCTATCGACAGGCGTTCAGATATCCTCAAAAACACTCGGCGTTATTTTTGAAAACCACCCCAGCATCGTCATGCTGAAACACGAAGACTGGCCGGGTCTGCAAAAAATAACAGATCTGCGTGAGGCCGAAGCCAGAGGGCGCCGCCGTATCTCGATACTCTGCGGCAACGCCGGCGTCTTCTTGCCGGAAGAAATGCAACGTGGCGCTGACGGTGCGATGACAGGTTTCGCCTACCCGGAGATGATGGTCGATGTCGTGCGGCTCAGCAACGAGGGCAATCATGACGCCGCACAGGATATGTTCGATGCCTATCTGCCGTTGATGCGCTACGAGCAACAACCGGGCATGGGACTGGCGATCCGCAAATATGTGCTCGCACAACGTGGTGCGATTGCTAATGCTGCACAACGTCGTCCTGGAGCGGCCCTCAGCCCACGCGCGGCTGACGAAGTTGACCGGTTGATTGACCGCCAGACCCGCAGACTTGCCAAGCTTGCCTGATTGGCACGAAAGAGGGATGCAGAGATAGGCGATGTCTCAACACCGCCTATCTCCCCCATCTCCATTTCATTGAGCAAATACGCCGTCGAAGTCCTTGAAACCCTTGACCTCGATCGGATTGCCGCTCGGATCAAAAAAGAACATCGTGCGCTGTTCGCCGGGTTCTCCTTCGAACCGCACGACAGGCGGTATGTCAAAGGCAATACCGGCATCTTCGAGGCGTTTTGCCAAAGCAAACCAGTCATCAAGGCGCAAAATGACACCGAGATGCGGCATCATCACCATATGGTCCCCAACCTTGCCGGTCCGGGTCACTTCGAATGGCTTTCCGAGATGAAGCGAAATTTGATGACCAAAGAAATCGAAATCAACCCAGGTGTCGGTGGAGCGGCCTTCCTCACAACCCAGCACATCGCCATAGAAGCGGCGAGAAGCATCAAGGTCGGTGACGTGATAGGCAAGATGGAACAATGAACGCATGGCTGTCTTCCTTTGGAGGGTAAAATCAATCCGGACCTGCCGGATTATCGGATGCTCATATCGCGCGGCAGGCTGGAAAGAGGCTCTATGCCAGTGTCTGTCACGATGACCGTTTCGGATGCGCCAACGGTCCAGACGCCGTAACTGCGCAATGTGGCTGGGAGGTGAAAGACCATTCCGGGTTCGATCGATCGCTCAACGCCAGAAAAAAGACTAAGCAGAGCGCCCTCGCCCCAATCAGGTGCAAACGCAATGCCCATGGAGTACCCGATGCGCTTGCGAAACGCCGCCTTGTAGCCGGCCTCATCGATGATCTTTTGCGCCGCCTCGTGTGGCGCGGAGCACGCGACGCCTGGACGCATGACAGACAATGCAGCATCCAGCGCTCTCAGGGCGCAATCCATCATCCGTCTCGCCTCGTCAGGCGGGTTGCCGATCCACGCACAGCGCATCAACGCGGCGTGATACCGTGCATGGCTCCCAGAAAGCTCGAGAAAGATGGGATCGCCATCTTCGAGCTTTCGCCGCCTCCATGTCATGTGTGGAAGTCCGCTGCGATAGCCGGAGGAAACCAGGGGCTCCATCGCCATCGTTTCGGAGCCTGCGAGTGTTGCTGCTTCCAGCATCGCTGCCGCAACGGCATTTTCATCCGATCCGAGGCTGCAACACGACAATCCGGCCATCAACCCCTTTTCCGCATATTTCGCGGCTGTCCGGATGGCCTGCAATTCGGCAGATGACTTGATGATGCGCAAGGGTGGCAAGACAGCCGACCCATCCTCGATTGCGGCAAATCCCGCTTTCTTTGCAATGTCTGCGGCAAACCGCGGTGAGACGAACCAACCATCCAGCTCCATCGCCAGACGACTTGCACCAAGGCCACGAAGCACGCGCGAAAGAACCTCTGCCGGATCCTCACCGTCCTGATAGCTAACGATATCGTCGAGCCAGGTGTTGGCGACGGCACCGGGCATTTCAAGTTGCCGGACGAGCAGCACCGGCGGCCCGCTTGTCGGCATGATGAAGGCTTGAAACGCAAAATATCCGGCAGTCTGACGACCCGTCAGCCAGTAGATATTCTCAGGGCTCGTGACAACAAGGGCGTCAAATCCGGCCTTGTCGATCGCAGCACGCGCCCGTTTCTGCCGCTCAGCAAACTCCGCCGCAGGAAATGCGGCCTCGCAGCCCTGAAAACCTTTATATTCATGCACTGTCGTCATCGATCCAGGATTGTCCTGCGCCATCTGCCTCATGGTCGGGAAAGCCAACCGAGAAAACGGTTCTTGGCACTGTCGAAATGCGCCTCCATGGCAGCGGCGGCCCGGGGGGCGTCACGCTCCTCGATTGCGTCGATCACGGCAATATGCTCCCGGGCCTGATCGGCAAAACGATCATGGGTTCGGGTAATGGTACAGCGCCGTGCAATGCTGCGCAGTTCGTTCAACATCCCGGGAAGAAGTGCGAGGCCCGCGGCATCTGCCACAGCCTCATGAAACCGGTCGTCATCCATCCAGAAATTGTCGAATGCAGTGTCCTTGCCGTCGGCATAATCCTGCATGACCACACGCGAGGTCTTCAAAGCGTCCGTGAACGGACGTTCTGCCGCACGCGCAGCGGCCGCTGCTTCCAGAAGCCGTCGGATCTGGATGATCTCGAGAAGCTGTTCCAGCGTGACAGGCCGAACCATCAAGGCGCCATTGGCCAATCTGGAGACAACTCCCTCTTTTTCAAGTCGGGAAATGGCTGCCCTGAGCGGCGTGCGGGAAATACCGGAATCACCTGCAAGCGTTCGCTCTGTCAAAAGGTCGCCCGCCTTGAACGTTCCTTGCAATATGCGCTGTTTGAGATCCTTGTAGGCCTGCTGAGCCAAGGTTTCCTTTTCACTCATGTCGCCCCCTTCAATGACCCGACCATGCACGGTGAAGAACCTGTACGGCCAATGCTAGATCGGCCGGGTTCATCGCCTCATCCGGATTGTGGCTGCCATTCCAGTTACGCAGGAACACCATAACGGAATCCCAGCCAGCCTGTGCGAAGGCCGCCGCATCGTGGCCACCACCGGACAACATTGTCCGCGGTGAGAGGTTCATTTTTGCTGCGGCACCGGAAATTTCCGCGGCAAGACCGCTGGACAGTTTCGTTGGCTGGCTGCGAGATTGCGGCCCCAAAATGAAACGCACACCCCTGGCCTTTTCAATGCGCGCGATCTCGTTGAGCAGGACAGTATCTACCCGGTCCAGAACCCTATCGTCGTCGCTTCGTATATCGACACAGAAATCCAGGCGACCCGGGACCTTGGCGAAGGCATGTTCACTGCTGGCCGCATCCACCCGGCCGAAGGTCACGGCGAGATCATCACCATCCTGCAAGACACGCTCCCACGCTGTGTCCATACCCACGACGAGATCGGCAAACGCAAACACCGCATCTGACCTCGCTTCGCGCGGCGCACCGCCCGAATGTGCCCAGGCGCCCTCAATCGTTGCCTTGCGATAACGCAAACCGCCACGCACGCCGTGGACGATGCCGAAGGCTTCGCCAGCATTATCGAGGACTGGACCCTGCTCGATATGCAGCTCAACAAACCGCGCCGGCGCAAGGCCAGGCCCCCGCAGGACAGCCTCAGGATCGCCTCCAAGCTCGGCCATGTGATCGGCGAGTGTGCGTCCAGTATCAGCCCGAAGCGCTTGCATTTCTGGTGCGGTCAGCCTGCCGAGTGCAGCACGCGAACCGACGTATGACACCGGAAACCAGACACTTTCTTCCGCCCGCGTTACCATCACCACTATATCGCTTGGCGGCACTTCACCGCTTTTGACGAATGCCGCGGCCAGTGCCACGGCGCCAGCCACGCCCGCCTGTCCGTCAAAAGCACCGCCCATAGGCACGGTGTCGAGGTGAGAGCCAATATAAAGCGGCGGGGCGGTTCGATCCTTGCCCGGCAGGCGCGCAAACAGGTTTAGGGCCGGATCACGCGTCACCTCGAGACCTAGCGCCTCGCATTCCACTGCAACAATCTGATGAGCCGCGCTTTCCAGTGCGCTGTAAGATGGACGGGTAAAGCCTGGTCCCGGTTCGGATATAGCATTGATGCGATCTATGAGCCGGTCGATCGTGTCCTTGATGAAAACCTCTGTCATGCCAGCAAACGCTCCGGTTCATTGAGTGCCGTCACCGGACGTTCGCCAGAAAGCGCAGTCAAAACATGCCTTGCCGAGCCGATGGCCACGCGCTTCAAGGCTTCCAGCGTGGTTCCCCCGAGATGCGGTGTGAAGATCACCCGTCCGCTGGCAGCAAGAGGACCAATCGGTGCATCGTGGGAATAAACATCCAGCCCCGCAGCTGAGATACGGCCGTCGGCGACGGCATCAGCCAACGCGCTCTCGTCGATCAGACCGGCACGCGCTGTGTTGATCAAAATGGCCCCTTTCTTGATCATGGAAAGGGCGTGTTGGCCAATCAATTCACGGGTCTCCTGCCTGAGGGGGGTGTGAAGCGACACCAGATCGCATTGGCGCAACCCATCCTCGAGTGTTGGCGCCCGCTCGAAACCGTCGATGTCGGCAACGCGTGGCGAATATACGAGAACGCGCATGTCCAGTGCCGCTTTCAGCATCTTGCCGAGGCCTGCACCTGTGGCGCCCCAACCAACGATAAGTGCCGTTTTTCCAGACAGCTCCGAAAAGGTCTCACGCTCGCGAAAACCGAAAAGGCCGGCACGCTCATCACGATCAGCTGCGGCTATACCACGGGCGGCCGCAAGCGCCAGCCCGAGTGCCAGTTCGGAAACAGAGCGAGCATTGGCGCCAGGTGTGTTGCAGACCAGGATTCCTCTTGCCGTCGCTGCCTCCTTATCGACCGCGTCGTGCCCGGCACCATGTACCACGATAACCCGCAGCCGATCGGCCGCCTGTATCGCTTCGGCCGACAAACCTCTGTCCCGCGTGATAACGGCATCGCACCCCTGGATGTAGTGCGACACCACGGCCATGTCAGGGCTCGGGCATATCACCGGTTCAACGCCTGCGGCTTTCAAAATCTCCAGACCGTCGGAGTGGACCGGTTGGACAATAAGACACTTCATCCCTCGTCTGTCCTTTCGGGAAATTGCTCCAGTTTAGCGAGAACGGCATCACGCGCATGTACGATGTGGTCTGCCATCATCCGGCCGGCCTCATCTCCACGGCCGTCACGCAATGCCGCAATCATGGCTAGATGCTCATCGCAGCTTTTCAGAAACCGGTCCGGAACCTGCGTGTGGTCAAACATGCAGGTGCGACGGCGCAAATCCTCGATCATAGCCGCCATTGTCTCGCTGCCCGTAGAAAAGGCGATCGTGCGGTGAAACTCGTCATCCACCTGACGCTGCTCATCATCCTCACCCGGGCCGTTCTGCTGCAGGTGCCTGACACGCGCCTCCAGACTATCAAGGATGGTTGGCGCGACCATCGTTGCGTGCCGCGCACAATAGGATTCAAGCACCTGTCGTAAAAAGAAGATTTCCTTGACTTCCTCAGAACTTAACTTGCGGACCCTCAGAAACCGGCCATCCTGTGAGACCAAACCTTCCGCCTCGATACGCTTGATCGCCTCGCGTACGGGTGTGCGGGACATTTCAAGCACTTCGCCCAGCTTGGCCTCCTGCAAAGCGTCGCCTGGCGTCAAAGCGCCTGACAGGATCATCTGGATGATTTTGCCATAGGCTTGCTTTGCAAGCGGTTGCGTCGTCATGACATGTCTCCTCGAACATTTTGCCGGTTCGGCTTTGTTACCAGATTCCCCAACACGTTGCGCAACGCAGCACGCTCGGAAATCAGCAACGCCTCCGCCTCATCTTGCGACACGTAGTTGAACCGCACGCTGCGGCCGCTTGTAACCTGCGCAAGCCTTGGGAGATCGACGGATGCAACCGTGCCTATCTTCGGATAACCACCTGTGGTCTGCCGCTCCGCCATCAACACGATCGGCCGGCCGGATGACGGAACCTGAATGGAACCGGCAGACGTCCCGTCGGAAACGATGTCATGGCCACGCTCGGCATGAATTTCCTGTCCATCCAGCATTTGTGCCATCCGGTCTCGCGCAGCAGAAACAATGAAGTCCGCCTGTGTGAAGGCCTTGCGTGTCTCTGCTGAGAAATAGTCGTCCTGTGGACCCGGGACGACCCTGATCGGGCGCACTGATCGTCTCCACATACCACTCAACGCCATTTCGTTTTTCGAATGGGCTTCGTGAAGAGACAGGCGATCTCCTGCCTGCAGCCGGCGGCCGTCCAAGCCACCAACACCGCTGCGCAAGTGTGTGGAGAGCGAGCCAAGCACGGATGGCAAGTCTATGCCACCCGCGAACGCCAGATACCCCCACACGCAGTCGCGCAAAGCACCGATATGCAATTGCTGCCCCGGCTCCATCCTGTAGCTTTCCCACGGGTGCAGGGCCGTCCCATCGAGATGAATGCTGACATCGCCGCCCGTTACCGAGAACAGTGCAGGTTGCGAGACGGAAAACATGCCGCCAACGCCGGCGAACTCCAGAGCGGCCGCATTGCCATGATTGCCGACGAGTGCATTGGCAATCCGGAAAGAAGGCGTATCCATTGGGCCGCAGCCGGAAACGCCAGCATGATGCAGCCCTTTCCGCCCAAGATCCTGAACGGTCGCCATCGGCCCGACCTGATGAACATCAAGCACATTCATGGCTGCAAACCCATGATGTTTTCACCTGCGGCGATAGCGCGATCGAGGTCAGCCCCCTCGCTCTCGCTGACAGGACGAAATCGAACACGGTCACCCGCTTTCAACAGGAAGGGATGAAGCCGTTGCGGGTCAAAAAGCTTGAGCGGGGTACGGCCGATGAAACGCCAGCCACTTGGCCCGGCAACCGAGTTGACGCTCGCCTGCTTGCCGCCGATACCAACGGCACCCGCCTCGATGCGTTGACGCGGCGTCGCAAGGCGCGGTGTGTGCAGGGCCTCCGGCAAGCCGCCGAGATAAGCAAATCCTGGAGCAAAACCAATCATGTAGACGCGGTACTCGGCAGAGCTGTGCATCTGGATAAGGGCATCGGGCGACAGGCCCTTCATTCCCGCCAACTCTTCGAGATCAAGACCGACGGTTCCGCCATAGACGACGGGAATTTCGAATTGACGGGACGGACGCGCATCCGCAATCAGCGAGGACAGACGCTGCAGCAATGCTCCAGAAAGCATCCGGCCCCGAACGATTTCAGGATCATACATTACCATCAGTGATCGGTAGGTCGGAACAAGCTCGTCAATTCCGTCGATGGGATTTTCGGCAAGATCATCAGCAAGAGCAATAACGCGCGCGCTTACGCTTTCATCGATCTCGTCGGACAATTCAACAGATATGGCGCTATCACCGCAAGCAAGAATGCGCGGAAACTTGTCAGCCTCTCGAATCCGTATTTCCTTACCGGTCATGCACGCTCGATTCACGATCTTAGTTTCATCAATGTATTTCAGTATACCACCAGTATGTCAACGCTGGCATTATGGTGAAGCGCTCGGCCCCTGAATCTGAAAGCACACGACAAGCTCGCTTGAGTTTTGAGTATACCACCTGTATGTCCGAATGGATACATCTGCGGCACGCTTCGCGAAACGCTCAACAATAAGGGGAACCGACCGATGGCAACAATCGATCTGAACTGCGACATGGGCGAAAGCTTCGGCGCCTGGACGATGGGCGAGGATGCAATCATGATGGAGCTGATCACCAGCGCCAACATTGCCTGCGGCTTCCATGCCGGAGATCCGGTCGTGATGCGCGACAGCATCCTGGCAGCCAAGGCACGCGGCGTTTCCATCGGCGCCCACCCGTCATTCATGGATCTTTACGGTTTCGGTCGACGCCGCATCTACGGCGAACGCCCCGCCGATGTGGAAGCGCAACTGATTTATCAGATCGCTGCAATGCAGGGCATGGCAACATCGCTTTCCTGGCCCATGACGCACGTCAAAACCCATGGTGCGCTGGGCAACATCGCCGCCATTGAACCCGAACTTGCCAAGGTCTGCGTGAGCGCCATCAAGGCTGTCGATCCGTCGCTAACCTTTATCACCCTACCTTACTCCGAAACCATGAAAGCAGCCGAGAAAGCCGGTCTGCGTGTCGCCTGCGAAGTCTACGCCGATCGTACCTATGACGATAATGGCATGCTGACCTCGCGACAGACCGAAGGCGCAGTCATTCACGATCCGGCGCAAAGCGTCGAGCAGGTCTTGTCGATGGTCTGCGACGGGATTATTCCAACGACGGGCGGCAAGAAACTGCCGGTGGAGGCTGCAACGATCTGCGTTCATGGCGACACCCGCGGCGCGGCGGAAACTGCGCGCGCACTCCGCACGACATTAACACGGCACGGGCTGGAATTTGCCCCCTTCGCCAAACCAAACATCTGAACCGGAGATCCGCATTGACACGTACAGTTTACCTGAATGGAGAATGGCTTCCCGAGGCCGAGGCAAAGGTTTCAATTTTTGACCGCGGCTTCCTTTTCGCCGACGCCATTTATGAGGTCACTGCCGTCATCGGCGGCAAGCTCATCGACTATGCCGGCCACTCCGCACGCCTGCAACGATCCCTCTCCGAACTTGGCCTGACCAACCCGCTTTCGGCAGATGATCTGCTTACGGTTCACAGGGAGATCGTGCGCCTCAACAATATCGATGAAGGCCTCATCTATCTTCAGA
Organism: Agrobacterium tumefaciens; assembly: GCA_025559845.1. NCBI lineage: Bacteria > Pseudomonadati > Pseudomonadota > Alphaproteobacteria > Hyphomicrobiales > Rhizobiaceae > Agrobacterium > Agrobacterium tumefaciens. The sequence continues at coordinate 486,541 of CP048470.1, forward strand.
TTTCGCGCGGCGTCGCTGATCGCGACTTTGCATTTCCGGTCGACGCCAAACCTACAATTACACTGTTTACTCAGGCCAAGCCTGTTCTGAACAATCCGCGCAGTGCGACAGGAATAAGCATCGCCACAGTGCCTGACAGACGATGGGAGCGACGCGACATCAAGACCGTTCAGTTGCTTTACCCGTCAATGGCGAAGATGGAGGCGCTTTCTCGCGGCGCAGACGATGCCTGGCTTGTCGAAGACGGCTACGTAACCGAAGGCAGTGCTGCAAATGCGCATATCATCAAGAAGGACGGCACACTTGTCACCCGGGAGCTCTCCACTGCTCTTCTGCATGGCATCACCCGCGCCAGTATTCTAGACCTCGCCGTACAGGCAGGAATTCCGGTTGAAGAGCGTACCTTTACGGTGGAAGAAGCGAAGGAGGCGGCGGAAGCCTTTGTGACATCGGCAACCAATTTTGCCACCTCCGTCGTCAAAATCGACGACACAACGATTGCGGACGGGAAACCCGGCCCGATCGCTGCCAAATTGCGCGATCTCTACATTGGAAGCAGACTTGCCTCTGCAATCTGAGCGTTTGCCAGACAATCATCTTGAGGGTCGGCGCGACAGCGCCGCCCTCGCTATCGCCTGTACGTGACCCCCTCCATAAACGCAGGCGCCTCACTCTTTGGAGAAAATTATCTTGATTAAATACCAACCAGTCTGTATTTAATTTCTTCAGAGGAGATTGAGGATGGCACGCAGGCAAAATCCATCGACGAGACCAAGTCTGCTGGAGGCAGCCTTTTCCGTTATCCGAACCAAAGGCTATACCGCGACAACGGTTGATGACGTCTGCGCAAAAGCCGACTTGTCAAAGGGTGCGTTCTTCCATCATTTCTCCAGCAAGGAAGAAATGGCGGTTGCCGCGGCGGACCACTGGTCAGAAGTCACGGGAGCAGTATTTGAAGCAGCACCCTATCACAGGGCCGCCGACCCACTTGATCGCCTGCTGGCCTATATCGAGTTCCGAAAGCATCTGATCGCAGGAGAACTCCCTGATTTCACCTGCTTTGTCGGCACGATGGCGCAAGAAGTCTACGAAACGAGCATGCCGATCCGGCAAGCCTGCTGGAATAGCATTTCGGGTCATGCCGACACACTCATTACCGACATCAAGGCTGCCATGGCTGAACATCGGGAGATCGGTTCATTTACGGCAGAAAGCCTCGCCCTGCACATCCAGGCCGCCATCCAGGGCTCATTCATTCTCGCCAAGGCAAGTGGCGACCCGAAGCAAGCCGTCGAAAGCCTTGGCCATCTCTACCGGTATATCGAGCTATTGTTTGGCCGGCCGAGGGCCGGCCAAAAAAATTGACTGACCTTGAAACCAATGGGAGGAAATCATGCCTAGCACTATCCGTCTACATCGCGTCTTTTCGACCAAACCCGAAAAGCTCTATCGTGCATTTATTGAACCGGACGCCATCGCCAGTTGGCTGCCACCGTTCGGCTTTACGTGCACGGTTCACGAACTGGATGCAAAGGTGGGAGGCAAGCACCGGATGTCATTCAGGAACTTCACCACGGGCGAAAGTCACTCATTCGGCGGCACCTATCTCGAACTCGTGCCAGGTGAACGCCTTGTCTACACCGACAGTTTTGAAGATCAGAACCTGCCAGGCGAGATGAAAGTAACGATCAGCCTGAAGGCCGCTCCGTCGGGGACTGAGGTCAACATCGAGCAACAAGGCGTGCCTGACATCATACCTGCTGATGCATGCTACCTCGGTTGGCAGGAATCGTTGCGAAAACTCGCCAAACTCGTCGAACCGGACATTACGCAGTAATCCAACCATGACTATTCACTGGCCGCCTCTTGAAAAATTACAGGCGGCCAGCGCTGCATTTGCGCCTGCTTGAGCGTGTTTGCAAAGACAGGTGCCAGCCAATAGCGCCCATGCTCCCCTATCCGAGAAAAGCCTCTTAAGTCCCTGTTTTTCCGTTTTCTTCTTTGTTTTAGACAGGGTGTTTGCGCAAGCGACTGACGCGTGACGCCACGCCTCCATGTGGCTTCAAGCTTTCTCGCAGAACAAATATTCATCACCTTATTGCGTCGCACAAAAAACGACCATATAGTCCTGACGCTCGGAACACGGCTGGTGTACCGAAACAAATCGACGCCAGATCGGTCCTGCTACAAGCGAGCCAGAAACAATAATGAAGGGGTTCATGACGATGAAAAATGCAATTCTTGCCGGGTTGGCTCTGACGCTTGCCAGCTTTGCAACCTCTGCTTTTGCCGAGACAGCCTGGGACATGTCAGTCGTATGGCCGGAGGGTAATTTTCACACCAAGAATGCGATGAAATTTGCCGAAACGGTCAAGACCGTAACTGGTGGAGAGGTGGTCATCACCGTTCACTCCGGCGGCGCGCTCGGTATCAAGGGGCCTGAAGGCATGACCGCCGTACGCGACGGCATTGTGCCGATAGCAGACATCCTCATGAGCCAGCAGGTGGGCGAGGCACCCGTGCTCGGCGTCGAGACGCTGCCTTACCTGGCGCCGACAATGCCCGACCTTGCCCTGTTGCACAAATTCTTCCGCCCCAAGATCGAGGAAGTCGCCACCTCGATGAACCAGAAGCTTCTCTACATGGTTCCGTGGCCAGGACAGGCTGTTTACTCGCCCAAACCCATCGAAAAGATTGAAGACGTCAACGGGCTGAAAATCCGCGTCGTTGATTCCAACGGCCACAACTTCTTTCATGCGCTGGGAGCCCTCCCCGTCCAGATGCCATGGGGCGAAGTCGTACCATCGCTTGCCGCGGGTACCATTAACGGTGTCACCACCTCATCATCTTCGGGTGTCGATGGCGCCTTCTGGGAGTTCATGAAAGACATGAGCACCTTCAACTGGCAGGCATCGTCCAACATCGTCACCGTCAATCTCGACGCCTGGAATGCATTGTCTCCAGAACATCAGGCAGCCATTGAACTCGCCTCCAAGCAGCTTGAAGGCGAATTCTGGCTTGTGAGCCGTGCCGAAGACGAAACCAAGCTCGCTACACTGAAAGAAAAGGGCATTACCGTCACCTCGCCATCGCCGGAGCTCAAGGCAGCGCTGATCGAACGAGCCAAACCACTATGGGACGACTTCCTCAAGCGCGTGCCGGATGCCGCACCTTACGTTGAAGCCTACCTGAAGGCACGGAACTAAGTTTCTCCTCGTCGGACATGAAGGGGTAGCCGGTCCGCCGGCTGCTCGCCCCATTCTGCGCATTCTGGAGAAGCATCATGCACAGACCACCCAATCCTGCATTCAATGCCATCATTGACCCGATCGATCGCCTGACCGAGGTTGGCAACACACTCGCCGCCATCTCGCTGCTTGGTATCTTCACTCTCATCGCCTGCGAGATATTTCTCAGGAACGGTGTTGGCTATTCACTACCCTTCGCCTGGGATGTTGCAGCCTACCTGATGGCGGCCAGCTTCCTTCTTGCTGGTGCAAGCGCTCTGAAATCCGGCTCCCACGTCCGCGTCACAGCAATCGGCGAGATGCTGTCTTCGTCCGGTGCGCGCTGGCTGGACGTCGTTGCCTGCCTCATCGGTCTCGCAATCTGCGTTGCTCTATCCATCGCGCTCACCGACATGGCTTTCCTGTCCTTTCAGCGCGGCTCGACCTCCTCGTCCGTCATTCGTATTCCGCTTGTTTATCCGCAGGTCGCCCTGGCAGCCGGCGCGATCATCCTGAATTTGCAAATGCTGGCCCAATTGTTGCGGCTTCTGCGCGGTGAGACCCTTTCAACCGGCCCAGGACTGGAATGAACCATGGGAAAAATTACCTTCAGCCTGCTCGGCCTGATGACACTCATTCTGGGAACCGGCGTCTGGATCGGACTTGGCCTTGTCGGTACGGGGGCTGCCCTTGCAGCACTTTTTCGCCCAACCCTGCCTTTGTTCAAGCTTCTCGCCCAACAGGCGTGGAACACACTTGTTTCGCCGGAAATGTTGGCATTACCACTGTTCATATTCATGGCGGAAATTCTGTTCCGGACGAAGATCTCCGAAGCGCTATTTTCCGGTCTTGCCCCTTGGCTACGCCATGTACCCGGACGCCTCGCCCATATCACGGTGCTTGGCTGCACACTTTTCGCATCTGTCTGCGGTTCCTCTGCCGCCACGACGGCAACGGTCGGGCGCATCACCGCCAAGGAGTTGATCTCACGCGGTTATAACCGCGATCTTATCACCGGTAGCCTCGCGGGAGCCGGAACCCTTGGTTTTCTCATTCCGCCATCAACGATCATGATCATCTATGGGGTCATGGCCGAGGAATCGATCCTCAAACTCTTTATGGCGGGAATCCTGCCGGGGTTCCTGATGGCCGCGTCCTATATGGGCTATATCGGCATCAGGGCACTCATGAACCCAGCACTTGTCGGTGAAGCTTTACCTCCAACGACGTTTTTACAGAAGCTCGCCGCTCTCAAAGATCTCGGACCATTGCTGCTGCTCATTATCGGTGTCGTCGGCTCCATGTATGGCGGTATCGCCTCGCCAACCGAAGCTGCAGCTGTCGGTGTGGGTGGAGCAATCATCATCGGTGCTCTGCAGAAGACGTTGACGTTCAAGAACCTGATGCAAGCTGCAAAGCAGGCTGCTGACTCCTGCGCCATGATCGGCCTCATCATGGTGGGAGCAATGTTCCTCTCGACCGTTATCGGTTACCTCGGCATGCCACGTTATATTGCGGGTACGATTGAAAGCTGGGGGCTGTCGCCTTTCATGCTCATCCTCGTCCTGCTGATCTTCTACATCATCCTCGGAACGGTCATGGAAGGTCTCGGCTGCATTGTCATGACACTGCCGATCACCCTGCCTCTTGTCATGGCCGCAGGCTACAGCAAAGTCTGGTTCGGTATCTTCATCGTTATCGTCGTAGAAATGGCACAGATTTCTCCGCCTGTCGGGTTCAATCTGACCGTCATACAACGCCTCACTGGAGACAGCATGGCACGCATCACCCGCGCCACCATGCCGTTCTTTTTCATCATGTGCGCATTCGTACTGCTGATCGCGCTTTTCCCGGAGATCGTCTCAATCGTTCCGGACATGATGGCGAAGAACTGAGGCAAAGCAAAACACCGGCCAGTGGATGAAACTGGCCGGCGATAAGGCCGTCACGCCGCAGCCATGACAGAGTTGCTCGAAAACCGGCTGCGATATTCTCCAGGCGAAAGACCGAGAATGCGATGAAACACGCGCCGAAATGCGGCCGCGTCCTCATAGCCGACTGACCACGCGATCTGATCGACCGATCGCTTGGTGAATTCCAGCAGTTCGCGGGCCTTGCCGACGCGCAGATGTTGAACATATTCGATCGGCTTCATGCCAGTTGCAGACTTGAAACGCCGCAGGAAGGTCCGCTCCTCGAGCCCGGCCTGATCTGCCATGTCGGACACGCTTGTTGCACGCCCGGCACGCGCCTGAAGCCAATGTTGCACTTTCAGGATCGACTCATCGCCATGCGTCAGGCGTGGTGCGAAGCTGCTGTAGTGTCGCTGCTCGCGACCTGACGGATCGATCAGCAGAAATTTCCCGGTTTCGATCATTACCGATGGCCCCAGAAGCCGGTCCACGATGCGCAAACCAAGATCGGTCCATGCCATCAACCCGCCAGCCGTGATGATGTCACCATCCTCGATGACAATCTTGTCGATCTCGACACGGACATCCGGAAAACGTTCGCGAAAACGCTCCGCAAACAGCCAATGCGTTGTGGCTGGGCGACCGGCCAGCAGACCTGTTGCCGCGAGAATGAACGATCCTCCACAACTCGCGGCCAACGTCGCTCCTTGTGCGTGACGGTCAAGCAACCAGCGAGCGTAAGGTGCAGCCTCTTCGACTTCGGCGGGACCCGTCAGCCTGCCGGGCACCACCAGAATGTCCGGATGTCCGGCCGCGTCAGGACTGGTGTCGTAACAGCGGCAAAAACTACCGTTCTCTTCCATGTTCCAGTGGCTGACACGCAACTCGGGTCCGCCACGATCCTTGGAAAACAGTGACGCGATTGCAAAAAGGTCGGTTATGCCGTGCACCATGGCAATCTGGCAGCCCCGGTAGAGAACGAGGCCAACCTCCAAAGCACTCCCTGAAGCTCCTGCCATCTCTGTTTTCCCCTTTTTGTCAGTTTTGGCCCGTCTTCTGTCAGAAGCGCCAATCCTGCGCTCGCTGGCTCCAGAGTATCTCTATTCCCACGGGACGCAAGCAAGCTCCCTGAACCAAAGGAGAGAGAGAAATGAGCACGATCACCACCAAAGACGGCACGCATATCTACTACAAAGACTGGGGCTCCAAGGATGCTCAGCCGATCATCTTCTCGCACGGCTGGCCACTCAGCGCCGATGCCTGGGATGCGCAGATGGTGTTCTTCGCCAATCACGGTTTCCGCACCATTGCCCATGATCGTCGCAGCCACGGTCGCTCCGATCAGGTCTGGGATAACAACAACATGGACCAGTATGCTGATGACCTTGCTGAACTGATCGAACAGCTTGACCTGCACGACATTATTCTGGTCGGTCACTCCACTGGCGGTGGCGAAGTGACCCGCTACATCGGACGCCATGGAACAGCGCGCGTCGCCAAGATCGGCCTGATCGGCGCTGTACCGCCGCTGATGCTGAAAACGGAAAGCAATCCCGGCGGTTTGCCGATCGACGTCTTCGACGGCATTCGCAAAGGCACCTACGACAATCGCAGCCAGTTCTTCAAGGATCTGACAATACCCTTCTACGGTTACAACCGTGACGGCGCTGTCATCTCCGAAGGTATTCGCGAAGAATTCTGGCGCCAGGGCATGATGGGCGGCCTCAAGGGCCAACTCGACAGCATTCGGGCCTTTTCCGAGAGCGACTTTCATCAGGATCTGAAGGCTTTCGACAAACCGACGCTGGTCTTGCATGGAGATGACGATCAGATCGTCCCGATCGGGGCGTCTGCACACTCGACGGTCAAGATCGTCAAGCACGCTGTCCTGAAGGTCTACGAAGGCGCCGACCACGGTTTGACGCAGACACATCAGGATCGTTTCAACGCCGATCTCCTCACCTTCATCAAAGCCTGAAACACCAACGGCAAAGCACTGGCGCCTGGAGGCGCCAGCCCGCCGCTTTCAAAAGGAACATTCGAAATGACCAAGGAAACATTTCTCGTCACCGGCGCATCGGATGGTATCGGCGCCGTTTATGCCGATCGTCTGGCAGGGCGCGGTTACAATCTGGTGCTTGTCGCGCGCCGCGCTGAAAAACTGCAGTCGCTGGCTGCGCAACTCGAGAAGGTTCACGGTGTCTCGGTGGAGGTTTTGGCCGCTGACCTTTCGACCGCCCAGGGCCTCGAAAAGGTAGAAAACCGCCTGCGCGAAGACAGCCAGATCACTGGCCTCGTCAACAATGCCGGCATTGCAGGGGAAGGCAACATAACCGAACTCGACCCGTCCTATGTCACCGGCATGATCCACCTCAATATCCTCGCCGTCACCCGGCTCGCAGCAGCGATCGCCCCACGCTTGTCTTCCCGTGGTAAAGGCACAATCATCAACATCACCTCCGTCACGGCACTCATGCCGGCCGCATTCACGGCGGTCTATCCAGCGACGAAGGCTTTTGTACTTGCTTTCACAGAGGCACTGCAGGCACAACTCGCTCCCTCCGGTGTCCGCGTCCAGGGCGTTCTGCCAGGAATTACACGCACAGCAATCTGGGAAGAAGTAAAACTCAGCACCATCCCTGCCGCAATGGTCATGGACGTCAATGACATGGTCGATGCTGCCATGGTTGGTCTCGATCTCGGCGAAGTAATGACCATTCCCTCGCTGCCAGACAGCGCCGACCTTGAAACCTATCTCAGTGCGCGTTCGGCTTTGCGACCCAATCTGTCGCTTGCAAAACCGGCCGCCCGCTACAGCGTCGTCACCGCAGTAAAGTAGTGGGTACCGCCATGATCCTCGGACTGACAATTTCCCAATTCACCCTATTGCATGTCGCCTTGAGCTTCATTGGCATCGCTTCCGGCCTGATCGCGCTCCCGGCCTATGCATCCGGAAAGTGGATGCCGCGCATGACTGGTCTTTTTCTCGCGACGACCCTGGCGACAACGCTGACGGGATTTCTCTTTCCCATCAGTACATTTACCCCGGCACTTGGGGTAGGCATCATTTCCACCATCATTCTGGCGGCCGCACTCGCAGCCCTTTATGTTTACAAGCTGAACGGCAAGGCACGAGTAATCTACGCTGTCACGGCAACGACAGGCTTATATCTCAATATGTTCGTTTTGATTGTTCAGTCATTTTTGAAAATCGAAACGCTGAACGAGCTTGCCCCGAATGGTAACGAACCGCCGTTCGTCGTTGCCCAAAGTGCGCTTTTGCTCGCCGCAATCATTCTCGGTCGCAAGGCGTCTACGAAGAGCCGACATTTCGGGATATTCGCGAAATGACTGCCCGGCCCCTTCCGCAGAACTCCCAACAGGTCGTTCTGCGGAATTTACATGAGGGAAGCTCTGGTTCTACAATCAGAAACGATAGGTCAAGCCGAGAACGGGGCCTTTAAGCGTTGAATCAAACACGTGGCCATCAGAATCATAATCTACGTCGAGAATTTTGTAGCCTGCAGACACAGACAGGTGGTCGGTAAACGCATAATTTGCCGTGGCAAGCGCCTGCCAGGTGTGATCCGATCCCGCTCCAAAACCACCGATGTCGGCCTGCGCGTGAACAGAGAATTTCGGTGTAACTTTGTAAAATGCCCGGAAACCAATCACCGGATCGACCCAGCCGAAATCCTCTCCGTAACTGCGTGAAAATGTGCCGTAATTGACAGTCACATCGTTGGAAATATGCCAGATACGCATGCCTGCAAGGAGATCGAGCGTCAGATCCTGATCATCATAGACCCGGTATCCACCTTTCAACGTCGCAGAAAACTGGACCGTATCGACGTCCGCACTCAACCCATGCGTCGCCCCAATGACAGGAAGCGCGCCGATCACATGGCTATCTGTGGTGTTGACGTACATCATGTCGCCGGAGAAAACGAGACGGTCATATCGCCCCCAAACGTCGAGGAAACCTCCGACGTTGAGATGATCCACCACGTCCGAGAAGGACTTTTCGACCGAGATTGTCGGTCCACGGCGAAATGGGGAGATATCGCCTTTGAGCCCTGCGGCCCAGAGATACGGGGTAATCTGCAAAGCCCAGCCTGGCGGAAGGCTGCTATCTTCGGTTACGTCAGCCACCGCCTGCGGCAAAGATGGATCAGCCGCCTCGGCGCTGACTGCCAGCAACGGCAAAAGCACCAAAGCCCATTTCAAACCATTCCCCATTTATACGTTCTCTCGTTCCACCAAACCGCTAGGAATCGGACGGGCGAAACCGCCCGACAATCACGCTATCATTCTGTCAGAGCCCTTGAAACGGGAAAGGCTTTGCGTCCTGGAAATCTGCCGTTGCATCACCGGAAAATGTGTGGACCTGATCTGTGCCAAGATCGAGCCGTTTGACCTTGCCCGTCTCCTTCGAAAAATCGATCTTCTTCAGATCGACCCAGAAGGTATTGGGCGTCATGGCGGATTCGAAGAAATAGAGCTTGCGTTTGTGATCGTAGACGGTGCGCCACCGGGTGGACGAAATCTCCGGCTGGTCCGGTGAGGAAATACCAAGCGGAACCGATACGTTGCGGATCACTCCGAAAACGCTTGCAAGCAACCGGTTCGGCTCACCACTTTGCGGTATTGCATTCACATAGAACGCTGCGCGTGTGAAACGATCGGCAGCCCGGTTCGTACCAGGCAGCATGACGGTGCCGCCGATGTCTTGCCAATAGGACGTTAACGCGAGTTGCTCGTCATAAGTCGGGGAGTTGGTCATGACCTGGTATTGGCGGCCATGATGGATGACCTGCTTTCCGTCGATATATTCGATAATGGCACTGTCGCCACTTGAATCGGAAAGAGACAGATGGAGCGAAGTTAGTCGATCCTGCCCCGGCACATTGTCCGTGACTATCGTGAACGGCTGCGTCTTCAGAACCTCGACGGTCTCCGCGACCGTGGCAAACCGATCAAGGACATATTGCGCCCAGGCAGCAATGGTCAGGCCGGGTTTGCTGCTCGCCTCAAACTTCGGATACTCCGATTCAGTCAGCCACAGGACATTGGCAACGAGCCCGGCTTCGTTTGCACCATCAGTTGTCGAAACGTCGTAGCCTGTCGTCACCACAGACCCATATTTGGCAGTCCATTTCAGGGAATTCGGACCTGCTTCTCCGTTGCGCTCGATACCACGAGGCAGGATGTAGAGATTGCTGCCAATATCGTATTTCCAGTCCATCGATCGGGCGGTGACAATGTTGCCATCCTGCCCAAGGAACACGAACCGCGTGCATGCGTCTGCTGTTAGTGGTGACGCGACGGCATAAAAACCAGCCAAGCCGAACGTGAATACTCTCCGGAACGCTTTCGAAATCATCGGCACCCCCTGACGAAAATGATCGCCAAAGGACAATGGATTTCCTTCTATCATCCTCAGGCGATGCAAGAGTGCACCAGGTTTACGACAACCTCAAGATGAGAACGACCTTAATCATGCCCCTGATTATCTCCACACATTCAGACGGCCATGTTCTGGCCATAGCGTCATCATGGCGTGGCAATTACTGAAGATGTCAAAAGCTGAAAAGGAAGGGCTCGCGAACACCTAGGTATACGCGAGCCATAGCCATCACTTTGCGATGAGGCTTTTTCCAGTCATTTCAGCAGGTTGCGGCAGGTTCATCAGTTGCAGGATCGTCGGTGCGACATCAGCAAGAATACCGTCGCGCACCGTTGCACCGTCCGGTCCACCGAACAGGATGACCGGCACCGGATTGGTGGTGTGTGCCGTGTGCGGTCCTCCGGTGACCGGATCGACCATGGTCTCGCAATTGCCGTGATCGGCGATCACCAGCATGGCGCCGCCAACCTTTTCCAGCGCTGCAACAACTTGCGCCAGTCCGCGATCTACTGCTTCGCATGCCTTGATTGCGGCATTCAGGTCACCGGTATGCCCAACCATATCAGGGTTAGCGTAATTTGTGACGATGAGATCGTAACCCTTGCCGATCGCCTCCACGAATTTCTCCGTGACTTCAGGCGCGCTCATTTCCGGTTGCAGATCATAGGTTGCAACCTTCGGCGACTTCGGCATAAACCGATCTTCACCCACTTCCGGCTCTTCCTTTCCGCCATTCAGGAAAAACGTGACATGCGGATATTTCTCGGTTTCTGCCAAGCGGAACTGGCGCAATCCGTGACTTGCCACCCAGGCACCCAGAGTGTTGGCAATATCACGCTTGGGATAGGCCGTGGCCATGAAAGCATTGTGTTTCGTGGAGTATTCCACCATGCCCAGCAGGGCGGACAGTTGCGGCTTCTGACGCGCAAACCCGTCGAAATCTTCGGCACCGATGGCAGACAGAATTTCACGGGCGCGGTCCGCGCGGAAATTGAGGCAGAACAGGCCGTCACCGGTCTTGAAGCCTTCATACCCACCAATCACAGTTGGCAGGATGAATTCATCCGTCACGTTGTTTTTGTAGCTTGCCGTAACGGCGCTGACAGCGTCTGGCGCATGTTCGCCCTTGGCGAGAACCATCGCATCGTAGGCTTTTTCGACGCGCTCCCAACGATTGTCGCGGTCCATGGCATAATAACGCCCGATCACGCTGCCGATGCTGGCCCCCTCGGGCAAGCTGTCGACAAACGTCTGCACGAAGCCTTCTGCCGATTTAGGGGCAACATCGCGTCCATCTGTCATGACGTGGAAAATGACTTTCAGCCCAAGATCCACCAACAGTTTGACGGCCGCCTGAGCATGCACGATATGACCATGCACGCCACCGTCGGAAATAACGCCCGTAAGGTGCGCGGCACCGCCGGCAGCCTTTACCTTCGAGGCAAAATCCAGAATGGAAGCGTTTTTGAAAAAGCTGCCGTCCTCAATGGCAAGATCAATTTGACCGAGATCCATCGCAACGACCCGGCCCGCACCGATATTGGTGTGACCAACTTCGGAATTGCCCATCTGCCCCGTCGGCAGTCCGACGTTCGGTCCAAAAGTGGTGAGCGTCGCATGTGGGCACGTCGCAAACAGCCGGTCCATGGTTGGCGTGTTGGCCAGGGCGGGCGCGTTGCTCGACCGATCCTCGCTCAGCCCCCAGCCATCGAGAATGGTCAGAACAACGGGTTTCGGAGTGCTCATGAATGGACCTTTTCTTCGTTAATCGTCTGCGGGCGACGAACAGAAAGGCCGCCGGAGCGTGCCCGTTCGCCGTTTTGTCATGGTGAGAAGCAGGCTTCCCGTTCTCACTCTTCTATACTCGAAGACCATGAACGCAAGCCCATATCGTTGCCGGATCAGCCTTCACAGATCCGACGTCCCTCGGCATGACGGGCAGACGACATCAGTCCTCGATGAAGATCAGTGCCGGTTTTTCCAGCAAGGTTTTGATCTTCTGAATGAAGACTGCGGCATCCCAGCCATCCACCACCCGGTGATCGAAACTCGACGACAGGTTCATCATCTTTCTCGGGACAAACTGACTGCCGTCCCAGACCGGCCGCGTGACAATCTTGTTGACCCCGATGATTGCGACTTCGGGATGGTTGATGACCGGTGTAGAGGCGATACCGCCCAATGCACCGAGCGAACTGATGGTAATTGTCGAGCCGGACAGTTCCTCACGTTTGGCAGTGCCGTTGCGAGCGGCCTCGGCAACACGGCCGAGTTCTTCTGCACATTCCCACAACCCGCGCGCTTCTGCATGGCAGACGACCGGTACAATGAGACCAGCCGTGGTCTGCGTCGCGATGCCAATGTGAACAGCGCTGTAGTGATTGATCACCCCGGCCTCATCATCGAAGGTTGCGTTCATTCCGGGTTGATCGGAAACCGCCCGTACCATTGCGCGCATCAGAAAAGGCAGGATCGTGAGTTTCGGTTGCCCACTCCTGCGCTTGCCGTTCATGATGGCGCGCAATTCCTCAACGTCAGTGACGTCGATTTCCTCGACGTAGGTAATATGGGGAATACGCGAGACCGAAAGCACCATCTTCTCGGCAATCTTGCGCCGTAGCCCTGTCATTCTCACCTGTTCGACCGCACTATCGCCGGGCGATGCACGAAGACGCTGCTCAGTCGTGGAGCGCGATAAAAGGAACGCATCAAGATCGGCGTGTGTGATATGCCCATCCGGACCAGTCGGCTTAACCTGATGGAGATCAAGATCGAGATCGTCGGCACGTTGGCGGACAGCGGGAGAGGCGAGCGGTTTATGATCGTCCTGCAATGCCGGCGGGACATCGGGTTTAATATCGGTAACAGGCGGGGGTGTTTCCACTTGAGCGGGCTCATCAAGAGCAATTACGGCATCTTGTGCCTCCGGCTCATCCTCTACCACCGTCGCTGCGTTAACCTCGGTCTCTATGCGCAGCAGTGGCGCCTTAACCGCGACTGTGTCTCCAATTTCAGCGGCGATCCAGGTTACCACGCCTGAAACCGGCGATGGAATTTCGACTGTCGCCTTGTCGGTCATCACTGCGGCAAGGACCATATCTTCATGGACCGGATCACCGGGCTTGACGTGCCATTCGACCAGTTCGGCCTCCGCGACACCTTCCCCGACATCGGGCATAGTGAGAACGTATTCCGTCATCCTTCAGGCCTCCATGACGTCTATAAGTGCACGCCCGACACGGGCTGGACCGGGAAAATAATCCCACTCCTGTGCATGCGGATAAGGCGTATCCCAACCGGCGACGCGAACGATCGGTGCCTCCAGATGATAGAAACAATGTTCCTGAACCAATGACACGACTTCCGCGCCGAAACCGGATGTGAGCGTCGCCTCGTGGACCATGACACAACGTCCGGTCTTGGCGACCGAGCGCGTGATGGTTTCGAGATCAAGCGGCAACAGGCTGCGCAAGTCTATCACCTCGGCATCAACACCTGTCTCCTCCGCTGCCGCCAACGCGACATGCACCATTGTTCCATAAGCAATGACTGTGACGCCAGCGCCAGCACGCCTCACGGCAGCCTTGCCAATGGGAATGGTATAGTGCTCGTCCGGCACTTCACCCAACTCATGTTTGGCCCAGGATGTTACAGGCCTGTCGTGATGCCCATCGAATGGGCCGTTGTAGAGGCGCTTCGGCTCCAGGAACATCACCGGGTCAGGATCTTCGATCGCTGATATGAGCAGGCCCTTCGCATCATGCGGATTGGAGGGAACGACGACTTTCAGCCCGCAGACATGCGTGAAAAGCGCTTCCGGACTTTGGCTGTGCGTCTGACCACCGAATATGCCGCCACCGGTTGGCATGCGCAAAACGATCGGGCAGGTAAAATCACCGTTAGAGCGATAGCGGATGCGTGCAGCCTCCTGGGTGATCTGATCGTAGGCGGGATACATGTAATCGGCGAACTGTATCTCGACACAGGGACGTAGACCGTAGGCAGCCATGCCGATCGCCGTGCCGACAATACCGGATTCGCTGATTGGTGCGTCGAAACACCGGGTCTTGCCGTATTTTGCCTGCAGCCCCTGGGTTGCCCGGAACACGCCGCCGAAGTAGCCGACGTCCTCACCGAACACGACAACATTGTCGTCACGTCCCATCGATACGTCCATGGCGCTCCGGACGGCTTCGATCATTGTCATTCTTGTCATATCAGTACCCCGCCTTTTCACGCTGGCGACGAAGATGCGGTGGCATTTCGGCATAAACACCTTCGAACATATCTTTCGTCGGGGGTTTGCCACCGGCATGCAGGGTCCCGTGGCTTTCTGCCTCGCGCTGCGCGTCGATCACCTCATCCATGATTTCAGCCTCCGCCTGCCGATGCCGCTCTTCGGACCAGACATCCCGGAGAACAAGGTGCTTTTTCAACCTGAGAACCGGATCGCCAAGAGGCCACACTTCGGATTCCGTCTTGGGCCGATACGCACTCGGATCATCGGACGTGGAGTGTGCTCCAACCCGGTAGGTGACATACTCGATCAAGGTTGGACCGAGATTGCGGCGTGCACGTTCGGCAGCCCAACGCGCCACCGCATAAACGGCAAGATAGTCGTTCCCATCCACCCGAAGTGCTGGAATACCAAACCCGAGACCCCGGGCGGCGAAGGTTCCCGAACCACCACGCGCAATTCCCTGGAAGGTAGAGATAGCCCATTGGTTATTGACGATGTTGAGAATGACGGGCGCCTTGTACGTAGAGGCAAATACCAGCGCTGAATGGAAATCCGATTCCGCCGTCGAACCGTCTCCAATCCACGCGGCCGCAATCTTCGTATCACCCTTGATTGCGGAAGCCATGGCCCAACCGACCGCCTGAACATATTGCGTGGCAAGATTACCGGAGACCGTGAAAAAGCCGTGCTCTTTCGAAGAATAGAGAACCGGTAACTGTCGCCCGTGAAGCGGATCGTGCTCGTTGGAGAAAATCTGGTTCATCATCGTAAGAAGCGGATAGTCATCGGCGATCAAAAGACCAGCCTGTCGATAGGTCGGGAAATTCATGTCGCCTTTGGACAGCGCCTTGCGGAACGCGCAACTCACCGCCTCTTCGCCGAGATGCTGCATGTAGAAGGACGTCTTGCCCTGCCGTTGCGCCATCAGCATACGCGCATCGAACGCGCGAAGCCGCATCATGTTTTTAAGCCCCGTCAGCAACTCTTCATCCGAAAGGAGACCCGACCAGGGGCCAACCGCCTCTCCCTTTTGATTGAGAACACGGATGATCGAATAGGCCAGATCGCGAATGGTCTCCGGCGCGGCATCCACCTCCGGACGAGGGACGGCCCCTGCCCTTTGCAGTTTCACATTGGAAAAATCTGGCTGATCGCCCGGACGAACTGCCGGTTCGGGAACATGCAGGCTCAGGCGGGTGGTTTCGGTCATGCGTTTTTCCTCCTTCCACCGCCGTCTCTCCTCCAGACGGCGAAACAACTGCTAGAGATTTCGCGCAATCACCATGCGCTGGATATCGCTTGTCCCCTCGTAAATCTGGCAGATGCGCACATCGCGATAAATCCGCTCCACCGGATAATCCGCCATGTAGCCGTAACCGCCGTGGATCTGGATGGCGTCGGAGCACACCCGTTCGGCCATCTCGGACGCAAAAAGCTTCGCCATGGAGGCCTGCGAAAGGCAGGGCTCTCCCGCTTCCTTCAGAGCGGCGGCATGCAGGACAAGCTGGCGCGCGGCCTCGATATTGGTCGTCATATCCGCAAGCCGAAAGGCGACCGCCTGATGGTCAACAATCGCTGTTCCAAAAGCCGAGCGCCCGCGCGCGTAATCGCGGGCAGCCTCAAATGCGGCTTGGGCCATACCTACGGCCTGGGCAGCAATACCGATGCGACCACCCTCAAGATTGGCAAGCGCGATCCGATAACCTTCTCCTTCTTCCCCCAGCCGCAGTGCGGCGGGGACGGTCATGTCCGTAAAGGCGATCTGGCACGTGTCTGACGCGTGAAGGCCTAGTTTTTCCTCTACTCTCACCACCTCATAGCCTGGTGTATCTGTTGGCACGATAAAGGCGCTGATGCCCTTCTTGCCGGCATCTGGATCGGTAACGGCAAACACGATAATGACGTTGCCATTCTTTCCCGAGGTGATGAACTGTTTCGAACCGTTAAGGACGTAGCTATCGCCGTCTCGCCGGGCCCGGGTTTTCAGATTGGAAGCGTCTGATCCCGCCTGCGGTTCAGTCAGAGCGAAGCCGCCTATCCATTCGCCGCAAGCGAGTTTCGGCAGAAATCGCTTTTTTTGTTCGTCCGTTCCGAATTTCAGGATCGGCACGCAGCCAACAGAATTGTGCACGCTCATGATGGTGGAACAGGCGCCGTCAGCAGCGGCAATTTCCTCAAGTGCCAAGGCATAGGCGACGGCACCGGTTTCCGATCCCCCGTAGGTCTCCGGCACAAGCATTCCAAGGAAACCGAGTTCGCCCATTTCTTTCAATTCGCTCCGCGGAAAACGGCTCTCCCGATCACGTAAGCTGGCACCGGGTGCCAGACGTTCTCGGGCAAAATCGCGGGCCACTTCTCTGATCTGCTGCTGGGCGTCGTTCAATATCATGATCGGCCCTCAATGACGTTCGACGGCGAAAGCTGTGGCCTCACCACCGCCAATGCAGACGGCAGCAACGCCGCGCTTCAGTGCGTGCCGCTTCAATGCGGAAAGCAGCGTGACTATGATCCTTGCCCCGGATGCACCAATCGGATGGCCAAGCGCGCAGGCACCACCATGCACATTCACCTTATCGTGCGGCAGATCGAGATCGCGCATGGCGGCCATTGCCACCACGGCAAAAGCTTCGTTGATTTCGAACAGATCGATTTCACCCAATTGCCAACCGGTCCTATCCGTAAGCCGCCGGATAGCACCAACTGGCGCGGTCGGAAATCTCGCCGGAGCATCCGCAAATGTAGCGTGCCCCGCGATTGTCGCCAGCGGCTGCAAGCCGCGCCTGTCGGCATCGGAGCGGCGCATAAGGACCAGCGCCGCTGCACCATCGGAAATCGAGCTGGAGTTAGCGGCCGTCACCGTTCCGCCTTCGCGAAAAGCAGGTTTCAACAATGGAATCTTTTCCGGCCTTGCCTTGCCAGGCTGCTCATCGACATCGATCTGCCGGCCTGAGGAATTCGAGACGGCCGCTATCTCTTCTGCGAAAGCGCCGTCGGCAATGGCACGACGTGCACGTTCCAGCGAGGTCAAAGCATAATCGTCCTGCATGCTGCGTGTGAACTGATAGGCTTCGGCACAATCCTCGGCAAAGGTTCCCATGAGACGACCCTTGTCATAGGCGTCTTCAAGCCCATCGAGAAACATGTGATCCGTCACCTTGCCATGGCCGAGACGGTATCCCGAGCGGGCCCGATCAAGCAGATAGGGTGCGTTGGTCATGCTCTCCATGCCGCCGGCGACAACGATGTCAGATGTTCCGGCCGCGATCTGATCATGCGCCAGCATCGTCGCTCGCATCCCTGATCCACACATCTTGTTGATGGTGACAGCACTTGTGGAATGAACAATGCCTGCGGCGATCGCTGCCTGTCGTGCCGGCGCCTGTCCCTGACCAGCGGTCAGAACGCAGCCCATTGCAACGTCGTCGATTTCAGAAAAAGAAAGTGTTGATCGCTGGACGGCAGCGCGGATCGCTGCAGCCCCCAGATCTGGAGCCGCAACCGAACCAAAGTCGCCCTGGAAACCGCCCATCGCAGTGCGAGCGGCCCCGACGATAACCACGGGGTCATGCACAGTCACTTTCCACCTCCCTGGAAAGAGCCCGAACCTTGACCGCAACCTCCTCCAGGCTGCGACCGATCCAATGCTGCCGAACACACAGTTCAGACAACTACGGATAGTGAACGCTATCACTATCTCGAATTCATTTCAAAGCTATTTTGATTGACAGTTTTGCACTTCGCGATATCTTTGATCCAACAATGCCCGATATCATAGAGCAAATGATCCATGATTGAGCTCGACAGTTTCGACCAGAAGATTTTGCATGTGCTTGGCGACGACGGCCGTATAAGCTGGCGTGATCTTGCATCGCGCATCGGCCTTTCCTTTACACCGACCTTGCGTCGCGTTCGAAAGCTGGAAGAAGAGGGCATCATTCGCGGATATACGGCTGTATTCGATGAGAACCGTCTGCTCGGCAACATGGGCGTCTTCATTTCGGTGACACTCGAACGGCAGATCAAGGAAGCACTGACCACCTTCGAACATCATGTCGCCTCTATTCCGGAAGTCGTGGGCGGCTATCAGACAAGCGGAAGTTCCGACTATCTCATTCATGCGATGGTGCGAGATCTGCCACATTACCAGCAGCTTCTGGATTTTCTGACAACCGTTCCCGGTGTCTCTCGTATCCAGTCCAATTTTGCCATTAAGACATTCGTGCGCCGCTCGGCTGCATTTACAGGGGGCGACGACGCATAAAGGGAGTGCCGGTGCGGAGGAGGTACTGGCAGTTCACAAGAGGGCGGTGAGGAAGAGCCGCCGGAGGAGGAACACACGCGATGAGCTCGAACCTCGCCGCCATTTTCGATGCCGACCTTGCGCCGGAAATCGCTGCCCTGCGCGAAAGTGTCCGGGCTTTTGCCGATGACAGGATTGCTCCCCATGCCGACGCGATTGATCGGGAAGATAAGTTTCCGCGTCAACTCTGGCCAGAGATGGGCCGCTTAGGGCTGCACGGCATCACCGCCTTTGAAGAATATGGCGGTGCAAATATGGGTTATCTGGCCCATTGCGTGGCGATGGAGGAGATCAGCCGCGCTTCCGCTGCGATCGGTCTATCCTATGGTGCCCATTCCAACCTTTGCATCAACCAGATTCATCGCTGGGGACGGGACGAACAGAAACGGCGTTATCTTCCAAAACTGATCTCCGGTGAGCATGTCGGTTCGCTCGCCATGAGCGAAACGGAAGCCGGGTCGGACGTTGTTTCGATGCGGCTGAAGGCAGAGCGAAAAGGCGATCATTATGTCCTGAACGGCTCCAAAATGTGGATTACCAACGGGCACGAGGCCGATACGCTGGTGGTCTATGCCAAGACGGATGTGTCGGCTGGCCCACGCGGCATTACCGCTTTCCTGATTGAGAAGGAGTTTCCCGGCTTTCGACCTGCGCAGAAGCTCGACAAGCTTGGCATGCGCGGCTCTCCGACCTCGGAACTGGTTTTCGAAGATTGCGAGGTGCCGCAAGACAATGTCCTCGGCAAACTCAACGACGGCGTAACGGTGTTGATGAGTGGCCTTGATTACGAGCGGGCAGTGCTTGCCGCAGGTCCCGTCGGCATTATGCAGGCGGCCATCGATCTGGTCCTGCCCTACAGCCGCGAACGCCAACAGTTTGGCAAACCAATCGGTGAATTCCAGCTTGTGCAGGGAAAAATTGCCGACATCTACACGGCGATGAACGCCTCGCGGAGCTATGTTTACGCTGTTGCAAAAGCCTGCGACAGCGGCCGCATCACGCGGCAGGATGCGGCAGGCGCCATCCTGTTTGCCGCTGAACGGGCAACGCAAGTCGCACTCGACACCATCCAACTGCTTGGAGGGGCGGGCTATGTCAATGAAAGTCCAGCCGGGCGCCTCCTACGGGATGCGAAGCTTTACGAAATCGGCGCTGGCACCAGTGAAATCAGGCGGATGCTGATCGGACGTGAACTTGTCAAAGGCAATATGTGAGGCGAACCATGAAGCTTTCATCCAGCCTGTTACGAGACCCCTCGTTTGCCGACAACACCAGCTTCATGTCCTCTCTTGTCCATGACCTGCAACATCATGTGCAGCAGATATCGCAGGGAGGTGGCGAGAAATCGCGCGTGAAACACCTGGGGCGCGGCAAACTTCTGGTCCGTGACCGCATCGATGCCCTTCTCGATCCGGGCAGCCCCTTTCTGGAGTTGTCGCAATTTGCCGCGCACGCCGTCTATGATGAGCCCGTCCCCGCAGCCGGGATCATCACAGGCATCGGGCGCATTTCCGGTCGTGAATGCATGGTTGTTGCCAATGACGCGACGGTCAAAGGTGGGACCTACTATCCCTTGACGGTCAAGAAGCATCTTCGAGCCCAGGAGATTGCCCGCGAAAACCGGCTTCCCTGTATCTACCTGGTGGATTCTGGCGGAGCAAACCTCCCCAACCAGGATGAAGTCTTTCCGGATCGCGATCATTTTGGCCGGATTTTTTTCAACCAGGCGACCATGTCGGCCCAGGGAATTGCCCAGATCGCCGTCGTGATGGGAAGTTGTACGGCGGGTGGCGCTTATGTCCCTGCCATGAGCGACCAATCCGTCATTGTCAAAAATCAGGGTACGATTTTCCTCGGGGGACCACCTCTGGTAAAGGCGGCCACCGGCGAAGTCGTCACCGCTGAAGAATTGGGTGGCGCGGACGTGCACTCACGCCAGTCCGGCGTTACGGACTACTACGCGCGTGACGACAGGCACGCCCTGGCCATCACCCGCCAGATCGTCGCGGGCCTCAATCGCAGCAAAAAAAACCAACTCGAAATCCGACCTCCAACCGAGCCACTATTTCCACCAGACGAGCTTTACGGCATCGTTCCGGCCGATACACGCAAGCCATTCGAGGTTCGCGAAGTTATCGCCCGGCTGGTGGATGGCTCAGAATTCGATGAATTCAAGGCGTTGTATGGGACAACTCTGGTTTGCGGCTTTGCGCATATTCACGGCTATCCGGTCGGCATCATCGCCAATAACGGCATCCTGTTTTCTGAATCAGCACTCAAAGGCGCGCACTTTATAGAACTGTGTTGCCAGCGCGGCATACCGCTCGTCTTTCTGCAGAACATCACGGGTTTTATGGTCGGCCGCGCCTACGAAGCTGGTGGCATTGCAAAAGACGGGGCAAAACTTGTCACCGCCGTTGCCTGCGCGCGTGTTCCCAAATTCACTGTCA
The DNA here is from genome assembly GCA_025559845.1 of Agrobacterium tumefaciens. Taxonomy (NCBI): domain Bacteria; kingdom Pseudomonadati; phylum Pseudomonadota; class Alphaproteobacteria; order Hyphomicrobiales; family Rhizobiaceae; genus Agrobacterium; species Agrobacterium tumefaciens. The sequence continues at coordinate 508,078 of CP048470.1, forward strand.
TTATAGGCGGCTCTTTCGGCGCTGGTAACTACGGGATGTGCGGCAGAGCCTACTCCCCGCGCTTTTTGTGGATGTGGCCGAACGCGCGCATTTCGGTGATGGGCGGAGAACAGGCAGCATCAGTGTTGGCACAGGTGCGCCGTGATGGCATCGAAGCAGATGGCCGCCACTGGTCAACAGAGGGCGAAGACGCGTTTAAGCAGCCGATCCGGGAAAAATACGAACGTGAGGGACATCCCTATTACGCCAGTGCACGCCTTTGGGACGACGGCATCATCGACCCGAAAGACACGCGCCTGGTTTTAGGGCTCGGGCTTTCAGCAGCGTTGAATGCGCCGATCGAACCCACTTCCTTCGGCACGTTCAGGATGTGAGGTCGTCATGTTTTCCAAAATACTGATTGCCAATCGTGGCGAGATCGCCTGCCGGATCATCCGAACCGCCCGAAAGATGGGTATCACAACAGTCGCGGTCTACTCCGAGGTTGATCGCAATGCCATGCACGTGACAATGGCCGATGAAGCCTTCGAGATTGGCCCCGCGCCTGCCCGCTCATCCTATCTCGATGGCGCTAAAATTATTGAAGTCGCACAAAAGAGCGGCGCGCAGGCTATTCATCCCGGCTACGGTTTTCTTTCTGAGAATGCCGGCTTCGCGGCGGCCTGTACCGAGGCCGGGTTAGTCTTCATAGGTCCACCGGCCGCCGCCATAGTCGCTATGGGCGGTAAAAGTGAAGCCAAGGCACTTATGGCAAAGGCGGGTGTTCCTGTTGTTCCGGGCTATCACGGAGACGAACAGGGCCCCGAAACCCTCCAAGCAGAAGCTGATGGCATCGGCTACCCGGTATTGATCAAAGCCTCCGCAGGTGGCGGTGGCAAGGGTATGCGTGTCGCCAAGAAGCGGAAAGAGTTTGCCGCGGAGCTTGCTGGGGCAAAACGTGAAGCGCTCGCCGCGTTCGGCGACGATCGTATGCTGATCGAGAAATATCTGAGCCGACCGCGGCATGTGGAGGTGCAGATTTTCGCCGACGCACATGGCAATTGCGTTTCATTGTTTGAGCGTGATTGTTCGATCCAGCGGCGGCATCAGAAAGTCATCGAAGAGGCGCCAGCCCCGGGTCTTTCTGATAGCCTGCGCACACGAATGTACGCTGCTGCCATCGCAGCGGCACGCGCCATAGATTACCGAGGCGCTGGCACGATAGAGTTTCTTCTCGATAGCTCCGGCGATTTCTATTTCATGGAAATGAATACCCGGCTCCAGGTCGAGCATCCGGTTACGGAATTCATCACCGGCCTTGATCTGGTCGAATGGCAAATTCGCGTCGCCGATGGACAGGCGTTGCCGGATGAATGGACTGAACTACGGATCAAGGGTCACGCAATCGAGGCCCGCATTTACGCCGAAGATCCGAGCCATGAATTCCTTCCGTCGACGGGTACGGTCAGCCACCTCATCTTCCCAGATCAAAGCCCTCATCTCCGGATCGACAGCGGCATTGAGGCAGGCGACATCATTTCAGTGCATTATGACCCGATGATCGCAAAACTGATCGTTTGGGACACAGACCGTCCCTCCGCCGTCAATCGGATGCGCCTTGCCCTCGAGAAACTGGCTGTCGCAGGCGTCACCAACAATGCCGCGTTCCTTGCGAAAATTGTTAGCCTGGAAGCCTTCGAGAACGCCAAACTCGATACAGGTTTCATAACCCGCAATGAAGGTGCACTCTTCTCTTTGGAAGAGCCGACGCAATCCGAACTCGCGACTGCGGCACTCGGCCTTCTTCTAGTCCGCACCAAGCGCGTTGGTTCAGAAACAGATCCTTACAGCCCATGGAACGTCCCAACTGCCTTTCGCATGAATGCGCCCGCTCGCCAAACGCTGCACTTCAAGGTGGATGGACAGGAGTTGATGTTAGCCGTCACGCATGGTGCCGACACTCTGCTTCTGGATATTGGTGGGAAGAAGGTCATGATCTCCGGCCGTCTCACCGAGGACGGATTGTTAAGAGCTACGATCGGCGACCGGCAAGAAAGCGCCTATTTTTTCTCAGGCGATCATACCCATGATCTCTTCATCAGGGGCAGGCACTTTCGGGTCTGCGAATGCGAACTGGCCGACGACGAGACCACCAGTCAACCATCAGGTGGGCTGGAGGCACCGATGCCCGGCCTTGTTCGCTCGGTTTTTGGAAAGAAGGGTGCCAAAGTCAAGGCCGGCGAAGCTCTTGTCGTTATGGAAGCAATGAAGATGGAGCATACCATTCGTGCACCGTCAAACGGCAGGGTAACCGCATTCAACTGTGCTGAAGGCGACATGGTCGAAGCGGGCAAGGTGTTGTTGGACTTCGAACCGGAGGCCACGTGAGATGGGATGGCCAGCCGCAGTCAAAATCGTCGAGGTCGGTCCGCGTGATGGGCTGCAAAACGAACCCGCATTGGTCCCAGCCTCTGTGAAGATAGAGTTGATAGAACGTCTTGCGGCGGCAGGATTGACCGTCGTGGAAGCGGGGGCATTCGTTTCACCCAGATTGGTTCCCCAAATGGCAGATAGCCGTGATGTCTATCATGGGCTGAGACCGCGCCCCGGTGTCGCCTACCCGGCGCTTGTTGCCAACATGAAAGGCCTTGTGGCGGCGATCGAAGCTGGAGTTCAGGAGATTGCTGTTTTCGTGTCCGCGTCTGAAGGTTTCAGCCAGCACAACATCGCCTGCTCTCGCGCTGAAAGCCTGATCCGATTGCGTGAAGTCGTGGAGACGGCGCACAAGTGGAACTTCAAAATACGAGGCTACGTATCCTGCATCGCTGGCTGCCCATATGATGGCGCTGTGCCACCCGAGAATGTCGTGGCGATGACTGATGCACTTCTGGCCATGGGATGTAACGAAATATCGCTCGGTGACACGATTGGCGTGGGTACGGCAGGCCAGATCCGAACGATCATAGACCGGGTGGCGACCTACGCTGCGCGCGACAAACTCGCGATGCATTTCCACGACACCTACGGTCAGGGACTGGCGAATGTGTTGGCATCGCTTGAGGAAGGAATCTCGGTCTTTGATGCCTCTGTCGCTGGCCTCGGTGGTTGCCCATTTGCACCTGGCGCAAGCGGAAACGTTGCGACTGAAGATCTTCTCTACCTGCTACAGGGCCTCGGCATCGAAACAGGCGTCGATCTGATGACGATCGCAAAAACCGGGGACTGGATCAGCCGCAACCTAGGACGGGCAAATGCCGCCAAGGCGGGAAAAGCGCTGCTCGCGGCAGGTATTCGAGGAGACACCGATGGCGGATGAATTGCTGGTAGATAACCGCGGCGACGTTCTCTGGCTGACGTTGAACCGGCCACAGGTTCACAACGCCCTGAATGTAGCGATGACCGAGGCTTTGGCGAACGCAATCAATCAGGCGTCTGGCGACAATTCATTGCGCGCCGTTGTAATAACAGCCAGTGGCGAATGGAGCTTCTGCTCCGGGGCCGATCTCAAGGAAAATGCAGGTGGGATGTTCCTCACGCAATCCGGCACGAACCCGATAGCAGACGTCATCCGTGCCATAGAAAACTGCGACAAAGTCGTCATCGTACGCATTGGCGGTAATGTTTTGGCGGGCGGTATCGGCATTGTTGCCGCCTGCGACCTCGCCTACGCAGCCGACCATGCAGAATTTGGGTTACCTGAGGTGCGTGTGGGGCTCTTTCCGGTGATGGTGGCGGCCAAACTTCTGGAAAGAATACCACTTCGGCGACTTCAGGAGATGGCTTATCTGGGGCAGCCAATCAGCGCGACCGAGGCCAGGGAATGCGGTTTGATCAACGACTGTGTTTCCCTCAGAGACCTTGATGACGCTGTTGAGGACGCACTCACTCTGTTGCGACAAAATTCACCGGAGGCGCTTTCTGCAGGCAAACGGGCAATGTCGCAGCTGCGCGACATGGCGACCGACGAGCGGTTCGCTTTTGCGGAGCGGACAATCGCCGCCATCAGCAAAAGCGCGGATGCGATCGAAGGCAGGTCAGCTTTTGCCGAAAAAAGAAAACCGCAGTGGCTCAAATCACCCAAGATATGACGGCTTCTGCTTAATCGATATTATCCCCGTACACGCGTTGACGCCCTTCGGCAAATCGCGTTCTATCCGCTGCCTTTCGCCGGGACATGCTGGCGGAACAGGGAGGGACAAACATGCGTCTGGTCAAAACCGTTGGTGAACTGCGCGAACATATCGCCGTACTCCGGCGTGACGGTAAAAAAGTCGGTTTTGTTCCGACGATGGGTTTTCTTCATATTGGTCATATGACGCTGGTTGCTCATGCCCAGGCGGAAAACGACGCGACGGTGGTCTCCATCTTTGTCAATCCGCTGCAATTTGGTGCCAACGAGGATCTGGCACGTTACCCTCGCGATCTCGACCGTGACAGCTCAATGCTCGAGGCTGCCGGTGTCGACATTCTGTTCGCTCCCGATGTCAGCGAGATGTATCCACGCCCCATGCAGACGGTGGTGGATGTTCCCGAACTTGGCAGCCAACTGGAAGGAGCCGTCCGCCCTGGGCACTTTGCGGGCGTTTCGACTGTGGTGACGAAGCTGTTCAATCTGGTTCAGCCAGACGCCGCTTATTTCGGAGAGAAAGACTACCAGCAGGTGACCTTGATCAAGCGTATGGTTGAGGATCTCGCCCAACCGGTTCGTGTTGTTGCCGTGCCCACGGTGCGTGAGAGCGATGGCCTGGCCTGCTCGTCCCGCAATGTCTACCTGAGCAGTGACCAGCGAAGAGCAGCTGTCATCGTGCCTCGAGCGCTCAATGAAGCCGAGCGACTTTATCAGTCTGGATGTGACGACCCGGTTGCATTCGAAGCTGCGATCACGCGCTTCATTGCAGACGAACCGTTGGCGACACCCGAAGTCGTCGCCGTCTGCGATCCCTTCACTCTCACGCCACTGACATCTCTGCAATCTGGTCCTGTTCTCGTTGCACTCTTCGTGCGGATTGGCGCTACACGCCTTCTCGACAACAGGGTAATCGGGGCAGACAAGTCCACCAATGGAAAGGCTGCCTGATGAGTGCACAAGGCAAGCAGAAGAGGCTGACCACAGCCTCCATCCGAAAGATGAAAGGCAATGCGCGTATTGTCTGCCTGACGGCCTATACGACACCGATCACCCGGCTGCTCGATCCCCATTGTGACCTTTTGCTAGTAGGCGATTCCCTTGGCATGGTACTTTACGGCATGGATACGACGGTTGGCGTCACGATGGATATGATGGTAGCGCATGGCCGAGCCGTCATGCGCGGGGTTGAGCATGCCTGCGTTATCGTTGATCTTCCTTTTGGTAGCTATCAGGAATCAAAAGAACAGGCGTTTCGCAGTGCCGTACGCCTGATGCAGGAAACGGGCTGCGACGGTGTAAAACTCGAGGGCGGCGAGGAGATGGCAGAAACGATTGCTTTCCTTGTTGCACGCGGCGTTCCCGTTTTCGGTCATGTTGGGCTGATGCCCCAATCGGTCAACACAGCCGGCGGCTTCCGGTCCCTTGGACACACAGATGAGGAAGCCGAGAAGATCCGGCGCGACGCCATTGCCGTTGACCGCGCCGGAGCCTTTGCAATCGTCGTGGAAGGAACGGTGGAGCCCCTTGCCCGTGAAATAGCGGCAAGCGTGTCAGCACCGACAATTGGTATTGGCGCCTCGCCGGCCTGCGACGGTCAGGTTCTGGTCTCGGACGACATGCTTGGATTGTTTGCTGACTTCAAACCGAAATTCGTCAAACGTTTCGCCGATCTTGGCCCACTTGTCTCAACTGCGGCGGAAGCTTATGCGGCCGAGGTACGCGAGGGACTTTTCCCCGCAGTAGAGCACACGTTTCAGATCAGAAAATAGCATAGCAAAAATAGCCGCAGCAGTTTCCTGCTACGGCCATGGCTCATATCACGCTTTGATGAAAGCGAGGATATCCTCGTTGAGCGTGTCTGCGTTGACGGTGAGCATACCGTGCGAGAAGCCTGGATAGGTTTTCAGGGTACCGTTTTTCAGAAGCTTGACCGCCTTGTGGGCGGAAGCGACGATCGGCACGATCTGGTCGTCTTCACCATGCAGCACCAGGGTCGCAACGCTGATCGACTTCAGGTCTTCGGTCTGGTCGGTCTCGGAGAAGGCCTTGATGCCATCGTAATGTGCCTTGGCACCACCCATCATACCCTGACGCCACCAGTTCTGGATCACCCCTTCCTGAACCGTCGCGCCATCACGGTTGAAGCCGTAGAACGGACCGGCCGGAACGTCGCGGAAGAACTGCGCCCGGTTGGCCGCAAGGGCTGAGCGGAACCCGTCAAACACCTCGATCGGCAAACCCTCTGGATTTTCTGGCGTCTTCAGCATCAGCGGCGGAACGGCCGAAACCAGAATGGCCTTGGCAACACGACCGGCAGGCTCGCCATGCTTGGCCACATACCGGGCAACCTCACCGCCACCGGTCGAGTGACCGATATGCACGACGTTCTTCAGATCGAGCGCCTCGACAACAGCAAAGGCGTCGGCAGCGTAATGGTCCATGTCGTGACCGTCCGCCACCTGGGCAGAGCGGCCATGGCCACGCCGGTCATGGGCAACAACCCGGTATCCCTTCGACAGGAAGAACAGCATCTGGGCGTCCCAGTCGTCCGAAGACAGCGGCCAGCCGTGGTGAAACATGATCGGTTGGGCATCCTTCGGACCCCAGTCCTTATAGAAAATCTCTACGCCGTCCTTGGTGGTGATCGTGCTCATTGTCTTGTCTCCGTTCGCGGAATTGATGTTCGAGGTGGTTGCTGTGGCCGTTGCCGCCATGATCGGCCGTGTTGGAAATGCGGCGGCCGCCGCGAGTGTTCCGCCGAGGATCAGGGCGCTGCGGCGATTGAAGAGGGGAAATCCGGTCATGGTCTGCTCCTGGACGATTGCTGCTTACCGGCCGCGTCCGTGTTTCGATGGAAGGAAGGTAACGCGCGTCATCGCGACCAACAATTGCAACACTGATTTCGATTGAATTGCCGATTATGAAATGAACGATGCGGCTGGCAGGGTGCGGGCGGTTCGCCGCACCCTGCCGAAAAATCCAGATCTGCCTTACTTGGCAGGGTTTGGTCCGATGCGCTTGCCGTGCTTGACGCGTTCTGCACCGCCATGGACGTGGGTGACGGCATAATCGATGCCCATGCCGTAAGCGCCCGAATGTTCCTTCACCAGCGACGTCACCGCATCGTAGGTTTCCTTGCGGGCCCAGTCGCGCTGCCATTCCAGAAGAACCTGCTGCCAGGTTACCGGGATCACACCGGCCTGGACCATGCGGTCCATCGCGTATTTATGCGCATCGAGCGACGTGCCGCCGGAGGCATCAGCCACCATGTAGATCTCGTAATCGGCAACATCATGCAGCGCCGAAAGCGCGAAGGTCGTGTTGCACACTTCCGTCCAGAGGCCGGAAACCACGATCTTCTTGCGACCGTTGGCGGCGTTCCTGGCCAGCGCATCACGGACATTCTGGTCATCCCAGGAGTTCATCGAGGTGCGCTCGAGAATGTCGTTTTCCGGAAACACTGCCAGCAGTTCCGGAAAGGTGTTGCCGGAGAAGCTTTCGGTTTCGACCGTGGTGATGGTGGTCGGGATGTTGAAGATCCTGGCAGCCTTGGCGAGGCCGACGACGTTGTTCTTCAGCGTCTGGCGGTCGATCGACTGGACGCCGAAAGCCATCTGCGGCTGCTGGTCGATGAAGATGAGCTGGCTGTTGGCGGGGGTCAGGACTTCAAGCTTCGACATGGTGGTTCTCCGTAAAATGATGGCCAAAGGCGGCTGGGTTGAAACGTCGTCGCTTGGGCGTGACCGGTGTAGCTCTGGTATTGTCCGGTGTGTCCGTCGCGTCTCTGTTGGAGCTATAACTAGCCCAACCGAACGCGGCACAGAATTGCAATAATAATTGCGAATGAATTGCGATTATTGAAACAATTAACAGGGCAGAGACTGCAACGTGCAACCGAAACGGATCATCGCTCACTTATCGCGGAAGGTCTTGCTTCCAAGTCATTTACTTTGACGATTAGTCACACCGGTTGAACGCAGTGCCCGCATCACAGCCGGGAATCGTAACAGCAACGATGAAAAACGCCTGACGTGGTTGCCAGACGCTACAGTGCCGTTTTGCAGGTCAGATCCATCAACCTGCTTCGACGACTTCGAGCTTTGCTTTGGCGAAAGAAGACAGGAGAAAATCCGGAGGCGCAAGATCGGTGACAAGATGGGAGAAATCGCGGGGGCTCCCCACTGTCGCGATTGCCTTGCGAGCAAACTTCGAATGATCACCAACCAGAACTGACTGGACCGAACGCCGCATTGCCGCCTGCTTGATTGCGATCTTTTCAAGATCGTAGTCGAGGATCGTGCCATCCGTCGCAAAGCCGGAAAAACCGATGAATGCGAAATCGAAGTGGATTGTTTCGATCTCAGCCAATGTTCTAGCGCCGACAAGTGAACCGTCAGCGCCGCGCGAAGAGCCACCAAAGACATGAAGGTGCAGGTCGGGTTCCCCGGTCAGAAGCATCGCGCAAGCAAGACTGTTGGTAAAGACATGCAAACGGATAGCGCGTTCCTTGAGAGCTCTGGCGACGGCTTCTACGGTGGTACCGACGTCCAGGAAGATTGCTGCGCCATCAGGCACCAAGTTTGCGGCCGAACGTCCTATTCTCTCCTTGGCAGCCGCTGCCCGCATCGTCTTTTCGGCATATCCAAGACGAACGGTCGAATCCATAGGCCCCGCTCCGCCGTGAAAGCGTTGCAACAAACGGAGCTTGTCGAGTTGGATTATGTCTCGCCTTATCGATTGTACGGAAACATCGAAGCGCTGAGAAAGGGTCTCCAGCGTTGCATATCCATGCTCCCCCACCAGTTGCAATATCTCGGTCTGGCGCGGCGTCAGCTCGCTATTCTCTGGCATGTCATCTCTTGTCATAAAACTCCCATTAATGTCACTTATATTACAAACTACATGACAGTTTTAAGAATTGAACGGAGCAAAAATCATTATGGTGGAATTGCGCTGGAACGCACAGGAAAAACGCCTGCACGGTACTGGAAAAGTCTTCGATCCTTCCCGGTTGGAATGGTTGGATAACGATGCTCCCGACAACAGAAGCGGTTCGGCCGTGACGCCACTTGAAGCCTTGAAGTGTCTTGCCGGGCATCGCTTGCTCAAGCGGGTTCCGATTGGCATCATCGGACCTCGAGACGCAACCGTTGAACAGCGACAGACAGCCTACCAACTTGCCTCAGCCATGGCGGATCACGGCCTGCAGCTTATCTGCGGCGGAAAGAATGGCGTTATGGAAGCGGCATGTGAGGGGCATGCTTCACGTGGTGGCTTGCCAATCGGGATATTGCCCGATGAGGAATGGCAAGCAGCCAACCCTTTCGTTGCTATACCGATTGCCACCGGCATAGGTCCTGCCCGTAACGCAATTATTGCACGTGCGTGTGTAGCGCTCGTTGCTGTCGGCGGTGGCGTCGGTACCCTGTCCGAAATGGCGCTGGGGCTGCAGTTCAACCGGTTGGTGATTGCCATGGCAGGCGCTCCGCATGTCGACAGCGTGCCTGTCATCGAAACCATTGAAGATGTGCTGGAACGCATCGCCAATCGAATTCTCTTCAAAATGTAAGCTTTCTTCCATTTGTCATCAAACTATTACATCGCATCACTAGAAGGGCGACGGACATCGAACCGCAACGCTTAAGAGGCTGCCCTCTTGCCCTTCATTGCAATCGCCTATCTGATCTTTCTGGTATCCCCCGTGCTTTTGCTTGCACTGGGCTCGTTCGGCGAAAACTGGAGTAACACCCTTCTGCCAACGGGTTTCACATGGCGCTGGTATGAGGAGGTTATGGCGGACCCCAGTTTTCGCCGAGCCTTTATCACCAGCCTGCAGATCGTCGGCGTCACCTGCGCCCTGAATATGTTGATCGGTCTGCCCTTCGCATATGCCATCCAGGTGGGCGCCAGAGGCGGTGTCAGATTTGCGGCCCGTCTGGTGACATTGCTTCCGGTTGCGGTCCCTGATCTCGTTCTTGCCTTCGGCTTCATCCTTGTCTTTTCATCCGACACGCTCCCGTGGCTTGGCAGCTTCTGGCTACTGGCGGCAGGTCATCTTGTCTTGACGCTACCCTACACAGTCACGGCGCTTGTCGCCGACATGGAGCAGTTGCGGCTGGACGAATACGAACATGCCGCCTCCACGCTTGGCGCCTCCTTCCTCGCCAGACTTCGCGACATCGTCATTCCGCTGCTTGGCCCCAGTCTGATGTCATCCATGCTGACTGTTGCGGCTTTGTCGATTGGCGAATTTCAGCTTTCAAACCTCATCTCCGGGTTCCTCTCCCGCACCTACCCCGTTGTGCTTTTGCAAGCCTTTTACGGCGCAACTGGCTTTGCCTGTGCGGCCACCATCGTGCTGCTTTTCCTCGCCGCCATCGCGTCGCTGGCAAGCAGCCTCACATCCAAATTTTCAGGCGACAAGAAAGCAGTTTCCGCATGACGCTCACATATGAAAACGTCAGCTTCACCTATCCGGGCGCAAAAACCGGCATCTTCGATCTGTCGCTTGAGATCGGGCCTGGTGAGCTTCTGGCCATCATCGGCGCCTCGGGCTCTGGCAAATCGACAATCCTGAAGCTGCTTGCCGGCTTCATCACCCCGTCCAGCGGCCGCATTCTGATTGATGGTACCGACGTAAGCGCACTGTCTCCGGAGAGACGGCGACTTGGTGTCGTTTTCCAGAACTACGCGCTCTTTCCCCACATGCGCTTGTGGGAAAACGTCGCTTATCCGTTGAAGGTACGCGGCATAGCCAAAGCCGAACGGCGCACGCGGGCAATCGACATGCTGGACCGTGTCGGCATGAGCCACCGGGCCGATGATGTTCCCGCCGCACTTTCAGGCGGACAGCAGCAGCGCGTTGCACTTGCCCGCGCACTGGTCTTCGAACCTCAAGGCCTTCTTCTCGACGAGCCGCTTTCGGCCCTCGACGCCAATCTGCGTGTAGACATGCGCGACGAGATTTTGCGCGTTCAACGCGCTTCAGGCATCGCCACATTGCTCGTGACGCACGACCAGGAGGAGGCGCTTTCGATAGCCGACAAGATCGCCGTAATGCGTGACGGTCGGTTAATCCAGATCGGCACCCCACAGGAACTCTACGAAACACCAGCCAATGCTTATGTGGCAGCTTTTGTCGGCCAATCGAACCTCTGGAAGGGCACGATCGCCGCCGACGGGTTGGTTGAGACCGAGATCGGCACACTCCGCTGCGACACCAAAGGCCACACGCCGGGGGGTGCGGTGACCGTGTTCGTTCGCCCCGAACGGATTACTCCCGCACTCGACGCTGATGCGCGGACCTCCACCGGCGTCTTCTCCGGGGTTGTGGCCGCCGATCGTTACCTCGGCCCGATCCGTCGCATCGATCTCAATGTTCAGGGCGGCCTCATCCGCCTGGAAACGCATCTGAGGGAGGCTGTGACATCCGTGCAGGTCCCTCCAGACGCAGTACGCCTTCTTCCCCCCAACTGAATTTCAGCAAAAAAGGTACGACCATGAACAGACGCCAATTCATGACAACCATGGCCGCAGGCGCCATAGTCTTGAGCTTTGCCTCCAGCGCACTCGCCTTTGAAGGCCCAGAACTCTATCAGGGTGAAAAAGCACTTTATGAGGCCGCTCAGAAAGAAGGCCTCGTCGTGTCCTTCGACACCGGCCCAACGTGGGCAAACTGGGCAGGCCAGTTCAAGGCTTTCCAGAAGCGTTATCCGGGTGTGGAGATGGTCTATAACGATCTCGGCTCGGCAGCCACAGTTGTTGCCCTCGACAAATCCCGCAACCGCCCGCAGGCCGACACGGCCTATTACTTCGCCGCATCTGCGCTCGATGCCGCCAAGGCTGGTGTTGTGGAAGGCTACAAGCCAACAAACTTTGACCGCTTGCCCGAGACACTTCGAGCGACTGATGGCCAGTGGTTCACGGTTCACACGTTGAGTGTTGCCTTCCTCGTCAACACCAAGCTGGTTAAAAACGTTCCGAAAACCTGGGCCGATCTTCTTAAGCCCGAATACAAGAATGCAATCGTCTATCAGGACCCGCGTTCGACAGGCCAGGGACAGGTTGTCACCTTCGCAGCAAGCTTCGGCAATGGCGGCAGCATGGACGATGTAACACCAGGCATCGACTATCTCGGCAAGCTCAGCAAGGCAGGCAATGTCCTTCGCACCGTCGGCACAACGCCTTACGCTCAGTTCCTGAAGGGTGAAATCCCGATCTGGATCGGCTACGAAAACGATGGCCTGAAAGCGAAGTTCACCGATGGCATGGCAGATGGCATCGAGGTCGTCATTCCCGAGGAGGCATCGGCCGCGGCCCCCTATGCGATTTCACTGGTCAAGAATGGCCCGAACCCCAATGCGGGCAAGCTGTGGCTGAACTTTGTCATGAGCGACGAAGGTCAGAAGATCTTTGCCGAAGGCTATGTCCGCCCCTCCGTCAACGACATCAAGCTTCCTGAAGCTGTCGCGGCCAAGATGCCGACTGCCACCCAGATCAAGCCACTCGATATTGCCAAGGCAACCGCCAAGAAGGCGGAAATTGATGCCGGTTGGGCCAAAGCCGTTCTGGGTCAGTAACAACGCCTCAGTCACCCGCCGCGCAATGAAGGCGGCGGGTGGCACGCCAACGGGCAGACAACGTTGGCCTGCAACTGGCAGCCATCCCTATCAGGAGAATTTCGATGGGCGTTCGTGCCTCCAAAAAAGCACTCGCACTGTTCGCCTTGCCTGGCTGTACAGTCCTTGGTGTGTTCTTCATCCTCCCCATCTGTGCAGTTCTGATTGGAGCATTTTCCGATAGCGGCAACGCATTCGTTCGATTGATCGACGATCCGGTCTTCTGGAACGGATTAAAGGGAACGCTTATTCTCGGAACAGCCGCCCCCCTGTTTTCCCTGATCGTCGGGCTTTGCGTCGCTCTTGCCCTAGCCCGCCTAGCACCGCGGCTTAAGATGGCCGCATTGATTGCCATCTCTCTGCCGCTAACATTTTCAGGGCTGATCGTGGCCTATGGCTTTATTCTTTTGCTTGGGCGCTCAGGCTTCGTAACCCTGCTGCTTGCCGAACTCGGCTTCGATCCAGCCGTGGTCGGGGGCTTCATTTTTTCACCATTCGGCCTAGGGCTCGCCTACGCCTATTATCTCGTCCCGCGCGTTGTCCTTATCGTGCTTCCCGCCATCACCAATTTCGACCGCAACCAGCTGATTGCGGCGCGGTCGCTTGGAGCCAGCAATGGCCGCGCGATGGTCGATGTGATGCTGCCGCAGATTGCACCAAGCCTCGTGGCCGCGTTCTGCCTGACGTCTGCCGTGGCGGTTGGAGCCTATGGTACAGCGCTCGCTCTTGTCGGCACACAGGTGAACATTCTTCCGCTGGTTCTCTACAGCAAGGTTTCCGAAACCGGGACTGACTTGCCCGCAGCTTCGGCAGCCTCGCTTGTACTCATCGCGATTTGCGCCCTGATCATCTCGCTTGGAGAAGCTGTCGGCCGGAAGAGCCGGTCGACTTAAAAAGCATAATGACCCTGGTTATGCCGGTCGCGACAGGCATCTGCTCACGCTGTCTCGCCAGCCGGCGATAGCACGCTCGCGTTCAGCGCCATCGAGATCTGGCGTAAAGCGACGATCACGCTTCCAATGCGAGGCAAAGCCTTCCTGATCCGGCCAGATACCGGCACGCGACGCTGCAAGCCATGCCGCTCCCAAAATCGTCGTTTCGAGAAAAACCGGGCGGTCGACGGGTGCGGCAAGAACATCGGCAAGCCGCTGCATGGTCCAGTCGGAAGCAACCATGCCACCATCGACCCTGAGAACCGTCTTGCCGTTATCGCCTGCCCAATCCTTGCGCATGGCCTCGAGCAGGTCGAATGTCTGATAGGCAACGCTTTCCAGTGCTGCGCGCGCAAACTCGGCCGGCCCGGTTCCACGCGTCAAACCGAAAATGGCGCCGCGCGCTTCCGCGTCCCAGTAAGGTGCCCCAAGTCCCGTGAACGCCGGAACCAAATAAACCCGCTGGTTGGGATCGGCCTTTTCGGCAAGTGCACTAACCTCCGACGCAACAGAGATAAACCCGAGTTCGTCGCGCAGCCACTGCACCGCCGCGCCTGCAATAAAGATCGACCCTTCGAGCGCGTAGGTCGTAACACCGTTAAGTCGGTAGGCGATGGTGGTCAGCAGCCTGTTGGTCGATGCAACGCGATCCGTTCCAGTGTTGAGCAGCGCAAAGCAGCCGGTACCATAGGTCGACTTCATCATGCCCGGTTCGAAGCAGGCGTTGCCGATGACGGCCGCCTGCTGGTCGCCCGCCACGCCGAGGATCGGAATTTCAGCGCCGAACAAAGCCTTGTCCGTGATGCCGAAATCGGCAGCACAATCCAGTACCTCCGGCAGCATGGCGCGTGGAATATCGAGAATGGACAGGAGTTCTTCGTCCCAGGCGTTTTCTTCAATGTTGTAGATCAACGTTCTCGACGCATTCGTGGCATCGGTCACGTGACGTCGGCCGCCTGTGAGACGGTAGATCAGAAAACTGTCGACAGTTCCGAAACATATCTCGCCATTGACTGCCTTTTCACGCAGACCGCTTACGCTGTCGAGCAACCATGCAAGCTTCGTTCCCGAGAAATAAGGATCAAGAAGCAACCCTGTTTTTTTCGCAAAGAGCGGCTCCAGCCCGCGTCTCTTTAACTCCTCGCACACCGGCGCGGCGCGGCGATCCTGCCAGACAACGGCGCGATGGACGGCCTCGCCGGTATTCTTGTCCCATAGAACAGTGGTTTCGCGCTGATTGGTAATGCCGATCGCCTCGATGTCGGAGGCGCCGATACCTGCGTCTGCCAGCGCCAGGCGGATGGTTTCAACCACACTGTTCCAGATATCTTCCGGTTCATGCTCCACCCAGCCAGATGCCGGGAAATGCTGGGGGAATTCTCGCTGTCCGACCCCGATGACCCGCATATCGCGATCGAAAACCATAGATCGCGTTGATGTCGTTCCCTGGTCGATCGCCAGAATATACCCACCCATTATGTCACTCCCTTCAAGATGCAAATGACCGGGGCGGCAAGCCGCCCCGGTTAGAATGTGCCGTCAGAAATTACTTCTGCCAGCTTTTGACCAGCTCGTCATAATTGACGGTAACAGGCTTTTCCTTTTCGTCGGCAATCTTCAGCTGTGGTGCCAGATTACCCTTCGAAACTGCGTCCTTGTTCCAGTATTCGATGTCGTGCTCTTCCGCCAGCGCAGGCCCGAATTCACCCTGGACCTTGGCGCGCTCAAGACGCTGCAGCACCTTTTCCTGCTCTGCGCAAAGCGAGTCCATCGCTTCCTGCGGGGTCTTTGCACCGGAAGACGCATCGCCGATGGCCTGCCACCACAATTGTGCAAGCTTCGGATAATCCGGAACGTTTGTACCGGTCGGCGACCATTGCACGCGGGCCGGCGAGCGATAGAACTCGACCAGACCGCCAAGCTTCGGTGCGCGCTCCGTGAAGCTCTTGTCCCGGATACTGGATTCGCGAATGAAGGTCAGGCCGACGTGGCTCTTCTTGACGTCGACTGTCTTGGAGGTCACGAACTGTGCGTAAAGCCAGGCGGCTTTGGCACGATCGTCAGGTGTCGATTTCATGAGCGTCCATGAACCGGCGTCCTGATAGCCAAGTTTCATACCATCTTTCCAGTAGACGCCGTGCGGGCTTGGAGCAAAACGCCACTTCGGCGTTCCATCCTCGTTGACGACCGGCAGACCGGGTTTCACAAAGTCGGCGGTGAAAGCGGTGTAGGTGAACATCTGCTGGGCGATCTCACCCTGCGATGGAACAGGACCGGATTCGGAGAAGGTCATGCCCTGGGCTGCGGCCGGAGCGTAAGCCTTCATCCAGTCCAGGTATTTCTGGATCGAATAGACAGCAGCTGGACCGTTTGTGTCACCACCGCGGGCGACGCACGAGCCGACCGGACGCGACTTTTCGTCAACCTTAATGCCCCATTCATCAACTGGCTTGCCGTTCGGAATACCCTTGTCGCCATTACCAGCCATGGAGAGCCAGGCGTCGGTGAAGCGCCAACCGAGCGACGGGTCCTTCTTGCCATAGTCCATGTGGCCATAGACCTTCTTGCCACCGACCTCGCGGCCGGTGAAGAATTCGGCAATGTCTTCATATGCCGACCAGTTGACTGGAACGCCGAGATCGTAGCCGTATTTCGCCTTGAAATCCGCCTTGTTTTTGTCGTCGTTGAACCAGTCATAGCGGAACCAGTAAAGGTTTGCGAACTGCTGGTCCGGCAACTGATAGAGCTTTCCATCGGGTGCCGTTGTGAAAGACTTGCCGATGAAGTCATCGATGTCCAGGCCGGGGTTCGTAACGTCCTTGCCTTCGTTGGCCATGAAGTCGGTCAGGCTGCGCG
Source organism: Agrobacterium tumefaciens (assembly GCA_025559845.1). Lineage (NCBI taxonomy): Bacteria > Pseudomonadati > Pseudomonadota > Alphaproteobacteria > Hyphomicrobiales > Rhizobiaceae > Agrobacterium > Agrobacterium tumefaciens. Next base: position 524,592 of record CP048470.1, read on the forward strand.
CCTGCTGATAGCGCCAATGTGTACCGATGAGATCGGAATCGTTGATATAGGCGTCATAGATGTTTTCGCCGGACTGCATCTGCGTCTGCAGTTTTTCAACAACGTCACCTTCACCAATCAGGTCATGGGTGATCTTGATGCCGGTGATGGCGGTAAAGGCTGGCGCCAGAACCTTCGATTCATATTCATGCGTGGTGATGGTCTCAGAGACCACCTTGATGTCCATGCCGGCAAAAGGCTTTGCCGCATCGATGAACCATTGCATTTCTTTTTCCTGATCGGCGCGGGTCAGCGTTGAAAGCTCCCCGACTTCCTTGTCAAGAAAGGTCTTTGCCTCGTCCATGCCGGCATAGGCGGAACCCGCCATCGCCAACAATATTCCTGCTGTTGTCGCTAATAGATGCCTTCGCATAATATCCTCCCAAGGTTTGCGATTGCAGTCTTAACGTCAGGCGGCCAGTTACCCGGCCATCTGTATCCTCCCGGCCTATACAAAGCGGAAAACGCCTATGGCGTAGACCACCGCGAGGCCAAGTGCCCACCACAGGTTGGGTCCCACAAAACCCAGCCATGCGAGATGAATGAACGCCGCACCAAGCAGCGAGATGAAGAGACGATCCCCCCTCGTCGTCTCAAACCGTAAAATGCCAACACGTGGCGATCCACCCGGCGCCAGATATTCCCAGACGCCCATGCTGAGCAAAAGCACGAGGATCGTCAGGAAGAACAATGCGGTTGGCAATGTCCACGCCATCCAGGAAAAATTCATGTCCAATCTCCCTTCTCAGACGCGACCGAGCGCGAAGCCCTTGGCGATATAGTTGCGGACAAAATAGATGACGAGCGCGCCGGGAATGATGGTCAGCACACCGGCTGCAGCAAGCACTCCCCAATCCATGCCCGATGCCGATACTGTGCGTGTCATGATCGCTGAAATCGGCTTTGCCGCTGTGGTTGTCAGCGTGCGGGCAAGCAAGAGCTCAACCCACGAAAACATGAAGCAAAAGAAGGCAGCAACACCAATGCCAGACGCCACCAGTGGCATGAAGATCCGAACGAAGAAACGGGGGAACGAATAGCCGTCGATATAGGCCGTCTCATCGATTTCCTTCGGCACACCGGACATGAAACCTTCCAAGATCCAAACGGCCAACGGTACGTTAAAGAGGCAATGCGCCAGTGCGACAGCGATATGCGTGTCGATCAGCCCGAACGCGGAATAGAGCTGGAAGAAGGGAAGCGCGAAAACGGCAGGGGGTGCCATGCGGTTTGTCAGCAGCCAGAAGAACAGATGCTTGTCCCCGAGGAACCGGTAACGCGAGAAGGCGTAAGCAGCCGGCAGCGCAGCAAGCACCGAGATCACCGTGTTCAGAGCAACATAGGTGATCGAATTGATATAGCCCCTGTACCACGATGGATCTGTGAAGATTATCGTATAGTTGCGCAGTGTCGGGTTGACCGGCCAGAGCGAGAAGGTGCCGGTAATCTCCGCATTTTCCTTGAAGCTCATGTTGATCAACCAGTAGATGGGCAGCAGGAGGAAGACGATGTAGATCGTCGAAACAACCCACGAATAATTGCCAGCCGGTTTGTATTTGATTGTCTGGGCCATGTTGTCCTCTCCCCTCATGCGTTCTCGTCGCCGCTGGTCATCACGGTGTAGAAGATCCATGAAAGCAGCAGGACGATGAGGAAGTAGATGATCGACATGGCCGCAGCGGGTCCGAGGTCAAACTGACCCACGGCCATCTTGACGAGGTCGATCGACAGGAACGTCGTGGAATTGCCGGGGCCACCACCCGTGACAACGAAAGGTTCGGTGTAGATCATGAAACTGTCCATAAAGCGCAGCAGCACAGCGATCAGCAAAACACGCTTCATCTTCGGCAGTTGAATATAGCGGAACACCGACCAGCGAGTGGCGCCATCGATCTTTGCCGCCTGATAATAGGCGTCCGGGATCGACACGAGACCTGCATAGCAAAGCAACACGACGAGGCTCGTCCAATGCCAGACATCCATGACGATGATGGTGACCCAGGCATCGATCGGATCGCGGACGTAGTTGTAGTCGAGCCCGATCGCTGCAAGCGTGCGTCCGAGCAGGCCAATATCGACACGTCCGAATACCTGCCAGATTGTTCCGACCACGTTCCACGGGATCAGCAATGGCAGCGCCATCAAGACCAGGCAAACAGGAACACCGATGCCCTTTTTCGGCATATTGAGCGCAATGAAAATACCAAGCGGGATTTCCAGAAGCAGGATGATGATCGAGAAGATCAGATTGCGCTGCAACGCTTCCCAAAAACGGTCGGAATGCAATGTCTGCACGAACCAATCCGCGCCCGCCCAAAAGAATTCGTTGTTTCCGAACGTATCCTGCACGGAATAGTTCACAACGGTCATCAAAGGGATGACCGCCGAGAACGCCACGAGCACGAGCACCGGCAGCACCAGAAACCAGGCCTTGTTATTCCAGGTCTTGTTCATCACTCAGCCCTCCCTGCCGACGCGCCAGGAATCTGCGTAAATGCTGATTGCGCCGGGATCGAACGTAACGCGCGCTTCAGCAGGAATGTCCGCATCTTCCGACACCACGATCGCTATTGCCTGCCCCGCGAATGTGGCCCGAACAATCTTGTGACGCCCGATATCCTCGACCCTGTTGATTGTAACGGGCATGCCCTCGCGGCCGATCCGAACGAATTCCGGTCGGATGCCTAGTTCGGTCTTGGCGCCGGCGTTCGTCTTGGGGGTGAAGTCGAGCGAAAGAACCTCATCACCAAGCTTGACCCTGTTCCCATCGAGCGTTGCCGGGATGACATTCATCCCCGGCGAACCGATGAAATAACCAACAAATGTATGGCTTGGCCGCTCGAACAATTCCGCCGGCGTGCCGATCTGGACAATCTGCCCATCATACATCACCACGACCTTGTCTGCGAAGGTCAGCGCCTCCGTCTGGTCGTGGGTGACATAGACCATTGTAAAGCCGGACTGGCGATGCAGGCGTTTCAACTGAGAGCGCAACACCCATTTCATGTGCGGATCAATGACCGTCAGCGGCTCATCGAAAAGAATGGCGTTTACATCCGAGCGAACCAGTCCGCGCGCCAGGGAAATCTTCTGCTTCTGGTCAGCTGTCAGTCCGTGCGCACGGCGCTTCGCCATGCCCGCGAGATCGGTCATTTCAAGGATTTCGCGAACTCGCCGATCGACGTCTGCCTCCGGTACATGCCGGTTGCGCAACGGAAAGGCGAGATTATCGTAGACGGTCATGGTGTCGTAAACGACCGGGAACTGGAAAACCTGGGCAATGTTTCGATCTTCCGTGGCGAGATCGGTAACATCAGTTCCGTCGAAGGCAATGCGCCCATCCGACGGCCGGATAAGGCCGGAAATGATGTTGAGCAACGTCGTTTTTCCACAGCCGGATGGACCGAGTAGCGCATAGGCACCGCCGTCTTCCCATTCATGATGGACTTCCTTCAACGCGTAATCGCCTGCGGCTTGCGCCTTGGCGCTGTAGGCGTGGCGTATATGATCCAGCGTGATGCGTGCCATGATCGCCCCTCCTCAAACCTGCCCGACAGGAGCAACACCGATGGCGCGACCGTCTGCGTCGAAAGCCATCAGATGTTGTGTGTCGAGGAACAGTTCTATCTCGCGGTCGGGTTCAATGTCGTGAATGCCCTGTGCGAGCATCACCCAACGTTGCCCGGCAAATTCGATATGCACGAAACTTTCCGATCCGGCGATTTCCGATATCAATGTCCGTGCATGGATGGCTTGCGCCGTATGCGCCTGCGATGCGGGAAACAGATGGTGTGGTTGGAAGGCGATCGTAAGGGGACCATCCGGAATGGCCACCAGATGGGCAGGAACCGCCATCACTTGGCGATCGGCGCGCACAAAACTGCCGTTCGTCTTCATCACCTCTATCGTGTTCAGCGGTGGATCGGCGAAAGTGGCAGCGGTAACGATATCGACCGGCCGGCGATAGACATCGATAGTCCTCCCAAATTGTGTCAGCCGTCCTTCGCTCAGCGTAGCCGTATTGCCACCGAGCAAAAGCGCCTCTGATGGTTCTGTTGTCGCATAGACGAAAATAGCACCGGACTCTGCAAAGATGCGCGGCAATTCCAGACGCAATTCCTCGCGCAGCTTGTAGTCAAGATTGGCCAACGGCTCGTCCAGAAGCACAAGATTGGCATTCTTGACGATGGCGCGTGCCAATGCCGTACGCTGTTGCTGGCCACCGGACAGATTAAGCGGTGTGCGGTCGAGATAAGGGGTCAATTTCAGAAGATCTGCGGCCTTACGGACTTCCCTGTCGATGGTCGCCTGGTCCTTGCCTGCCACACGCATGGGAGACGCAATGTTCTCATACACGGTGAGCGCCGGATAATTGATGAATTGCTGGTAGACCATGGCAACGTTGCGCGTCTGAACCGGGCGCCCGGTCACATCCTCGCCGTTGAAAAAGATCGCACCGCCGCTTGGCCGATCGAGGCCCGCCATCAATCGCATGAGCGTGGTCTTGCCGGATAACGTTGGCCCAAGAAGCACATTCAGGCTTCCACGCTGCAACGTCAGGTCCGTCGGATGAATATGATATTCTCCGCCAACCATCTTCGAGACGTTTCGCAATTCAAGCATCTAAACCCAAAGCCTCCTCCAGCCTTCGGTGTGAATTTTTATATCGCCTTCACATGACTGCCGGCGACACCATCCAGATAGTCTTGCAGCGCCCTCACCTCATCGCCGCTCAACCTCAAGCCCTGTTTTGTGCGTCTCCAGAGGATGTCATTGGCGGTGACGGCCCATTCACGTTCGACCAGCCAGCGCACCTCGATCTCGTAGAGCGTTCCACCGAAGTGGCGACCGAGATCGGCAGCACTCGATGCAGCGCCAAGCAACTCGCCAGCATCCGTACCGTAGTTGCGCACCAGTCGCTCACCATGCACACGCTCAAGGAACGGGTAGCGCGCCAAAAGCGCCTTCACCTGTTCCTCATAACCATTCACCCCGAAGTCACCACCTGGCAGATGGGAAGACGCTGTCCACGCGTTGCCCTTTGCTCCAATGGCTGAACCGATCTTTTCCAGCGCATGCTCGGCCAGGCGACGATAGGTTGTCAGCTTGCCGCCGAACACGTTAAGAAGCGGTGCCTCGCCATCGGCGCCTTCCACCTTCAGGACGTAATCGCGCGTTGCTTCCTGCGCCTTCGATGCGCCGTCATCGAACAGCGGGCGAACCCCTGAATAGGTCCAGACGATATCTTCAGCCTTGACTGGCTCGGAGAAATACTCGCTTGCCGCATTGCACAGATAGCTCGTCTCTTCGGCGCTGATACGCACATGGGCCGGATCGCCGGTATAGTCGCGGTCGGTCGTGCCGATCAGGGTAAAATCCCGCTCATAGGGGATGGCGAAGATGATACGCCCATCCGGGTTCTGGAAGAAGTAGGCACGCGGATCGGCGAACTTCTTCTTCACAATGATATGGCTGCCCTGCACCAGCCGGACATTGTGCACATTGTTGCGGCCGAACACGCCTGACAGCACCGTATCGACCCAGGGACCGGAGGCATTGACCAGCATGCGGGCCGAATAGACACCCGCCTGCCCGCTCTTTTCGTCAAAGGTCTCGATCCGCCATAGGCCAGCCTCGCGCCGTGCCGACACCACGCGGGTGCGGTTCAGGATCGTCGCACCGCGCTGTTGCGCATCGCGGGCATTCAGCACCACGAAACGCGCATCATCGACCCAGCCGTCGGAATATTCGAACGCGGTCGCAAACACCGGCTTCAGCGGCTTGCCGGCCACATCACGGCGAAGGTCGAGTGTCTTCGTCGCTGGCAACAGCTTGCGGCCACCCAGGTGGTCATAGAGAAACAGGCCGAGCCGGATCAGCCAGGCCGGGCGCACGCCGCCTTTCTGGAACGGCAGCACGAAGCGCATCGGCCAGATGATGTGCGGCGCCATCGCCCACAGCACCTCGCGCTCCATCAGCGCTTCGCGCACCAGCCGGAATTCGTAATGTTCGAGATAACGCAGACCGCCATGGATCAGCTTGGTCGCTGCAGACGACGTGCCAGAGGCAAAATCACCCTTTTCCGCCAGCGCAACAGAATAACCACGGCCTGCCGCATCGCGCGCAATCCCGCAACCGTTCACGCCGCCGCCAATCACGAAAATGTCGCGAATTGCCTCACCAGACATTGCTCCTCCCGCGCTTTCATCGACGCTCTCCCCATCGACATATTGAAAGCCAGAACATCTAATTCGAACGAAAAACGAATGTCAAACGAAAATTAAAACACGCACTCAGCCTGCGTTTTCTGCCGTCTCGATAAGCCTCACATCGCTGTCAGCACAGATGGTTCGCACACTTTCCAAAGGACAACGGTCGGTAATGAATGTGTGGACCTGCGAGATATGACCGATACGAACCGGGGCAGTTCTTTCGAACTTGGAAGAATCAGACACCAGAATTACGTGCCGGGCATTCGACATGATTGCCTGGGCAACTTTCACTTCACGAAAATCGAAATCGAGCAGGGCGCCGTCTTCATCGATTGCCGACACACCGATCACAGCAAAATCGACCTTGAACTGGCGAATGAAGTCAACCGCCGCTTCTCCGACGATGCCACCATCCGCACCGCGCACCACACCACCGGCAATCACCACCTCAATGCCGGGGAAAACGCGCAACCTGTTGGCAACATTGATGTTGTTAGTGATGACCATCAACTCGTGGTGGTTCTCCAATGCCTCACCAACCGCTTCGGTCGTCGTGCCGATATTGATAAACAGCGAGGAATTGTTTGGTATCAATCCGGCGGCTGCAGCGCCTATCGCCTGCTTTTCCGTCGAAGCTATTGCCCGCCTCGCTTCGTATTTTACGTTTTCATTGCCGCTCGGGAAAATGGCACCGCCATGAATGCGGGTCAGGGCGCGTGCATCGCATAAATCGTTCAGATCCTTACGGATGGTCTGAGGCGTTACAGAAAAGCGCGTTGCCAGTTCGTCGACCAATACCCTGCCATTGGCTTTAGCAAGTGCAACAATTTCGTCCTGTCGCGGGGTGAGCAATAGTTATCCTCCCTTTTCTTTCGTTTTTCATTCTATTGAAGGAGAAACGAAAAACCAATGTCAAGTGATCGGTATTCTCGCGGGATTAAGCATGTGCGATCTCCACCTCCGGTCAATCGATGTGGCCGCAGCAACGAAGCGATCAACTTTGCTTGATGACCGTCATCCAACTGTCATCCGCCAAAGCTATGCCATCGACGATCAACGATGTCATTAAGAGGGCTCCCATGCGACATTTTCTAGCTCTACTCGCTACGACCACTTTCCTGGCCGGCGCGGCGCAAGCTGCCACCGTCTACCCGCTTGATCGGGCAACGATCCTCGCCGGTTCGCCTTTCGATTTCAAAGTGGAACTGAAAAACGTCGTCAAGCAGGATGACGTGAAGATCACCGTCAACGGTCAAGACTACAAAGCTATCTTCGGTTCTGAAGCCCAATTCGTTGCCGACGAAAAAGGCAAGGAAGACAAGAGCCTGGGCTCAGCGGTTATCCTGCGCGATCTGAAGATTGCAAAGCCGGGCGCCTATGTAATCGAAGTCACGGCAGGCGACGAAAAGAAGTCAGTCACCTGGGATGTTTACGGGACCTCGGCAACGCCGAAAGCCAAGAACATCATCTTCATGGTTGGTGATGGTCTTTCCGTTGCACATCGCACGGCTGCCCGCCTGATGTCGAAGGGCATGACTGAAGGCAAGGCAAGCGGCCGTCTGAACATGGACGAAATGGACCGGATGGCCTTTATCGGTACGTCCGCAACCAACGCTGTCGCGACTGACAGCGCAAACACAATGTCGGCCTACATGACCGGCCACAAAACTGCCGTCAACGCGATTGGCGTCTACGCCGACCGTACGCCTGACAGCTTTGACGACCCGAAGGTCGAAACGCTGGCCGAAGCAATTCGCCGCGAAACGAAGAAATCGATCGGCGTCGTCACGACCTCCGAACTTCAGGACGCAACGCCTGCAGCCGTGGTTGCCCATACCCGCAAACGCGGCGACAAGCCTGAGATCACCGGCATGCTGCTCGACGTCAAGCCAGAAGTTGTTCTGGGTGGCGGTTCCGCCTACTTCCTGCCCAAGGAAACCGTTGGTTCCAAGCGCAAGGACGACAAGGATTATATCAAGCTGTTCCAGGAAGCCGGATATTCGCTGGCAACCACGAAGGGCGAACTCGCGACCGCTGCCGGCACCAATAGCGGCAAGATCCTTGGCCTCTTCCACACCGGCAACATGGATACGCTTCTCGATCGCAATTTCCTGAAAAAGGGCACCGTCGGCAAGTTCCCCGAGCAGCCCGGCCTTGTCGAAATGACTGAGACAGCGCTCAACGAACTCTCCAAGAACCCTGAAGGTTTCTTCCTGATGGTCGAAGCCGCAAACATCGACAAGATGTCTCATCCGCTCGACTGGGACCGCGCGGTCGTTGAAACCATCGAGTTCGACAAGGCACTTGGCGTTGCGCGCGAATTCGCCTCCAAGAACCCGGACACACTGATCGTCTTCACCGGCGACCACACGCACGGCGTTTCCATCATCGGTACTGTCGATGACGAAAAGGAAGGCACCGAAATGCGCGAAAAGGTCGGCACCTACGACGACGCAGGCTTCCCGAACTACACGGATGCCGATGGCGACGGTTATCCGGACAAGATCGATGTCACCCGCCGCCTGTTCCTGAATGCCAATAACGGCCCGGATCACTATGAGACGTTCCGCCCGAAGCTTGACGGTCCCTTCGTTCCGGCGATCCAGAACGAGAAGAAGGAATATGTTGCGAACGAAGCCTATAAGGACGTTCCCGGCGCAGTCTTCGTTCAGGGCAATATCCCGAAGAGCGGCGACAGCGGCGTCCACGCTGTAGACGACATGGTTTTGCAATCGACCGGCCCCGGCTCCGATGGCTTCAAGGGCTACATGGAACAGAGCGACGTTTACCGAGTACTTGCGGACACATTTGCACTTGGCACGGTTGCGTCGAACTGACGTTATCTAAAATTATGCAACATTCCGGGCGGCACCTACGCCCGGAATTCCTGTTTCTAAAGCCTGAAGAGGTACAAGATGCCGCCCTTGCTCAGCCGCCGTCACATGCTGACACTGCTCGGTCTTTCGCCGGTCTTCGCTTCTCACAAAATGTCCATGGCCGCGGCCAATGCCGAAATCGGTTTCGGGGACCTCTACAGCAAGATCAGCGTACTTGGCCTCGAGTTTTCCGAAAAGCTGAAGGGACTTGTCGGCAAACCCGTGACGATGGGTGGCTTCATGGCTCCACCATTGAAAGCTGAGGCCGCCTTTTTCGTTCTGACCGAGATCCCGATGTCGATTTGCCCGTTCTGTTCATCGGACTCCGACTGGCCGGACAATATCGTGGTCATCTATCTCGACGAAAAACAGACATTTGTGCAGCCGAGCACCCGTATCGAGGTCTCCGGAGTTTTGGAAATGGGGAGCTGGACTGACCCAGAAACCGGTTTCGTCAGCCGCCTACGCATTCGTGACGCAAAATATTGGGTTGCCTAAACAGCATGCTTTCTCTTTCTCTTGAAAACCTGTCCGTTTCCTTTCCCGGCTTGAATGATCCGGTGCTTTTCATTCAAAAACTGGATCTGCCTGCTGGCTCCCGCGTGGCCGTAACCGGCCCGTCCGGTTCGGGTAAAAGCACACTGGTGAATATCATCAGTGGCCTGGAACGGGCGGACAATGGCGCCGTTGCCTGGTCGGGCACGGATATCACCCGTCTTTCAGAAAGCGGCCGCGACCGATGGCGAGCTGAAAATATTGGCCTCATCATGCAGGACTTTCACCTGTTTCCAGGGCTGTCTGCGCTCGACAATGTCCTACTTCCGGCTCGGCTTTCGCGTGCATCGTCGTCCACTCTTGAAGAGCGGGCCGCCGATCTGTTGTCGCGTGTAGGCATTAAACGCAACAACCAGAACATCGAGACAATGTCCCGGGGAGAAATGCAGCGTGTGGCGGTGGCCCGTGCACTTTTGCGTAAACCTGGCGTCGTCATTGCCGATGAACCGACCGCAAGTCTGGACCGCGAAAGCGGTGCGGCTGTCGGGCATCTTCTCCTCGAACTGGCAGCGACCGAGCAGAGTACATTGATCATCGTTTCGCATGACAGCCGCCTCACCGAGCGTCTTGATCGCCGCGTTACTCTGAATGCCGGTCGCCTTAGTCACGACGGCAAGGCGGAGATGGCCGCATGATCCGCTTCATTCTTGCTGACCTGCGCCGCCTCTGGGTTGGCGCACTGGTAGTCGTCCTTCTTGTTGCGCTGGCCGTTGCCCTTAGTGTGACAGTCACACTTCAAGAGCGGTCGCTGCGGCTTGGTAGCGCTCGCGCAGCCGACAAATTCGACCTTGTCGTCGGCGCGGGCGGTAGCGAAACACAACTCGTGCTGTCCTCGGTCTTTCTTCAGCCCTCTCCTCTTCCGTTGATGGAGGGAGAGGTATTGGCCAAGCTCGCAAACGATCCTCGTGTTGCCTGGGCGGCGCCAATTGGTTTCGGCGATTCCTTCAATGGTTTTCCAATTGTCGGCACGACAACTGCGCTCGTCTCAAACCTGTCCGCCGGGTTGCAGGAAGGCCGAGTTTTCACGACTGAAGGCCAGGCTGTGGTCGGCTCAGCTGTATCTCTTGCCCTTGGCGCAGAAATCAAGCCGATGCATGGCGCCCCAGGTGAAGGCGGCCATACACATGGCGAACTTGCCTACACTGTCTCCGGTCGCCTGAAGCCGACCGGCACCGCATGGGACCGCGCCATCCTCGTGCCCATACAGGCCGTCTGGCACATTCACGGCCTTGGGCATGGCGATGGAACCGAAGGAAAAGAAGTCGCGGCGACAGCTGGACAGGAAAAACCCCAATCGGAGCATGACCATGATCATGCCAGCGGCAGCGAAGCCACCCATGACCATGCATCCCACGACCATTCCGGTCACGGCCACTTTGCGAGCCCGAGCCAGGATCACGACCACGAAGCACACGATCATTCCGCTCACGCGGACGCGCCGATCGTAGAGGACTGGGATCACGATGTACCCGGCCTACCGGCAATCCTCGTCAAACCGAAAACCATTGCGGACGCCTACAAGCTACGACAGGAGTATCGAGGCGGAACGACTGTTGGTGTCTTCCCCGGCGAAGTTCTGACGCGGCTTTATGCGACACTGGGAGATGCAAGACTGGTGTTGTTTGCAGTGGCAACCGGCTCGCAAGTCCTGGTGGCTGCATCACTGCTGCTGGTCACCGTTCTGCATATCGGCCAGCGTCGCCGGCAGATCGGTGCGCTTCGCGCCTTCGGAGCCCCGCGCGCAGCGTTGTTCTCCATCGTCTGGCTGGAGTTGTTGTGCCTGATCGGCACCGGTGTAATTCTCGGTTTCTTGATGGGTTACGGGGCATCCATGGCGATAGCACGTGTGCTTGCCGGCGAAAGCGGGATCGTCTTCCCCGTCACCTTCATAGGACAGGACGTATTACTTGCGGCCATCATCCTAGGCTTAGCGGCAATCCTCGCTGCCATTCCTGCGGCATTGGCCTATCGCCAGTCCCCTGCCGCTGCACTACGCGCCTAACGGCAACCTATCAGCCCAGTCTCGCACCGTTTTTCCAACGGTTGCGAGATGGTCCGCCGTGGAGAAGCCCGAGACCTTCTTGCGGGGCTTAAGATCATGATCTCCGTCTTCTAGCCAAAGAAAATCGATCTGACTGGAAAGCGGATAGGTACTGACCTCTTCACGTGTTCCGAACTCATCACGCGTCCCCTGACAGATCAAAGTCGGGGTTTTGAGGAACTCGAGATGCGCTGTCCTGAGGTTTTCGGGTTTGCCCGGAGGATGAAAGGGGTAACCCAGGCAAAGCAGGCCAGCGATCGCATGAGCATCATGGAGCTCATCGGCAATCATGCTGGCAACGCGGCCGCCCATGGATTTACCTCCGATAATCAGGTGCCCGGTCGGTGCAAGATCGGCAATAGCGGCTTTAAACTCAGGATTAAGCGTGTCCGCCCGTGGCGGCGGTTTTCGACTGTCGGAACTTCGCCGCGCCGCCATATAACCAAACTCGAAACGGGCTACTCGAAAACCCGCATTGGCAAGGGCAACTGCCGCACCCGTCATTGACGCCGAATCCATCGGCGCTCCGGCTCCATGCGCAAGCAAAATTGTGAACCGGGCGTCGTTGGGGCCTTCAATCAAAAAGGGTAGCGGCATGTGTCATCCGATTTGCGTCATCCCGCTCGAAACTAGATGGATTCTGTCTCGAATGGAACCGCGTCAGACAATGCCACCAGAACCGCCAACCACAGCCGGGCGCTGTGCGGAGACCTTGGCGCGATAGCCGCTTGCCCGATAGGTGGCAATAGGATCGATCGCGCCGCCCGCCAGTTGCCGCGCTCTTGCGAGAATAGGCTCCACATCGCTGCGGTATGCCCGCTTCAGGGTGTCGGTCGCCATGAGGGCATCATTGTCGTGCTGGAAACCGTCGAGAGCCGACCGATCCACAAGTAGCGCTTGTGCATAGGCACGCCTTATCTCGTTGGCACTTGAGATCAGGCTTTCAATCGGATCGGTCACGTTATGCGACTGATCGATCATATGCGCCGGATGAAAGCCCTTCACCCCACGATGTTCGGCATCCACCAGTTCATTGAAAACGAGGAAGAGGCGGTATGGCTCGATGGACCCCGCATCCAGATCGTCATCGCCATACTTGCTGTCGTTGAAATGGAAGCCACCAAGCTTGCCGAACTGGATGAGGCGGGCAACGATCATCTCGATATTGGTGTTCGGGGCATGGTGTCCGAGGTCGACGAGGCAGAATGCCTTTTCTCCTAGGGTGTTGGCGATCAGGTAGTTTGTGCCCCAGTCCTGCACAACGGTCGAGTAAAACGCCGGTTCGTACATTTTGTGTTCGGAAAAGATGCGCCAGTCATCCGGCAACGCCTTGTAGATATCGGCCATTGCCGACAGATAGCGTTCAAAGCTTCTGGTAAAATTGCTTTGGCCGGGGAAGTTGGAACCATCGCCAACCCACACCGTCAGCGCTTTCGAGCCGATGGCGTTGCCGATCTCGATACATTCGATGTTGTGCTCAACCGCCTGAGCGCGCGTTGCAGCATCCGTGTGGCTAAGCGAGCCATATTTATAGGAGTGGGTCTGACCGGGTGCGTCGGAGAATGTATTTGAGTTCATCGCATCGAAGCCCAGACCCAGCGCGTTCGCATGTGCCTTGAGTTTCTTCGGATCTTCCTTGTCCCACGGAATGTGAAGCGAAACATTCGGTGTCGCGCGGGTCAACTCGTTGATTACAGAGCAGTCATCAAGCTTGTCAAAAATCCCGCGCGGCTCGCCCTTGCCAGGGAAACGCGCAAATCGAGTGCCTCCGGTGCCAACGCCCCAGGAGGGAACGGCGACAAAAAACTCCGACACCTTCTTGGTGGTCGTATCGATATCAATATTGCGACGTGCGAGCTGTGCACCAAGCGCGTCATAATCATTCTGCAATGCGGCAGAACGTTTGTCGTTTTCAACCGCAATGGTGTCGGCCGCAATCTTCGTCTCGGTCATCTTTTCCTCCCCGACGGAGGCGGCACTCCCACCGCCACCCGCCGCCTTTTCCCTATCGTGTGAAGCTCTGGGCATTACCGGCATCAACGTTGATGATGTTGCCGGTCGATTTTGCGGAGGCGTCTGACGCCAGGAAGTAGATTGCCTCGGCTATGTCCTCAGGGAAAACATTGAGCTTCAGCATCGAGCGCTTGCGGTAGTGTTCCTCAAGATCCGTCACTTCGATCTTCGAGGATGCGGCACGCTGCTCGCGCCATTCGCCGCTCCAGATTTTCGATCCACGCAGAACCGCGTCTGGATTGACCGTGTTCACCCGAATGCCTGCGTCTGCGCCCTCCAAAGCAAGGCACCGGGCAAGATGGATTTCCGCAGCCTTTGCCGTGCAATAGGCCGAAGCGTTGGGCGACGATGCAAGGCCGTTCTTGGATGCGACGAACACGACATTGCCGCCAAGATTTTGGCGACGGAACAAACGAAATGCTTCGCGCGACACGAGGAAATAACCGGTCGCAAGAATATCGATGTTCTTGTTCCACATCTCAAGCGTGGTGTCCTCGACCGGAGCAGAGGACGCAATACCAGCGTTTGAAACTAGAATGTCGATGCCGCCAAATTCAACACTTGCTTCCACAAATGCGGAAACGACGGCATTTTCCTTGGTGACGTCAAGCTTGACTGTACGAACGGCATCGGAGCTGAAACGCTTTTCGAAGTCCCCTCTGGTGTTCTGCAACGCACCTTCATCAATATCCGCCAGCACCACGCAGGCACCTTCGCTTGCAAGACGCTCAGCCGTTGCCCGACCGATGCCACCCGCGCCGCCCGTGATGAAGGCAATGCGACCGGCCAGACTCTTGGGCTTGGGCATGCGCTGAAGCTTTGCTTCTTCCAGCAGCCAATATTCGATGTCGAAAGCTTCCTGTTCGGGAAGTCCCTGATAGTCAGACACAGTTGAAGCGCCACGCATGACATTGATAGCATTGACGTAGAACTCGCCGGCGATACGCGCGGTCGCCTTATCCTTGGCAAAGGAGAGCATGCCGACGCCAGGGATCAGGAAGATCACCGGATTTGGATCGCGCATCTTGGGAGAGTTTGCGTGTTTGCACGTCTCGTAATAACGCGTGTAATCGGCACGATACTCGTCCAAGGCCTTATCTAGGCCCGCAACAAGTGCGTCGACATCAGGTTTGGAGGTATCAAGATCAAGGATCAACGGGCGGATCTTGGTGCGCAGAAAATGGTCCGGGCACGATGTACCGAGTGCGCCTAGAGGTTTCAGGTCTTTCGAATTGACAAATTCAAGCACAGCATCCTGATCGTCAAAATCGGCGAGCTTGCGTTCCTCACGACCGATACGGCCACGGATTTCTGGCATCAGACGTGCAGCAATGGCACGTCGTTCTTCAGCAGGCAGGCTTTTTGCGACTGAGCCACCAAAGATGGTTTTGCCCTCTGTCTCACTCGCAAACCAATCGATCGCCTTGTTGATGATGGCAAGCGTCAGCTCGTAGCATTTCTTGGCGTCGTTATCCCAGGTGAACAGGCCGTGGCTTTCAAGCACGACGCCCTTGGCGTTAGGGTTGGCCTTCACAAAGGCTTCGAGGTCGAGACCGAGCTGGAAGCCTGGGCGGCGCCATGGCAGCCAACCAATTTCGTTACCGAAAACCTGCTGGGTCAATTCCTTGGAATTCTTCGACGCAGCGATCGCGATGATCGCATCAGGATGCATGTGATCGACATGATCGTACGGCACGAAACCGTGCAAAGGCGTATCGATGGAAGCGGCGCGGGGATTGAGATTGAACGTGCAGTGCGGCAGAAAGCCGACCATGCGGTCTTCGTCTTCGACACCCTTGTAAATACCCTTCAAGGCTTCAAGCTTGTCGAGGTAGAGAGTAGCAAAACCATCAAGCTTGATTGTACCGACGTCTCCGCCAGAGCCCTTCACCCACATGACACGCGCTTTTTCACCGGTCAGAGGATCGGTTTCGAGTACCTTTGCCGAGGTATTGCCACCGCCATAATTCGTGATGCGCTTGTCTGCACCCAGAAGATTGGAGCGATACAGCAGCTTGCCGGGCTCATCGAGCTTGGCGGCATGGGCATCATCCCAACGGTTTTCGAGAAGGCGGGATTTTCCCGTCATGCTTTCCTCCCAATGTCATCTTCATCGCGGAACCGACCCGGTCCGCCTCCTTCGAGAGTAGATATCGCGCATTCAAAAACGCAATGTCAATCAAAAACGATCATAATTTTTCATTGTGCGTCGCAACATTGAATAATTTGATCGTTGTTGATTGACAACGTAAAGAGATTACGAATAATTGCGATCAGGAGGACCCAATGCACGAACGCGAACGCCATCGCATCATTTTGAGCGCCGTACAGGAGAAGCCTGTCGTGACGGTTCAGGATATTGCTGAACTGACGGACGCGTCGGAAGCGACGATCCGCAGGGATATTGCGTCTTTGCACGTTCAGGGGAAGTTGCGCCGAGTGCGGGGCGGGGCGGAGGCTGTACATCCGCCGCAGCTAGGCAATCTGGCGGCACGCCCTTTCCGGGTTTCCGAATCAGTCAACATCGACAAAAAACGCGCAATTGCGCGCAAAGCTGTCGATCTCTGCGATGACGGCGACGCAATCATTCTGAATGGCGGTACCACCACATTCCAGATGGTGCATTACATGGCTGCGCGCCGGCTACAGGTGATGACCAATTCTTTCGCCATTGCAGAACATTTGATCAAGCACTCCAAGTGCAATGTCAGTGTGCCTGGTGGCGCGATCTACCGCGATCAAAGCTTGATTTTGTCGCCATTCGACAACGATGCCATACGCAACTTCTATGCGCGACGAATTTTCCTGGGTGCGCAAGGCGTCGGCGCACTTGGCATCATGGAATCGGATGCGCTGGTGATCCAGAGCGAACAGAAGCTGATGCGGCAGGCAGAAGAACTGATCGTGATGGTCGACTCGTCGAAATTTCGCAAACGCTCGAGCCTCATCCTTTGCCCGCTGGAAAATGTCACGACCATCATCACCGATGAGGGAATTTCGGACGACGCAGCGCGGATGGTCGAGAGTGCGGGCGTCACACTGGTGATTGCAGGAACGGTGGCTGGCGCGCAAACGCCGCAGCCGCCGGACGAAGAGGGTTCCGCCTCGGTCGCGTGAGGAGCACCGAGGGAGAGGAAAGTTTCAAACGGGAGGAAAAGGGAATGAAACTTACACGCAGAAAATTGGGTCATGCTCTGGCATTGGGTGTGGCACTTGGCACCCTGGGGCTGGGAAGCGTTGCCCAGGCGGCCGACGTCAAGATTGCGCTCGTCGTCAAGTCGCTCGGAAACGGTTTCTTCGAAGCCGCCAACAAGGGCGCACAAGAGGCTGCAAAAGACCTTGGTGGTGTTGAGATCATCTATACCGGTCCGACCAGCACGACTGCGGAAGGCCAGATTGAAGTCATCAATTCGCTCATTGCACAGGGCGTCGATGCGATCGCCATCTCCGCCAACGATCCGGACGCTGTTGTTCCAGCCCTGAAAAAGGCAGCCCAGCGCGGCATCAAGGTCATTTCCTGGGATTCGGGCGTTGCACCGGAAGGCCGCATCCTTCAGCTCAACCCGTCTTCCAACGCGCTGATCGGAAAAATGTGCCTGCAGCTTGCAGCGTCGCATCTGGAAGGCGGCAAGGGTGATTTCGCTATCTTGTCGGCAACCACCACCTCCACGAACCAGAATATCTGGATCGATGAGATGAAGAAGCAGTTGAAGGACTTCCCGGGCCTGAACCTGGTCACCACGGTTTATGGCGACGACCTCGCCGATAAGAGCTATCGCGAAGCCCAGGGCCTTCTCTCTTCGCAACCGAATGTGAAAGTCATCGTTGCGCCGACCACGGTTGGTGTTTTGGCGGCCTCCCAGGCTGTTAAGGATGCAGGCAAAATCGGTCAGGTCTTCGTCACTGGTCTCGGCCTTCCGTCCGAAATGGCAGGCGCAATCAAGTCTGGTGCCACCAAGGAATTCGCCATCTGGAATCCGATCGATCTCGGTTACTCCGCGACACAGATCGCCTACCGCCTCGTGAAGGGCGAAACCGACGGCAAGCCGGGCTCGGAGATCGAGGCAGGCCGCATGGGCAAGATCAAAGTGGGTGAAAACAGCGAAGCGGCCATGGCCGACCCGTTCATCTACGACGCCAAGAACATTGATCAGTTCTCGAAGATTTTCTGATCTTTTGCCCAATGCCTCGCTGATCAGCATCAACGCGGCATGACACTCATACCCAACATTTGAAACCATCCTCGGGCATCGCCCGGGGATACCTTCAGTGTGCGTCGCAAATTCACGGGACCATCCAGGAATGGCGTTGCGCATGGTTTTTGCTTCTTGCGCTTTAGCAGGCGCCCAGGTTCGCAATAATGACAATGGCTGCAGAAAAAATGAAAGAAGCGACAGTGCCTCAGCAATCCGCTGTCTCGCCTGTTCTCGAGATGCGTGGCATCAGCCAGGTTTTTCCAGGTGTGAAGGCGCTGGATGGCGTTAATGTTGCGCTTTATCCCGGCACCGTTACCGCGCTGATTGGCGAGAACGGCGCGGGTAAATCCACCCTCGTGAAAATCCTGACCGGGATTTACAGGCCGAATGAAGGAGAAATCCTGCTTGACGGCAAGCCTGTCCATTTTCACAGCGCACAAGACGCAATTGATGCTGGAGTGACGGCCATTCATCAGGAAACTGTCCTTTTCGATGAACTGTCAGTCGGCGAGAACATCTTTCTTGGCCACGCACCCAAAAACCGCTTCGGTTTCATTGACTGGAAAACCATCAATGATCGTTCGCGCTCCCTCCTTGAGCGGCTGGAAAGCCGAATTGATCCGACGATCCGCCTCAAAGACCTTTCCATTGCGCAAAGGCATCTTGTCGCAATCGCACGTGCGCTTTCAGTAGAGGCACGCATCGTCATCATGGACGAGCCAACCGCAGCGCTTTCCCGCAAGGAAATCGACGACCTCTTCCGCATCGTCCAGAACCTCAAAAAGCAGGGAAAAGCGATCCTGTTCATCAGCCACAAGTTCGATGAAGTCTACGAAATCGCAGAGAATTACGCCGTGTTCCGCGATGGCAAAATGGTTGGAGCAGGCGTGCTCGCCGACGCCCCGCAGGATGAAATCGTCCGGCTGATGGTGGGACGTGACGTTAAGGACGCCTTCCCGAAACAGGTGGTGAATATCGGCAGCACTGTGCTTTCCGTTCAAAAGTACTGCCATGACACAGAGTTTCGCGACATTTCCTTCGACTTGCGGAAAGGTGAAATTCTTGGGCTATACGGGTTGATCGGCGCGGGACGGTCCGAACTTTGCCAATCCCTGTTCGGCATCACGCGACCAGCGTCCGGTACCATGACGCTTGATGGCCACACACTTTCCATCCGCTCACCGGAAGATGCTATCCGAGCCGGTATCGTGTACGTGCCCGAAGAGCGTGGACGACACGGACTGGCGCTCGAAATGCCGATTTATCAGAACATGTCCCTGCCCTCACTCGCTCGGACATCGCGAAAAGGTTTTCTCGCTGCCGCCAACGAGTTTGCACTGGCCCGCAAATATGCGTCACGGCTCGATCTGCGCGCTGCAGCCCTCTCAGTGCCGGTGGGCACATTATCGGGCGGCAACCAGCAGAAAGTCGTCATTGGCAAATGGCTTGCTACACAGCCGAAGGTCATCATTCTCGATGAACCGACAAAAGGCATCGATATCGGTTCCAAGGCCGCCGTTCACGGTTTCATCAGCGAGTTGGCCGCAGAAGGACTTTCCATCATCATGATTTCATCCGAACTGCCGGAAATTCTCGGCATGTCCGACCGAGCCATCGTCATGCGCGAGGGGCTTATGGCTGATGTCTTCGAACGTGCCGATTTCTCGCCGGAAAAGCTGGTGCGAGCCGCCACGGGCAACGCGTGAGAGGAACACCCATGCAACGTTTCTTCAAGAACCGCGAAATCCTTCTGGCGGGCATCATCATACTTATGATTGCCGGATTCTCGTTCCGTGCTCCCGGTTTTGAGCGCCCAGCCAATCTCGTCAACATCTTCAACGATACGTCGATCCTGATCATTCTGGCGCTCGGCCAAATGGCCGTTATTCTGACGAAATCGATCGATCTTTCCGTTGCAGCCAATCTTGCCTTCACGGGCATGGCTGTGGCGATGACAAACGCCACCTTTCCCGGCGTTCCGCTCCCGCTTCTTGTCGCCATGGCAGTCGGGATCGGTGCCCTTCTCGGTTCGATCAACGGCATTCTCGTCTGGTGGCTTCGTATTCCGCCGATCGTCGTTACGCTGGGTACGCTGACCATTTATCGGGGCATGGCTTTCGTGCTTTCCGGCGGTGGCTGGGTTAACGCGCACCAGATGTCGCCAACGTTTCTCAACGTGCCCCGGACACCGATTCTCGGCCTGCCGGTTCTGTCGTGGGTAGCGATCATCATCATCGCTGGTGCGTGGCTCGTTTTGACGAGAACGTCTTTCGGTCGTTCAGCCTATGCATCCGGTGGCAATCCGGGGGCTGCCGTTTACGCCGGGATCGACGTTGGTCGCACGCGCTTCCTCGCCTTTGTATTGTCCGGTGCACTTGCCGGGCTCGCCAGCTATCTCTGGGTTTCGCGTTATGCGGTGGCCTATGTCGATATCGCTGCCGGTCTCGAACTCGACAGCGTGGCAGCAAATGTGATCGGCGGCATTTCGATTGCCGGTGGTATTGGCACTGCAATTGGAGCTGTTCTCGGCGCACTTTTCCTTGGCGTCATCAAGAATGCTTTGCCGGTCATTGGAATTTCTCCATTCGCACAAATGGCAATCTCGGGCGTCGTCATCATTCTGGCGGTTGTGTTCAATGCTCGCGCCGAAGCCAAGAGAGGCCGTATCATCCTGCGCGACAGGGCAGCGGCAGATAATGGGAAGGAGGCCGCAGCATGAGCCTGATCGCACCGGAAACCAAGACCGCCGCGCGCGTCATTCCCGACAAACTCGGCACCCCCTTCAAACGCGTCATGGCTAGCTGGGAAGTGCTTTTGCTCGGCGTCGCAATCCTGATCTTTATCGCGAACTCGCTTGCTTCGCCTTACTTTCTCAATGCGTGGAACCTGTCGGACGCAACCTTCAACTTCACCGAAAAGGCGCTGATCGCCTTTGCGATGGCACTCCTGGTCATTGCGGGTGAAATCGACCTTTCCGTCGCAGCGATCATCGCGCTCGCTTCGACCGCCATGGGTTATGCGGTGCAGATGGGTGTGGCCACACCAGGGCTTGTCGCCATTGGGATCGGCGTTGGCCTGGCGTGTGGCGCATTCAACGGCTTTCTGGTTGCCGGATTAAAGCTGCCGTCCATTGTCGTCACCATCGGCACGATGAGCCTGTTTCGCGGCATTTCCTATGTGATGCTGGGCGATCAGGCTTACGGGAAATATCCGGCGGATTTTGCTTACTTCGGCCAGGGTTATGTCTTCTGGGTCTTCTCCTTCGAATTCCTGCTTTTCATCGTCATGGCGGTCATTTTCGCCATTCTGTTGCACGCCACGAATTTCGGCCGTCAGGTTTATGTCATTGGCAACAACCCCTTAGCCGCGCGGTTCTCCGGCATTCCGGTGGAGCGTATCAAGTTCATCCTGTTCCTGTTGACGGGTTTGATGAGCGGGATTGCCGCCGTTTGCCTGACCTCGCGCCTTGGCTCCACGCGTCCATCCATCGCTCAAGGGTGGGAGCTGGAAGTGGTGACGATGGTCGTGCTAGGCGGCGTCTCCATTCTCGGCGGCTCCGGCACCATCGGTGGTGTTGTGATCGCTGCCTTCGTGATGGGCCTTGTTACCTTCGGCCTCGGCCTTCTCAACGTGCCGGGCATCGTCATGTCGATCTTCGTCGGCCTGCTCCTGATCATTACCATCGCCATTCCAATCGTTGTTCGCCGTCTCCGCGCCATGAGGTCCTGAACTGTGCCCGAGCTTGAAAAATACGCCTTCAAGATGAAGCTCTTTCCCGGCAAGGAAGCCGAGTATCAAAAGCGCCACGACGAAATCTGGCCGGAACTTGTGACGCTGCTGCATCAGGCAGGCGTCAGCGACTACTCGATATATTTCGATCGAGAAACCAACATTCTTTTTGGTGTTCTGAGCCGCCCGCAAAATCACGGCATGGCCTCTCTGCCCGATCATGCTGTGATGAAAAAATGGTGGGCGCATATGGCCGACATCATGGAAAGCAATCCCGATAACTCACCGGTCGCGACCGATCTTGTCACGGTGTTCCACCTGCCATGAGCGACAATCACTTCAAGCGCATTGCGGTGATCGACATCGGCAAGACCAATGCGAAGGTCGTTTTGCTGGATGGAGAAAGTGGAGCAGAGATTTCTGTTCGCAAGACACCCAACACCATCATCGCGGCACCGCCTTATCCGCATTATGATATCGATGCGCTGTGGACGTTCATTCAGGAGGCTCTTGCCGGTTTTGTAACTTCACCCGGCTTCGATGCGATCTCGATCACCACACATGGCGCGAGTGCGGCTCTGCTGGACGAAAACGGCGAGCTTGCTCTTCCCGTACTCGACTACGAGTATGAGTATCCACAGACCATCCGCGAGACCTATGCCGGGCTTCGTCCCGACTTTTCAGAGACGTTTTCGCCACCCCTGTCTGCTGGCCTCAATCTCGGGGCCCAATTACACTTCCAAAAATGGGGGTTTCCGGCCGAATTCCGCCGTGTCGCATCGATCCTCACATACCCGCAATACTGGGCCTTTCGGTTGACGGGAATCGTTTCAAATGAGGCGACGTCGCTTGGCTGCCATACGGATCTGTGGGCTCCGGCACTGGGTCAGTTTTCATCATTGGTCGACCGTCTCGATCTCCGAGAAAAGATGGCACCCGTCCACTCGGCCTTTGATGCACTTGGCCAGCTCAAGTCTGAGCTTTGCCATCAGTTTGGACTGCAACACCCGGTTCCCGTGTTTTGCGGAATTCACGATTCCAATGCATCGCTGTTGCCGCACGTACTATCCCGCAAACCACCATTTGCAGTGGTTTCTACCGGCACGTGGGTTGTATGTTTTGCGACGCCCGGCAATCTTGAGGGACTGACGCCCGAACGCGACAGCCTTGCCAATGTCAATGCCTTTGGCAAACCGACACCGTCCGCCCGCTTTATGGGCGGTCGTGAATTCGAGGTCCTGACGCAGGGACTGACCGCAACGACAGAGGACGTTGATCAAGCTGTCAGTTCAGTTCTCGAGAGATCAGTGATGATCCTGCCGAATGTGGTCGAGGGTTCGGGTCCTTTTCCGGGGCACCGTAAAGAATGGATCGGCACACCCGCCTCGGATGCGGAGAAGATCGCCGCTGCGTCCCTTTATGTCGCGCTGATGACCGAGGTGTGTCTGGAACTCACCGGAGCAGAAGGACCGATTATCGTTGAGGGGCCGATGAGCGGGAACACGAACTATCTCAGGGCGCTGGCGTCCGCGACCAATCGCGATGTTCTCGTCCCAGAAGGTGGATCATTGAGCGGGACCGCTCTGGGTGCGGCCATGTTGACCGGTGCACGTCCAAGGGAAGCGCGAACGTTGTCTATTGCGCCTTCACTTCCGCTAGCAAACTACAGGAATGCGTGGCGAAAGGCTGTTGAAATCGCCTGATTTCCAGCCTTTCACCAGTTTTCTCATGAGGCCAGGATCAGCCGGCTAGCAACTGCTTCCCAATTTACGAGTTTTTCCAGGAAATTTGCCAAATAAGCGGGTCGCCGATTGCGGAAGTCGATGTAGTAGCTGTGCTCCCAGACGTCGCAGCCAAGCAGGGCCGTCTGACCGAAGCACAATGGGTTCACTCCATTTTCGGTTTTCGTGACCTTAAGGGACCCGTCCTTGTCCTTAACGAGCCATGCCCAACCGGAACCGAACTGGCCAGCACCCGCGGCAGAAAACTCGTCCCGGAATTTTTCGACTGAGCCGAAGGACTGTTTAAGCGCCTGTTCCAGTTCGCCCGGCATTTTCTTGTTTTCGCCCGGCCCCATGATGTCCCAGAACAGAGCGTGGTTCCAATGTTGCGACACGTTGTTGAATATGCCGCTCTGGGCCGCGGCACCGGCCTGATACGTTCCGGTCACGATATCTTCGAGCGATTTCGTCTCCCACTCTGTGCCCGTGATCAGTTTGTTGCTGTTGTCGACATAGGCCTTGTGATGAATGTCGTGATGGAACTCGATCGTTTCGCGCGACATTCCGAGAGAAGCGAGAGCATCGTGGGCGTAAGGGAGACCGGGGAGAGAGAAAGCCATTCCGTATCCTTTCTTGCAAGCGGGGACAACGTTGCCCCGCGGAACGGCCTAGCTTATAAAACCTCAACCATAGTTGAGGTCAAGACACGTGAAGAAAATAGATATCTACGCTCCGCTGACGGTAGGAGAACTGGCGCGGCGAAGCGGCGTCGCCGTATCAACCCTGCATTTCTATGAGACAAAAAAGCTGATCGCGTCAGTACGCACGTCGGGAAATCAGCGCCGTTACGCGCGCTACATGTTACGGCGAGTCGCCATTATAAAGGCCGCACAACGGGTCGGTATAGGATTGAGTGAGATACAGGAAACGCTGGCCGAACTGCCGCTTGATGCAAGCCCTACCAAAAAACAATGGTCACATATGTCTTCGAGATGGCACGCTCATCTTGAGCGCCGTATTTCCGGACTGATTGCCTTGCGCGATCAACTCGATAGTTGCATTGGATGCGGGTGTCTCTCCTTGACGGAATGTCCTCTCAGAAATCCGGATGACAAGCTTGCACTCGATGGCAACGGGCCTGTCATCATGACCGCAACAATTTTCAAAAACCTCGACAAAACATGATGATAACGATGATGCACGCGGTGATTTCAATTCGCGGACCCGCCTTTTCCGTGATGGAAATTTCCCGTTCCTTACGACTGCTTATCTGAAAATCCGCCATTTTTGCTCTTTATGTTACCGATAACATGGCGTATTGGGGACGAAGGTCGCACGGCCCGTCCCTGGGAGTAGTCGGAAAGGTAAATGATGAAAGCCGTTGTCATTCATGCCGCGAAAGATCTTCGCGTTGAGGAGAAAGAAGTCGAAAGCCTTGGCCCCGGTCAGGTGGAAGTTGCGATCGAGGCTGGCGGCATTTGCGGTTCTGATCTGCACTATTACAATCACGGTGGCTTCGGCACCGTACGTGTCCGCGAGCCGATGATCCTTGGCCACGAGGTTGCCGGCACGATCAAGGCACTCGGCGCAGGCGTATCCGGCCTCACCGTCGGTGACCGTGTAGCAGTCTCGCCAAGCCGCCCCTGCAATTCCTGCGAATACTGCCTTGCCGGTCAGCAAAACCATTGCCTCAACATGCGTTTTTATGGTTCGGCAATGCCGATGCCACACATCCAAGGTGCATTCCGCCAGCGCCTTGTTGCCGAGGCCTGGCAGTGCCACAAAGTGGCCGAAGGGGTATCGATCAACGAAGCAGCAATGGCTGAACCTTTTGCGGTAACCTTGCACGCGGTCAACCGCGCTGGTGCGTTGCTTGGCAAACGTGTGCTGGTCACTGGTTGCGGCCCGATCGGTGCGTTGGCAATCATTGCAGCCCGTGCCCATGGTGCCCGTGAAGTCGTCGCAACGGACGTGATGGATGCCGTGCTCGAGAAAGCACTGGAAATCGGCGCAGACCGCGTCATCAATGTTGCAACCAATCCTGAGGCGCTTGCTGCTTATTCCGCGAACAAAGGATACTTCGACGTCCAGTTCGAAGCATCTGGCAACGAGCGTGCCGTTCGCTCCGGTCTTGAAGTTCTGCGCCCACGCTCCACAGTCGTTCAGCTTGGCCTAGGCGGCGATGTTTCCATTCCGCAAAACATGGTCGTGGCAAAGGAAATCGAGATGAAAGGCACCTTCCGCTTCCACGAGGAGTTCGGCCTCGCGGTTGACCTCATCAATCAGGGCCGCGTGGACCTGAGCCCGTTGTTGACCAGCATCTATCCGATCGACGATGCCGTGACCGCCTTCGAAGCCGCCGGCGATCGCAGCAAATCGATGAAAGTACAGCTCGCATTCTAATGCACCGAGCAGATATGACAGCCGTTTTGCCTTCCTTGGCGAGACGGCTGTTCGCTATTCGAGCAGCAGCTTGACATCAATTTCATTCTGATTTCGCATCAAGTCAGTCTCAAAGCTTACAAGACAGCCCAAGTTCATTCCGATATCGTGTGAGGATTGAATTGCCGGAAGTCTCGATAGTGGTGAGGTATAACCTGATGCAAACCCGTGAATTCGTAGCCGCTGACGATATTCGCAGCCAGTTTTCAGCAGCAATGTCATCGATGTATCGAGACGAGGTTCCGGCTTACGGCACGCTCATGGCGCTGGTCGGCAGAGTGAACAACGCAACGCTCGACGCCGACCCGCATTTGAAAGAGCGCCTGGAGGCCACGGATTCGCTCGAGCGCATCTCGCAGGAGCGTCATGGTGCAATCCGCCTTGGGACAGCTGCCGAGCTTTCAATGATGCGTCGCGTCTTTGCTGTCATGGGCATGCACCCGGTCGGCTATTATGATCTGTCCACCGCTGGCGTTCCCGTCCACTCCACTGCATTCCGCCCGGTGAAAGACCGTCACCTAAAACGCAACCCGTTCCGTGTATTCACCTCGCTGCTGCGTCTGGATTTGATCGCGGATGAGGAGTTGCGCAAGGAAGCCGCGACTGTGCTTGCCGCACGCAAGATCTTTACCGGCAAGGCGACTGCACTGGTGGAAAAGGCAGAACGCGATGGCGGTCTTGACGCTGCGGACGCCGCTCTCTTCGTGGCCGAAGTTCTTGAAACCTTCCGCTGGCACGACAAGGCCATTGTCGATGCCGGCATGTATAAGCGCCTGCACGACGCACATCGGTTGATCGCCGACGTTGTCTCGTTCAAAGGGCCGCATATCAATCATCTGACACCCCGTACGCTCGACATCGATGCTGTTCAGACGCTGATGCCTGCTGAAGGCATTGCGCCGAAAGCGGTGGTGGAAGGTCCTCCGACGCGAAAATGTCCTATCCTTCTACGCCAGACATCTTTCAAGGCACTCGAAGAACCCGTCGCATTCATTGGTGAAAACGGTGAATGGCATGCCGGTTCGCATACGGCCCGTTTCGGTGAAATCGAGCAACGCGGCGTGGCGCTGACACCGAAGGGGCGCGCCCTATACGACGCCCTGTTGAACGAAACCCGTGCCAAGGTGCGCCCTGCGGCAGACGGATCGAACTCTGCTGAGTATGAAACAGCCCTTGCCGATGTCTTCACGGCATTTCCAGATGACTGGAACGGCATCCGAAAAGCCGGGCTTGGTTACTTCAGCTATTCGTTGACCCAAAAAGGCAAGGCGGCATCACAACCTGAACTCGACATCGAAACGGCCATCGAGCAAGGGCTGATCCAGTTCGATCCCATCGTCTATGAAGACTTTCTACCCGTAAGCGCGGCTGGTATTTTCCAGTCCAACCTTGGCGACGATGCAACACAGGAATTCACCGCGAGCCCAAATCAGGTGATGTTCGAGCGTGATCTCGGCGCATCTGTGATTGATGAGTTCGCGCACTATGCGGCCATCGAAAAGGCCTCTCTCAACGATTGCCGCAGCGTCATAGAAATGCTGACCGCAGCGCAATAGTCCGTTACCTTGCGGCTAAAGCCGCTGAAGAAATTTGAAGACATGGAGAAAAGCAATGACGAATACCGTTGATGTTCGCAAGGAGACGGCAGCCCTGCTCGGGAAGCTTGGCGTTCAGGCCGATCTTTACACCGGCGGCGACATGCCATCCTATTCCCCGGTCACAGGCGAGACGATCGCCGAACTCAAGACGGTCTCGGCCAATGAAGTCGGCGCGATCGTCGAAAAGGCCGACGCGGCTTTCAAGATCTGGCGCAACGTTCCTGCTCCACGTCGCGGAGAACTCATCCGTCTTCTGGGCGAAGAGTTGCGCGCCAATAAAACCGAACTCGGCCGACTGGTATCGATTGAAGCGGGTAAAATCCCCTCAGAGGGCCTCGGTGAAGTTCAGGAAATGATCGACATCTGCGATTTCGCCGTCGGCCTGTCGCGCCAGCTTTACGGTCTGACCATTGCAACCGAGCGTCCGGGCCACCGAATGATGGAGACCTGGCACCCACTTGGCGTCGTTGGCGTCATTTCCGCTTTCAATTTCCCCGTCGCCGTCTGGTCCTGGAATGCTGCACTCGCCATTGTCTGCGGCAATCCAGTGGTCTGGAAGCCTTCGGAAAAAACCCCGCTGACGGCGCTCGCCGTTCAGGGGATCTTCGAACGCGCCGCTGCACGCTTCGGCGATGCGCCTGCCGGCTTGTCTCAGCTTCTGATCGGCGACCGTACGGTTGGCGAAGCCCTCGTTGATAATCCGAAGGTACCGCTGGTTTCCGCTACGGGCTCGACCCGTATGGGTCGCGACGTCGGTCCGCGTCTGGCAAAGCGCTTTGCCCGCGGCATTCTCGAACTTGGCGGTAACAATGGCGGCATCGTTTGCCCATCGGCCGACCTCGACATGGCTTTACGCGCTATCGCATTTGGTGCCATGGGTACCGCTGGTCAACGCTGCACAACGCTGCGCCGCCTCTTCGTGCATGACAGCGTCTACGATCAGCTCGTACCGCGTTTGAAGAAGGCTTACGCATCCGTTTCTGTCGGCAATCCACTTGAGACCTCTTCTTTGGTCGGCCCGCTGGTCGACAAGGCTGCTTTCGATGGCATGCAGAAAGCTCTGGAAGAGGCAAAATCACATGGCGGCGCTGTGCATGGCGGCGATCGTGTCGATACGGGCGCGCCTAACGCCTATTACGTCAAGCCCGCGCTGGTCGAAATGCCAAAGCAGGATGGGCCGGTTCTGGAAGAAACCTTCGCCCCGATCCTTTACGTCATGAAATACAGCGATTTCGATCAGGCAATCGACGCGCACAATGCGGTCGCTGCCGGTCTCTCGTCCTCGATCTTCACGCGTGACATGCAGGAATCGGAACGGTTCCTGTCGTCGGAAGGGTCAGATTGCGGCATCGCCAATGTCAACATCGGCACTTCGGGCGCCGAAATCGGCGGTGCCTTCGGTGGCGAAAAAGAAACGGGCGGCGGGCGCGAATCCGGATCGGATGCGTGGAAAGCCTATATGCGCCGTGCTACCAACACGGTGAACTATTCTAAAGCACTGCCGCTGGCGCAGGGCGTTTCCTTCGACATCGAATAACAAGGGCGAATAATCATGGACGGCAGCGCAACGAAGGCGTTCAAAACCGCTGAACGCATTTCCCGCATCGATGTTTCACCCATCGCGCAGATCAGCGCGCGGGCGCGCGCCATGAAGCAGGAAGGCAAACCCGTCATCGTTTTGGGTGCGGGCGAACCTGACTTCGATACTCCCGATCACATCAAACACGCTGCATGGGAAGCCATGCAGCGTGGTGAAACGAAGTACACAGCCACAGAGGGAACACTGGAGCTGCGCAAGGCCATCCGCAACAAGTTCCAGCGCGAAAACCAGCTGGACTACGCGCTTGACGAGATCATCGTTTCGACCGGCGCAAAACAGATCCTCTTCAATGCCCTGACAGCCACGGTTGACCCCGGCGACGAGGTCATCATCCCCACCCCTTATTGGGTGACCTATTCCGATATTGTCGTGATGTGTGGCGGCAAGCCCGTGCTGGTTCCGTGTGCGGCCGAAAATGGCTTCCGCATGACGGCGCAACAATTGGAAGCAGCGATTACGCCGAAAACACGCTGGCTTATGCTGAATGCGCCATCCAATCCATCCGGTGCAAGCTATTCTGAAGAACAGTATCGTCCGCTGCTCGATGTGTTGCTGCGGCATCCGCATGTCATGCTGATCGCCGACGACATGTATGAGCATATTGTCTATGACGGCTTTCAGTTCGTAACCCCTGCCCAGGTGGAACCTCGGCTGAAGGAGCGGACATTGACTGTCAATGGTGTTTCGAAAGCCTACGCCATGACCGGCTGGCGCATCGGTTATGCCGGTGGCACGAAAGCGCTCATCAAGGCAATGTCGGTGGTCCAGAGCCAGTCGACCTCCGGCGCCTGCTCCGTTTCGCAGGCTGCTGCCGTCGCAGCACTGAATGGCCCGCAAGATTTCCTGAAGGACAGAGCTGCAAGTTTTCAACGCCGGCGTGATCTTGTCGTCTCTGGGCTAAACGAGATCGAGGGTATCGATTGCCGTGTGCCGGATGGTGCATTCTATACATTCTCGAGCTGCGCCGGTCTGTTGGGTAAAAAGACACCGGACGGAAAAGTGATCGAGACCGACACCGATCTTTGCGCCTATTTCCTCGACCACGCCAATGTCGCCGTCGTACCCGGTGCTGCATTCGGCCTGTCGCCCTTCTTCCGGATTTCCTATGCCACATCTGAACCGGAATTGGTCGAGGCGCTTCAACGCCTCGCAAAGGCCTGCGCAGACCTGAAGTAAGGTTCGACACGGCCTTATCAAGCCACTTTACGGCAAGACCATCTCTGGCCCCTCTTGGCGGCCGGTTGAAACGCCCTGCCCTGCCGCTCACTGTTCTCCAGCGACCGACAGGGCAGCGTTCTGCTGTATTTCTCTCCCCAATTCTCCCTGCTTCCAAAAGTCTGCGGCGCACGCCGTCAACGGGACATGCTGCGCGCAGCTTTCTGCCTCCAAAACTCGTGAGCGATTTCGCTTGAGCGTTTAGGCCCGTCATCGCAGGCCGCCGTTCCCTGCGTAACAGATCCCATCGGATATCCACATTTTATTTCCTCGTTATATTGACCTACTAAAAATAAAAAGTATGTTGCCCGCCATGGACCAAACAACGCACCACCACGCCCACGACCATCAATGGCCGCAGGTTCTGAGAGCCAAAGGATTGCGCGCGACATCGCAGCGCATCGCAGTTCTCGACTACCTGCATCACCATCCGCACGCGGACGCAGAAACCATTTTTCAGGCCGTGCGCATCCCCTTGCCAACGATTTCTGTACAGGCCGTTCATCTGATCGTGCAGGATCTCTCGGCGATCGGCCTCATCCGCCGGATCAACCTGCCGGACTCGGCGAGTGCCAGATACGAAACCCGCATTGAGGACAATCATCATCACGTCCAATGCATTCAGTGCGGACGTATCGAGGATGTCGACTGCGTTGTCGGCCACGCCCCCTGCCTGGAACCCTCTGACACGCACGGCATGCGTATCATCGAGGCCAGCATCGTATTTCGTGGCATCTGCCGCGATTGTGACCCCATTATTGAAGAGAGGAAGCTCAAGCCATGACCGACGAAGCAAAGTGTCCATACTCAGGGGCCGCAACCGGAAAACCAGCACGCGGCGTGCAAAACCAGGACTGGTGGCCCAACCAGCTTCGCGTCGACCTGCTGAACCAGCATTCGGCCAAATCTGACCCACTGGGACAGACCTTCAATTATCGCGAAGAATTCGCAAAGCTTGACTACGAAGCGCTTAAGAATGATCTGCGCAAATTGATGACGGACTCGCAGGACTGGTGGCCGGCCGACTTCGGTCACTACGGTCCGCAATTTGTTCGCATGTCCTGGCATGCAGCCGGCACCTATCGCCTGAGCGACGGTCGCGGTGGCGGTGGTCGTGGTCAGCAGCGTTTTGCACCGCTCAATAGCTGGCCGGATAACGTGAACATCGACAAGTCACGCCGTTTGCTGTGGCCTATCAAGCAGAAGTATGGCCAGCAGATCTCCTGGGCCGACCTGCTGATCCTGACGGGTAATGTCGCACTTGAAACCATGGGCTTTCGCACATTCGGCTTCGCCGCCGGTCGTGAGGACACTTGGGAACCGGACCAGGACGTCAACTGGGGTTCGGAAACCTCCTGGCTGAAACACCGGCCGCTGGATAGCTTCGACAAATCCCTCGGCGCGACGGAAATGGGCCTCATCTACGTCAACCCGGAAGGCCCGAACGCGAACGGCGATCCAATCTCCGCTGCGGCATTCATTCGCGAAACGTTCAAGCGCATGGCAATGAACGACGAAGAAACCGTTGCACTGATCGCAGGCGGTCATACTTTCGGCAAGACCCACGGCGCTTCGGCGGAATCGCACAAGGGTCCCGATCCGGAAGCTTCGCCGCTTGAGGCTCAGGGCCTCGGCTGGGCCAGCAACTTCGGCACGGGCCATGGTGCTGATGCGATCGGCAGCGGCCTCGAAGTGACGTGGACGCAGACGCCAGCACAATGGAGCAACTTCTTCTTCGAAAACCTGTTCAAATATGAATGGGTACAGACCCGCAGCCCCGGTGGTGCGATCCAGTGGGAAGCCAAGGACGCGGAAGACATTATTCCGAACGCCCACGACCCGTCGAAGAAGCACAAGCCGACGATGCTGACCACCGATCTGTCGCTGCGTCTCGACCCGGCATATGAAAAGATCTCGCGCCGCTTCCTTGAAAACCCGCAGGCTTTCGCCGAAGCCTTTGCACGCGCATGGTTCAAGCTCACGCACCGTGATCTTGGTCCTCGCGCTCGTTATCTCGGACCGGAAGTTCCGAAGGAAGAACTGATCTGGCAGGACCCGGTACCGGCTGCAGACCACCCGCTGGTCAATGCTGACGATATCGCAGCGCTGAAAGCCAAGATCCTGGAATCCGGACTGACCGTTTCTGAACTCGTCGGGACGGCCTGGGCGTCTGCCTCGACCTTCCGCGGTGGCGACAAGCGCGGAGGTGCAAACGGTGCACGCATTCGCCTTGCGCCGCAGAAAGACTGGGAGGGCAACAGGCCCGAGCAACTGGCTCGCGTCCTCGCTGTTTTGGAAAATATCCAGACCGCGTTCAATGAAGACGCGCGCGGCGGCAAGAAACTCTCGCTTGCCGACCTGATCGTGCTGGCAGGTAATACGGGCGTTGAAGAAGCGGCAAAGGCCGCAGGTCAAAACATCACGCTGCCATTCACCCCCGGCCGTACCGATGCGACGCAGGCGCAGACCGACGCCGAATCCTTCGCGGGTATGGAACCGGTGGCCGATGGTTTCCGCAACTACCAGCAGACGGCTTCCGTTCCTGCCGAGGTGTTGCTGATCGATCGCGCACAGAAGCTGACGCTGACTGCACCGGAACTGACCGTTCTGATTGGCGGCCTTCGCGCAATCAACATCAACACCGATGGGTCGACCCATGGCGTGTTCACCGAAACGCCGGGAGCGCTGACCAACGACTTCTTCGTGCATCTTCTGGATATGAGCACGCAATGGAAGTCGATTTCTGACGCCCAGGACGTTTTTGAGGGCACCGATCGCAAGACCGGCAAACTGAAATGGCTTGGCACACGCGTCGATCTCGTCTTCGGCTCAAACTCGATCCTGCGCGCTCTTGCAGAGGTCTATGCGAGCTCGGATGCGAAGCAGAAGTTCGTTGATGACTTTGCTGCGGCCTGGACGAAGGTCATGAACCTCGATCGCTTTGACCTGCAGCGTTAAGCAAGGCCAATAGCACCGCGAAAAAGCGAAAGGCGCTTGAAACACAGCGCCTTTTTGCACGTCAATTTACTGCTTTGAATATGCCCGATCACACGTTTCGTCTACTTGTCTTGGTAGATCGAATCTGATGCCAATATCGCCTATTATCGAGCTATAAACGCAATCAAATATCGCCGGACCTAAGTTAGTGTCTTGTTCGATAGCGTGCGAGACCGCACACTTGCGTCAGTCAGAAAGAGCAGGCGAGACATGAGCGACAGCAGCACCTTGACCCTTGGTGTAGAAAAGCACCCGAACCCCGTTTCCGCGAGCGAACGTGAGAGACTGCTCCAGAACCCCGGCTTTGGGCAGATATTCACCGACCACATGATCACGTTGCGCTACAACAAGGATCGCGGCTGGCATGACTGGAAACTTGAGCCGCGCAAAGGTCTCGATCTCGACCCGGCGTCGATGGTTCTCCATTATGCCCTAGAGATATTCGAGGGAATGAAAGCCTACCATCTTCCAGATGGCGGTGCGTCGCTGTTTCGTCCTGATGCCAATGCCAAGCGTTTCCGCGCATCGGCGGAACGCCTGGCCATGCCTCAGCTACCGGAAGATCTGTTCGTTGAATCTGTTCGGGCTCTGGTGCGCGCTGATCGCGATTGGATTCCGACAGCAGAAGGTGCGTCTCTCTATCTGAGACCCTTCCTGATCGGCAGCGAAGTGGCGCTCGGCACCAGACCCGCCACCGACTACATCTTCTCCGTTATCGCGTCCCCGGTTGCCTCCTATTTCAAGGGCGGTGCATCGGCTGTGACACTCTGGGTATCGGAAAACTATACGCGTGCTGCTCCCGGCGGAACGGGCGCAGCCAAATGCGGCGGCAACTATGCCGCAAGCCTTGCCGCACAGGCCGAAGGCCAGCGTGAAGGCTGCGATCAGGTCGTGTTCCTAGATGCGGTCGAGAGACGCTGGATCGAAGAGCTTGGCGGCATGAACATCTTCTTCGTCTTTGACGATGGATCTCTGCAAACGCCGCCGCTGACCGGCACGATCCTGCCCGGTATTACGCGTGCATCACTGATTGCGCTCGCGCGCGACATGGGGCTGACGGTTCGTGAAGAGCCCTATTCGATCGATCAATGGCAGGCAGACGCCAAGAGCGGCAGACTGACAGAAGCCTTTGCCTGCGGTACCGCTGCTGTCGTCACGCCGATCGGCAAAGTCAAGGGTCGTAACCACGGCTTCACGATTGCCGACGGCAATGCTGGAACGGTTACTGGCAAGTTGAAGGCCGCGCTCACCGATATCCAGTTCGGACGCGCCGCAGATCCGCATAACTGGCTGGATCGCTTGTTCTAAGAAGCGCCCCAAAAACGACGAGATGCGACCGAGACCTCTCGGCCGCATCACTTAGAGCCAATCGATTTTCCGCAATAGCAATAGTGTTGCGACGGAAAGAGCAATCACGAAACCGACGATCAGGATGAAGGCCCAGGTGTCGTTCACACCGGGAATGCCTCCAACATTCATGCCGAAAAGACCTGCAATCACGCTTGGCGGCAGTAAAAGTGCAGCAAGAGCCGACAGCCGGTTCGAGTTGCGAGCGATACGCTCGCCGATCACGGTAGAAAGGTCGTCGTGCAAAATGCCGGTTCGATCCCTGATTGCGTCAAGATATTCGACAAAACGAACAAGCTTGTCGATCACCTCGCGAATGCGCAGCTTGTCGCGCTCGGAAAGCCATATTGCGTCATCATGTTCTATGCGGACCAGTGCATCACGTTGTGGCATCAAATAACGACGCAACTGAACAGACCGTCTGCGCAGCAATTTCAAACGCTCCCGAACCTCACCTGACGCCTTTTGGAAGATAAGATCGTCGAGCTCATCCGCTTCCTCGTCCATTGCGTCGAGAACGGGTTCGAGATCCCTT
This sequence comes from Agrobacterium tumefaciens, assembly GCA_025559845.1. Classification (NCBI taxonomy): domain Bacteria; kingdom Pseudomonadati; phylum Pseudomonadota; class Alphaproteobacteria; order Hyphomicrobiales; family Rhizobiaceae; genus Agrobacterium; species Agrobacterium tumefaciens. The sequence goes on from CP048470.1 coordinate 559,708, forward strand.
ACCAGCTTGTCGCCAACGATCGCCAACAATTCACCGGTATTGCGAGGTCCCGTACGCTTGTTCAGTGCGAACCGGATATCGCGCAAGGCTGTAATGTAGTGCCCACTATCCCGCAATGTGATCAGGCGGTTCGCATCTGCCCAGATATGTAAGGGAACCAGATCAAGGTCACCGCTCTCTTCTATCACCTCGATGGGTGCCGCCCCGCAAACGCCTCTCAACGTAATCAGCAGGCCATCATTGATCGGTTCGACACGCGGGCGGGATTCTTCAGCCAGCAGTGCTTCACAGACGAGTGGATCAAGGCCGCTTCGCTCATTGATCCACGCAACCGCTGCCGGATGGTCCCGTTCGAGATGGAGCCATAACACGCCATCTTGCGGTTTCCAGTCCAGCAGCTCCTGGAGGGTAATCTGTCGACTGCCTCCCTGTGCATCCAGAAGAAGTGCGAAGCGAATGCCTGGCTCATCGCCGTATGTTGTGTCTGGCTTGGCGGATGTATCCATCTCAGTCTTCCCAAACGGCATTATTGATATGTTGCAGTATTTTACCGCAATGGCCGGGGAATGGTTATGGAAATTTCGTGGCGCAGGAAGACACGCTGACAGTTTGTTCGCCAGCATCGATCCTCAAAACAGGAGAGGTTCTTTCAAGGTGCATCTTGGATGCAATGTCCGGCCGCCCTGCCTTATGCAACGCGACCGGAATACGGCATTCACCACGAACGTAGTCAATAAACCTCGGGAACATACATATCCGGCGGGACCGGGTGACGGATATAGTCGTCATTTCGCACACGGTCCGGCAGTTCGATTGCGTCTTTAGGAACGTCCTCGTAAGGAATCTGCCCAAGAAGGTGGGCGATGCAGTTCAGGCGTGCCTTTTTCTTGTCGACGGCCTGGACGACCCACCACGGTGCTTCAGGAATATGCGTTCTTTCGAGCATTTCCTCCTTGGCCTTCGTATACTCTTCCCAATGGATACGGCTTTCCAGATCCATCGGCGAGAGTTTCCATTGTTTCAGGGGATCGTGGATGCGCATACGGAAACGGAATTCCTGCTCCTCATCGGTGATCGAGAACCAGTATTTGACGAGCACAATGCCGGAGCGAACGAGCATGCGTTCGAATTCTGGAACGGAACGGAAAAACTCTTCGAGTTCGTCGGGCGTGCAAAAACCCATGACACGCTCAACGCCCGCACGATTGTACCAGGAGCGGTCGAACAGCACCATTTCGCCGGCCGACGGCAGATGCGGAACGTAACGCTGGAAATACCACTGATTGCGCTCGCGCTCTGTCGGTGCTGGTAGCGCCACGACGCGGCAGACACGCGGATTGAGGCGCTGGGTGACACGTTTGATTGCGCCGCCCTTACCAGCGGAGTCGCGGCCTTCGAACAAGACGACGACCTTGAGTTTCTTGTGCTGGACCCAGTCTTGAAGCCGGACAAGTTCGTGCTGGAGACGGAAAAGTTCCCGGAAGTAGACCTTGCGCTCCAACGTCTGGGCAGCCGGTTCAGACAATCCTTCAACGACCAGCTGGTCCAACTGATCTTCTTCCATCTGCATTTCCAGCTCTTCATCAAAGCTGTCGGCAATCTCTGCCTTGATGCGGCTCAACTGATTAGTTTCGATCATGGTTTTGCCCGTCAGTTGCGTGGTGGTAACCTTGCCATCAAACATGCTCATGCAACAATCGCATGACATGACGCAGATTGCGACACGCAAAGGCGTTTGCGACACCATGTCACCGGCAAAGCCGTCTCGATTGAGCAATTTGGCTGACCGTTTCCCACCTGAAGGCACAAAACAAAATACGACGCCGGCACCCCTGTCGCGCGAGGAAGTACGCGATGGAGTGCCGGCGCCAACAAAGGCTGAGGTCAGGCAGCGAGTGGCGCGAGACCCGCTTCGATCTGGTTGCGGAAGGGCTCGTAGCGGTTCGGAAGCTTCAGAGCCTGACCGAGATGTGCCGTATCCTCGTCACGATCGAAGCCTGGTTCGTTGGTGGCAATCTCGAAGAGGATGCCGCCCGGGGTCCGGAAGTAAATAGCCCAGAAGTAATCGCGGTCGATGACTGGCGTCACTTGGTATCCGGTATCCATCAAGGCCTTGCGAACTTCCAATTGCTTCTCGCGATTTTCCACAGCGAAGGCAATGTGGTGGACTGAGCCTGCCCCTTGGCGCGCAAAAGGCGTTTTGGGCAGAGCAGCGAGATCGATTGTGTCGGCCCCGTTGCCACCGGGAATGACGAACCGCGTCACATCTCCTTCAGCCTCTGCTCGTTCGTATCCCATAAACTGAAGAAGCTCTTCGGTTGCTCCCGTGTCGTGCAGATTGAATCGAGCACCGGTAAAACCGCGAATGGCGTGGTTTTCGGAAATACCGTCGATGACCCAAGGGGCGCGTGCATCTTCTGCCGTTTCGATCAGAGCCAGACCGTCGCCATCGGGCCCGGTAAAGCGAAGACGATCGGCACCAAAGACCTTGTCGGTCTGGATGCCACCGACGCCATTGGTGATCAGGCGGTCCTTCCAGAAGCCGAGTGCGCCCTTAGGGATGGAAAACTGGGTTTCGCCAACTTCACCGACGCCTGGACGGCCGGCCATCATGTTTGCGAAAGGGAAGTAGGTCATGACGCTACCGGGCGTACCTGTTTCATCCCCATAATAGAGATGGTAGACGCCGGGTTCGTCAAAATTGACGGTCTTCTTAACTCGGCGCAGGCCGAGTGTTTCTGTGAAAAATTTGTTGTTCTGCTGTGCATCCGACGCCATGGAGGTGACGTGGTGCAATCCCTTGATGTCCTTGATCATGGCGGTCGGTCCTTATCCGGTGTGTCCGTTTCGATGACCAGGATATAGCCCTCTTGATTGCCGTTCAGAATTGCAATATTTCTCTCGAATGAATTGCGGATTTTGAAATAATTGACATGAACGATCACAAAGCTCTCAAAACATTCCTCCTCGCTGCCGAAAAGCGCAATTTTGCGCAGGTCGCCCGTGAACTGGGCATGACGGCTGCGGCCGTTACCCGCGCCATCGCGGCACTCGAAGACGATCTCGGTGTGCAACTCTTCGTTCGAACGACCCGTCAGGTATCGTTGACCACTGATGGAGCCGTGTTTGCCGCCCAGATCCAGCCAGCCGTCGAGGCTCTCGAAAACGCGCGGCGCGATGTCAGGAATGCCCACAAGGCTGATGAAGGGCGTTTGAGGATCAGTGCACCGACCTGGCTTGGAAAAACGGTGTTGCCGCCCATCCTTTCTGGTTTCAAAGAACTCTATCCGAAAATGTGCTTCGAGATTTCGCTATCGGACGGTTTGGTCAACATCGTCGATGACGACTACGACCTGGCAATCCGCATTTCGTCAGCGCCTTCGGACAAGTTTACGATCTGGCGCAAGATCAGGGCCGTTCCAAGAATTCTGGTCGCTGCACCTGGTAGCCGGTTTACGCAGATGCAGCACCCGAGTGAGCTGAGCCCTGACGATTGCCTGGCTTATAGCGGTGAAAGCCGGCGCGAGAACTGGGTTCTGTCAGACGGAGGCTCCAGCCTTTCGATTTCCGCCGGACGCGCCTTCAGTGCCAATAACGGCGAGGTTCTCGCAGATATGGCAGCCAATGGCGTAGGTGTTGCGATGCTGCCGGGATTTCACATCGCCGAACATATTCGCAGTGGACGGCTTGTCCACGTTCTACCAGGTTGGGCACCGCCTGAGCTCTGGCTGACCCTGTATTACCCACCCTATCAGGCCTTGCCGCCGCGCATTGCGACATTTTCGAAGTTCTTCGAAGAGCAGTTACCGCCGCATATGGTCATGCTTGGCTGATCATTCTCCTCTCTATTTATGCGTGAGACGACGGAGCGAACCAAAAGCTGCTCCGTCGCGATCTTCAAGGTTTCAGCGGCGTCGTCAAAACAGTGTCGTCAGTGTCGACGACAAAAACTGCGAGAAGCTTCGCGGGCTGCGTTTTGCTCGCATTGGCACTCACATCATGCTGGTCGCCTGGTAGCTCGGTAAAATTTTGGCCCTTCGTGAAGGTTTTTACCTCTCCGCCATTCACACCACTGAGGATCGCCCCCTCAAGCACCGTTGCGTAGATGAGAGCCGACTTCGCATGGGTATGTGCGGAGTTGTAGCCACCAGGTTCATATTCGACGAGCACCCCTTTCACGCTTTTTCCCGGTACGTCAGGAAGGGGATGCTCGTAGACTGGCGTTACTTTCGCTCCCTTTGTTTCGTAAGCGAGGTCGCGTTTGGCGACATCATGCGCCGAGACGACCGTGAGAGGAAGGAAAGAAAGGGCGAGAGTATAAGCGACCATTTTCATCATACATTCTCCAGTTGTTGGGTGCGAAGCCAGGCTTCCAGGGTGATATCTCCGCGGTGAGGAATTGCTGCCGGGACAAGCGAGCCCACGTGAACTGGGGCACCGAAGTAACCAAGGGAAGCATCAGCACTCACGCTGCGCTTGTCGCCTCTGGTGGCCAAATAGGTTCTCATCAGAGTTTCGAAGGGCGCCCGATCAGGGCCTGCAAGATCAATGGTGCCATTGCGCGGTTTATCGAGTGCGACCTTGACCAGAGCAGCAGCAACGTCATCTGCTGCAATGGGCTGGAAATCGATCGCAGGCACTCTTACGCTACCCTCTACAGTGTAGGCGTCGGCCAATGTTTCCATAAATTCGTAAAACTGCGTGGCACGGACGATGGTGTAATCTTGTCCTGATCCTTTTACTGCGCGCTCCTGTGCCTGCTTGCCGCTCATATACGGATTGGCGACCAGGTCATCTGTGCCCACGATCGACAGAATGACATGGTGCTGCACACCAGCAGTCTTCTCTGCGGCCACGAGATTTAGGCTGGACGTCTCGAAAAAGTTGCGAATGACGGGCTCATCGAAGGACATCATGTTTGAAACATCGATGACCGCGTCTGCACCGGCGAGAGCATTGTCCAACCCCTCACCCGTGAAAGCGTTTATACCATTGCTTGGACTTGCCGCGACTGCCTCATGACCGGCGCTGCGAAGAATGGCGACGGCCTTCGCGCCGATAAGACCCGTGCCGCCGATGACGACAATCTTCTTGGAATTACTCATTTCAGTTCCTCCTTTGGCGACGCACAGCCGCTCGCATTGTCTGGGTTAAGATCATCAAGCTGCTCAGATGAACCGGCGGCGCTCTCAAATGCATTTCACGCCCTATTCATGGATAAACTTTATCCGCGATTGGATTGATGGTCAACTGCCTGCGACTGAACGAAGCGTTCAACCCCCGTTGACGGCCGCACAAGCAATCACAAAAAAGTCAAGATTGGAGAGGCCGTCCCGATCTCGCGACCTGCTCAGATCAGCAAACCTGTGAAAATGTTCACTAATGGAAAAATCGACGACGGTAGCCGTGGTTCAAACGCAGCTCAGCTTCGTCTTCATCTAGACGTTTTCGCAACAAGCAAAGGGCTCAACTTCATCGCTATAGACGCATTTATAAGCAAGATTTAATTCACTGTTAATCAAGATATGATCAATTCTCCATACCAAAAAGTTGTCTGCATGAAGCCTTTCCCGCAGAAGCTTTATTTTTACTGATCACATGACGTGGTCGGTCTTTTCCCAAAAAAATGTTTTCTAACTGTCGAATTCTATCCGTGATCGCGGAGGCTTTCGCACGTCAATATGTTGGCAATTCAGCGATAGCGAGGACATGTGCAAATCGTATTGGTCGATGACAGCAAATCAATTCTTGTTGCCTTGGATGCGGCGATCCGGGGCCTCCCCGGGCTCAGAAAAATCGTCGGTTTTATCGATCCAGTCGAGGCACTGGAGTTTTGCCGCGACAACGCCGTCGATCTGCTTGTGGTCGACTATACGATGCCGAAATACAATGGCATCGAACTCGTCGAAGCACTCAAGGCCTACAAGCATTTTTCGCACGTGCCTGTGATCATGATCACATCTGAAACAGCCCGACCAATCCTCATCGAAGCAATCGAAGCTGGCATTACCGAGTTCATCAACAAGCCTTTCGACCCGATTGAGCTTAAAGCGCGTGTCCGTAATCTCCTCGACTTGCGCAGAGCACAGCGCGATCTCGCTGGCCAGGCAAGCAGGCTGGTGGGTGAGGTGCAGAAAGCTACCCGCCAGCTTGCAGCCCGGGAGGAGGAAATCATTTGGCGCCTGGCGCGCGCGATTGAGTTTCGCGACGGCCACACTGGCGACCATATCTCCCGGGTCGCACAAATCAGCATGCTTATCGCGAAAGATCTAGGCCTCGACGAAGACCATTGCCGAATGATCTATCTTGCCGCCCCGCTTCACGACGTTGGCAAGATCGGCATCTCTGACAGCGTGCTACTGAAGCCGGGCCGTCTGACGGACGACGAGATCACCGAGATGCGAAAGCATGTCGGCATCGGCGTACAGATCCTTGAAAAGGGAACGTCCGAACTCTTGCGCGTTGCAGAAGCCATTGCTGGCGGCCATCACGAGAAGTGGGATGGCACCGGATATCCTCACGAAATTGCTGGCGAACTTATTCCGCTGGAAGCCCGTATCGTTGCAATTGCCGACGTCTTCGAAGCCCTGTGTTCAGAGCGCCCCTACAAGAAGGCATGGTCCGTTGACGAGGCCTATGCACACATCGATGCGCAAAGCGGCATTCACTTCGATCCGGACTGCGTGGCAGCTTTCCAGCGCCAGTGGCCGCAGATCGAGAGGTTGATGGCTGGCCATGAACTTCTGGAGATTGAGGTTCCAAGCCTCGAGATGCCGGATGAGGCCCAATCGACGGACGATCGGATCACTCACATTACACGGGAGGTTCCCAATGTCGGGTGAAGCCACGAAAAACACATTGGTGATGCCAAAGGCCCTGTCCATACGCTCGATTTCGGCCGCGCACAGTCTTCTCCTCCAGGGCCTCGAAAACACCGATACCCTTATCATAGAGGTGCCTGATGATGCCGACGCGGACCTGAGCTTTGTGCAACTCATCGAAGCTTGCCGCAAATCTGCGGCGCAAGAGAACAAAACCATAACTTTGAAAGATCCAGCAGACGGCCAGGTTCTGCAGACACTCCGACGGGGCGGTTTCCTGTCGCGGATGGATGACGCCTCGCGCCAGTTCTGGCTGCATGGAAAGGACCTATAATAGAATGAGCGCGCATATTCTGACAGTCGACGATTCCGCCAGCATCCGTATGACAACCAAAATTGCCCTGACAGGCGCCGGTTATCAGATCACCGAGGCTGTCGACGGACAGGACGGTCTTGGCAAGGCAAAGGCCGCGAACTTCGACCTGATCATCACCGACCTCAACATGCCGAACATGAACGGTCTCGAAATGATCGAGGCCCTTCGTCAGTCTCCGGCCCATACCGGCATTCCGATCATCTTCCTCACGACGGAATCCGACGCCGATATGAAAGCGCGTGCCAAGGCCGCAGGCGCAACCGGTTGGCTGACGAAGCCTTTTGACGCGGAACATCTGGTCAAGATCGTCAAAAAGGTCCTTGGAAAATGACCACACTGGACCCCATTCAGGTTTTTAGGACAGAAGCAGCTGAGCTTTTCGAGCAGATTGAAAGCGGTCTGTTGGACCTGCTGCATGATCTGACCGATCAGGACCAGATCGACGCGGTTTTCCGCGGATTGCATACTCTGAAGGGGTCCGGCGCAATGTTCGGGTTCGAAGCGCTCGCTGCTTTCACCCACCATTGCGAGACAGCATTCGATCGCGTGCGGAAGGGCGAGGTTCCGGCGACCAGCGAGTTGGTGGCCGCCGTCCTCGAAGCACAGGATCACATGCAGGCATTGGTCGAAAACCCGCATGGCGTTCAAGGCAACGTCGGCGAACGACTTCTTGCCAGACTACACGCTGCTGTCGGTGCGGGTGGCGACAGTGGCGTTCTCACCCATCTTCCAACTCAGAGCACGGCAGACAAACCATCGACGATACGTTCCTCCACCTGGGAAATCCGGTTTAGATTGCCGGTCAACGCCATGGCGAACGGGACAAACCCTCTTGGTCTGCTCGATGAATTGGCGGAACTCGGCGAGTGCGAAATTGTTGCCGATACCTCCACCGTTCCTTCGCTTGAGGTACTGAACCCGAGCGACCTCCACCTCGGCTGGACAGTCCGCTTGACGACGGAGCAACCGCAATCGGCGATCGATGACGTCTTCATCTTTGTCATGGACGACATGGAAATCGACGTACGTGAAATCAAGGCGGCGGTCGTGACAGCGCCGATCGTTCCCGAACCGCTTGCGGAGACCAAAAAGGCTGCAGTCGAACCAAAAGGTAACAAGACCGCCGAAAACGTCCGCGTACCTGCGGAACGACTGGATGAGTTGATGGATCGGGTCGGCGAACTGGTCATCGCCCAATCACGCCTCTCGCAGTTGGCAGGTGGCAGCGCGGATATCCTGTTGCGGTCAGTATCAGAAGATGTCGAACGTCTTTCTGGCGAACTGCGCGACACGATGATGGTGTTGCGCATGGTGCCAATCGCCCAGCTATTTGGCCGTTTCCGGCGCCTCATCCATGATCTGGCACGGGAGACCGGCAAACAGATCGAACTCGAGACCGAAGGCGAAAGCACGGAGGTGGACAAAGCCGTCATCGAGCGCCTTGCAGACCCGCTTATCCACCTTGTTCGCAACTCCTGCGACCACGGTCTTGAAAAGAGCGATGAACGTATCGCGGCCGGGAAACCGGCCAAGGGTTGCATCACCCTCGTTGCCCGTCAGTCCGGCGGTGATGTGACCATTACGATCCGTGACGATGGGCGGGGCATCGACCGTCAACGGGTTCGCGCCAAGGCAGAGGCCTCCGGCTTGCTGGCTGCAAATGCGCAAGTCAGCGATCAGGACCTGTTGCAGATGATCTTCCAGCCTGGCTTCTCAACAGCGGCAGAAGTTACAAATCTGTCTGGCCGTGGTGTCGGCATGGATGTCGTGAAAAAAAGCGTGGAAGCCTTAAGGGGCACGATCAACATCGTCAGCGAACCGGGCGTCGGCTCAGAAATCTCGCTTGCGATCCCGTTGACGCTGGCCATCATCGACGGCCTTCTCGTGCGCGTCGGCAATGGCTGCTACGTTATCCCGCTGTCGGCTGTGGAAGAATGCCTCGAACTGTCACCTGAAGACGACATCCGTTCGCGTGGCCGCTCCTTCATTTCGCTGCGCGAAAGCCTTGTCCCCTTTATCCGCCTGCGCGAACTGTTCCACACCGGTACGGCGCCGGGCGAATTCCAGAAAGTTGTCGTGGTTTCGACGGGCTCCGAGCGCGTCGGACTGGTGGTGGACCAGATCATCGGCGACCACCAGACGGTCATCAAGGCCATGTCCAAACTGCACCATGACGTCGCGACCTTCTCCGGTGCAACCATCCTCGGCGATGGCAATGTCGCACTCATTCTCGATGTCGCCCATCTGGTTACAGCGGGACAGCAGCAGGAGGCGCAATTGCGGGCGGCAGGATGAACCAGCCTTTGTTGAAAAAAACCGACGGATTCTGGGGTGATTTCAGCGAGGTGGAGGTGCTTACCTTCAACATCGCCGGCGAAACCTTTGCCATAGAAGCTGTGAAAGTACAGGAAATCCTCGACCTTTTGCCAGAAACCGCGGTTCCCGGCGCAAAGCCCTTCGTGGCGAGCGTGATAAACTTTCGCGGCAAGGTCATTCCCCTTGCCGACATTCGCCTCGCTTTTGGCATGGACGCCACTGAGCGCACGATCGACAGCCGCATCGTCGTCGTCGAGCTTCTGCTCGACAACGAAACCACATTGGTCGGCATCCGCACCGACAAGGTGAATGAGGTAACAACATTTAGCAGGGCCGCTAGCGAACCCCCACCCAGCGTTGGGATGCGGTGGCGCGCAGATTACATCCACTGCCTCATCAAACGGGGCAGCGAATTCGTCATTCTTCCAAATCTCACAGCAATTTTCACGGCACACCGCGACGCGGGTCCGGGCGTAGGCAGCACACGCGGCAACGTCATCGAACTTTCCAAGGAGCATTGATATGCGATTTACAATCAAGATGAAGCTGGCCGCCGCCTTCGGCTTCCTTATATTGATGCTTGCCGGAACCGCCGGCTACGGCATTTACAGCCTCGGCGTCTCCAAGGATTCGATGGACGACGTCGTCGAAGGCACGGTCGTGCGTCTCGACAAGGTGCATCAGATGAATGCCCTGGCCCTGACGACTGTCCGGTCGCAAAAGAACATGATCCTTTCAACATCGCAGGAAGAAACCCAGCGCCACAAGGCGTCCAGCGACGAAAGCCGCAACCATATCAACGCGATGCTCAGCGATATGGCGGCCAGCGCCAGCGCCGAAACACGTGCATACTGGACGGACCTTCAGGCGATCACAAAAGCGTTCGAAGCGAGCGACGATCGCGTGCGCGAACTGGTCGCGCAGGGCAACACTTCGCTTGCTGCGTCGTTCTCCTCCGGGGATGGTCGCCTGGCGGCCAATGCCTTGACGCAAAAGCTGGATGAAGGCGTCAAGATGAACCGCGATCGTCTTGAAGCCGCCAAGCAAGCGGCAAATGACGCTTACGAACAGACCCGCACCCTTCTGATCGGTGCATCGGCGGTTGCCGTCCTCATTGCCGCGGCAACAGCACTCTGGATCGCACTCGGCATCAGCAGCGGCCTGCGCAAGATCATGACGGTTGCCGAAGCAGTTTCGGTTGGCGACCTCAACCAGAACGTCGAGATCAAAACGAATGACGAGATCAAGGATCTCGTAAACCGTATCAACGTTATGACCGGCAACCTGCGCAACACCGCCAGCATTGCAGACCGCATCGCCGATGGCGACCTAACCGTCATGCCGAAGCCGCTGTCAGAGCGCGATACGCTTGGTCTTGCGCTCGAACGTATGGTCGAACGCCTGCGTGGTATCGTTGCAGATGCTCTTTCCGCTTCCGACAACGTTTCTTCCGGCAGCCAGGAGCTGTCTGCGAGTTCCGAGCAGTTGAGCCAGGGCGCTACAGAACAGGCATCGTCTGCCGAAGAGGCATCGGCCTCGATGGAGGAGATGGCTGCCAACATCAAGCAGAATGCAGACAATGCCGCACAGACGGAGAAGATCGCTCGCCAGTCGTCGAAAGATGCCGAAGCCAGCGGCGAAGCCGTCAACCGCGCAGTGGTCGCGATGCGCACCATCGCAGAGAAGATTTCGATCGTGCAGGAAATTGCCCGTCAGACCGACCTTCTCGCGCTGAACGCTGCGGTCGAGGCCGCACGTGCCGGTGAACACGGCAAGGGCTTTGCCGTCGTGGCGTCGGAAGTCCGCAAACTCGCCGAACGCAGCCAGGCCGCGGCGGCTGAAATCAGCTCGCTCTCCGGCGAGACGGTGAAGGTGGCGACGGATGCGGGTGACATGCTGAACCGTTTGGTTCCGGATATCCGCAAGACGGCAGAACTGGTTGCCGAGATCTCTGCCGCATGCCGCGAACAGGATATCGGGGCCGCACAGATAAACGAGGCGATCCAGCAGCTCGACAAGGTCACGCAGCAGAACTCCGGCGCATCCGAAGAAATGTCGGCGACATCGGAAGAGCTGGCTGCACAGGCAGAGGAACTGCAGAGCAGCATCGCCTTCTTCAAGGTTGACGCTTCAGGTCTCTCGTCGCACCCGGCTCAAGTTTTGCGCCGTCCAGCCGCAAAGCCTGTCGCTACCCCACGGACAACCACAAAACCTGCTCTCGCACGCAAGCCTCACACGGATAATTCTGTCGGTGCTCAGCAAGCCCGCGCCAAGGGTTTTGCATTGGACATGTCCATGGGCGGTCCTGACGCCGATGATGCGGATTTCCGCGAAAGCGCCTGATGATGACCAGCACGTCCTCCGATTTCCAGTTTGTGACGTTCAGCCTCGGCGAGGAAGTCTTCGCGGTTCCTGTGACTGTCGTTCGTGAAATTCTCGACTACGAGGATACTTTCAAAATCCCTCACAGCCCCGAATATCTGCTGGGTCTGAGAGACGTGCGTGGGCAAGGCGTGCCCATCATCGACCTTCGCCTGCGGCTCGGTATGAGCCGCAGCGTGAGGACCCCCCATACGCGTGTGCTGGTGTTGGATATCCCCTTCCCTGCCCGGACACTTGCTGTTGGTCTCGTGGCAGACAAGGTGTTCGAGGTAACGCCTTTCAGCCGCGACCAGATGGAATCCGCGCCCGACATCGGTGTTCAATGGAACTGCGACTATATCGCCAGCGTCGTGCGTCGAGAGGGTGACTTTGTTGTCATCATCGACCTGGCAAAACTGTTTTCGGATGAAGAGAGCGCCCTTGCCCGGCAGAGTGGCAAACCGGTCCAAGCAGCATGAGGGGAGCCGTTTCCGTGAATGCGTCCGCCGCTGCTTATGACGGATTGAGCCAGCGGGATTTCAAGCTGCTCGCCGAGTACATCTACAATTACAGCGGCATAAAAATGCCCGACACCAAACGCACGATGCTTGAGGGGCGTTTGCGAAAGCGCCTGCGCGCCACAGGCCATGCCACCTTCGGCGAATATTGCAACTTTCTGTTCCGTGAAGACGGGCTGGAAGAAGAAGCGATCTATCTGATCGACGTGGTGACCACCAACAAAACGGATTTCTTCCGCGAGCCGAACCATTTCGACTACTTGGAGAAGTTCGCCTTACCGGCATTGGTGAATGAGGGGCACAACCGCATTAGAGCCTGGAGTTCTGCCTGCTCGACAGGTGCAGAGCCTTATACCATGGCGATGGTGCTGTCCGAAGCTGTCGATAAACAGGTGATCAGCAACTTTAGCATCCTCGCCACCGATCTCTCCACCGACGTACTCAGGAAAGCCCATAGCGGCATCTATGCCCGTGAGCTTCTCGATCCAGTTCCGGCAGAAATGATGCGCAAATACGTCATGCGCCCGGTCGACGCTGGTCGTCGGGACGTGAGGATTGTTCCAAGGTTGCGGTCAAAAATCGGCTTCGCCCGTCTTAATCTCATGGATAAGACGTATCAGATCGGCGATGCAGTGCAGCTTATTTTCTGCCGTAACGTTTTGATCTATTTCGACAAGAAAACGCAGACACATGTGCTGACCGAATTATGCCGTCGCCTGGTGCCGGGCGGCTATCTTTTCATCGGCCATTCCGAAACCATAACCGGTATCGACCTGCCGTTACGCCAGGTCGCCAATACCGTTTTCAAGAAACAGTAACGGCAGGAACCATGTCGAAAAAGATCCGCGTCCTTATTGTCGACGATTCTGCCAGCGTCCGGCAGACCTTGACGCAGGTTCTCGAGAGCGACCCAAAGATCGAAGTGATCGGAGCCGCATCTGATCCCTTTGTCGCGGCCAAGCGTATCCAGGAAGAAATCCCTGACGTCATTACGCTCGACGTGGAGATGCCACGCATGGACGGCATCACTTTTCTGCGCAAGATCATGTCGCAAAAACCGATCCCGGTGGTCATGTGCTCGTCATTGACGGAAGCCGGATCGGAAACACTGCTGCAGGCTCTGGAAGCGGGTGCTGTCGACATAATTCTCAAACCAAAAATCGCTGCGGCAGATCATCTTGCCGAGCAGGCTTCCCGCATCTGCGAGGTCGTCAAAAGTGCTGCCCATGCCCGCGTCGGAAATGCACGCCCTGCCCTCCGATCAGCCTCGGCCAGCGGTCCCCTAGCCAAACTGACGGCCGATGCCGTGCTGCCGCCCCCGTCAGGCAAGGCGATGGCGCGGACCACAGAAATGGTGATCTGTGTCGGTGCGTCCACGGGCGGGACCGAAGCGTTGCGTGAAATGCTCATGAGGCTACCGGCAAACTCTCCCGGTATGGTTATCGTCCAGCATATGCCGGAGAAATTCACCGCAGCCTTTGCAAAGCGTCTGAACAGCTTGTGCGATGTGGAAATCAAGGAAGCAGAGGACGGTGACCCGGTTTTGCGTGGTCATGTGCTGATTGCGCCGGGCGACAAGCACATGCTGCTGGAACGGCAAGGGGCCCGCTACCGTGTCTCAATTCGCAGCGGCCCTCTGGTTTCACGGCATCGCCCATCTGTCGACGTCCTGTTTCGCTCATCCGCACGCGCCGCAGGGGCAAATGCAATGGGTATCATCATGACCGGCATGGGCGACGACGGTGCTCGCGGCATGTTGGAGATGCATCAGGCTGGTGCTTTCACAGTTGCTCAGGACGAAGCATCGTCCGTCGTTTTCGGCATGCCCAAGGAAGCAATTGCGCATGGCGGTGTCGACAAGATCCTTCACCTCGACAAGATTGCGCAGGAAATCCTGGCAGAGGATCGCCGTCGTTAATATCGCCGACTGTTTTACCCGGCGTTAACCAAACTCGCCAATGATGCTGGCAACACCATGCAACAGGTGCGTTGAGCGAGGCATGACTGTCTCCGACCAATCTTCCGGGTCATTCCATGCCAGTTATCACCTTCGCGAACACCAAAGGCGGCGCAGGCAAAACAACTGCTGTGTTGCTGCTGGCGTCCGAACTGGCCCGGCGCGGGTCGCGGCTCTGCGTGATCGATACCGATCCGCAACGCTGGATATCCCGCTGGCGCGAAAAAGCCGACGCCAAAGTCGAATTTTCAGTCATCACCTATGTGACCGCGACGACACTCCAACAGCATGTCCTCGATAGCCGGCGCGCGTTCGACCACGTCCTCATCGATCTGCCGGGCGCCCAATCACCATTGCTGGCAACGGCGATCGGACTTTCTAACCACGTACTTATTCCCGTACAGGGCAGCACGATGGATGCTCAGGGTGGCGCACAAGTTCTGGAACTGCTGCGCTACCTCTATGAAAAAGCAAATATCCGGATCGAGCATTCGGTCGTCCTGACCCGCGTTAATCCGCTTGTCACCACGCGTGCCCTGCTGGCCGCACGCGAACTCCTGGCACAAAGGAATGTCCGTGTCCTCGATACGCCGATTTTCGAGAGATCGGCATTCAGAGATATGTTCGAGTTCGATGGATGCTTGCACACGATGAATTCAGGCACTGTCAGTAACCTCGACAAGGCCCTCAAAAATGCAGGCGCTTTCGCAGACGAAGTTCTTCGGTTGCTTGAAGCTTCAGAGAAGGAGACCGCCAGCAAACTGATGCAGGCGGCCTGAAACAAGGAAATTCTAGAAAAGCGCGTCGGCGAACAGATCGTCGTCGTCATCCGAGGCTGTAGCCATCGGCTCTTTCTGCCCGGACGCGAGATCGACCGGCAGGTAGTGCATATGGACGTCGCGCTCCTGTGCCATTGTATAGATCTTGTAGATGCGAGACGATAAGGGAAGGATCTTTTCTGCGAATGCCGTTATATCCTGAGCGCTGGTTACAGCGATATCCCCGGCAATTTGCCTGCATTCTTCCAGAACGTTGCCAAGCTCGCTCTCAAAATCAAGCTTCACCACGGCGGCGCTAATGCGGCTGAAAACCGCCTGCCCTTCTTCCGCCAGATCCCGCAGACCCGTTTCCATCTGGATCTTTGCCTGGCTGACTGCGTCAAGCGCCTCATTCAACGGTTTACGCAGATCTGCGGAGCTCTGTTTTTCGCCAGCCAGATCGGCAATCGCCGCCTCGATCCGGCGAAGATCGCCAACGATTGCGTCCGCAGGCGTCTCCAGCTTGTCGGCGAAGACCCGAAGTTCAGCGCTGACAACATTGACCGAACGTCCCTCGTCACCCAGCTTTGAGCAACGCAGGTTCGAGTTCAGCGCCATGTAGTGAATTTCGGTTTTGATGGACCGTAGAACCTCGATGCCCTGCAAGAGATCCTGCGCCGTACTGGTCACCGATGAGACGGCCGCATTAGCTTCAACCATACTCTCCTGCACGCGACCTGCGAGATTGCACGCCTTGGCAATATCTCTTTCAAGCAGTTGAAGCGCGCTGCCGCCGTCCTTGTCCGCATCTTCCACCAGCCGATCGCGGAGGGAGAGAATGTTGGCGGCATCATCAGCAAAGCTTGCGATTCCCGCAAAAATCTTGCGACAATCCTGTTGGAAGGTAGCAGCTGTTTCCTCGATCTGCGCGCGAACAAGCTCGAACACCGTATCACATAAGGCATCCATTTCGGCAGCGCTCAGCACTCGTGCTTCCTCGGAGTGCCGGTACTCGTCAAAAAGAGCCAGTGTTGTATTCACATGCTCGATGCGCTGGCGGGTTATGTCGCCGATCTGCAGCGAAGAGAGTGTCGATCCGATCTTGGCCTGTACGCCCTGTGCAATCGACTTCACCTTGGATGCCATCGCCGTCATATCGCGATGTTGGTCGCCGATGCGACCCGCATTGGTCTTCAACCCTCTGACAATTTCCGGGATCGTCGCATCGAAATCCACCCTGATAGCGGACGAAACATCACGCGCTTTGGCGAGCTGCTTATCCATGAGATCGAGATATTGCGCAAATTTGGCAACTTCATCGCCGCCGAAATGAATACGCTCTCGTATTTCCTCGGCAAAAGCGGAGAACTCGGAGATACCCGCGCCCGTGATCTTCACGGTGACTGCGAAGGTTTTCAAATAGCGGATAGTCTCCTTGATATCGTCGACATGGCCGTTCGAGGATTTGCAAAGCGTGCTCATTTCAGTGAATGCTGTTTGCCGTGCGTTTTCCATTTCGGGAAGACGGATGAGTTCCTCCACCGTCATTTGCATGTTGGACACGGCCGTACCGGCGGTATCGCCATCCATGGAGCCGGTCATGCGATCCAGGATCGCGATGAGCTCGCTCAGGATTTCCATGACTGAGACGAGAACCGAACCGCCATCAAGGAAGGTTTGCTCGATGCGAGACTGCGCAAGCGCCAGACGCTCGGTCAAATAAGCCTGCGGGTCGTGCGTTTCAGCTTTTGATAGATGTCTCACGTCGCGATTTTTCCTGTAGTTGAATAACGCAAGGATAGGGCGAGCTCAAAAACAGTCAGTGAATATTTTAAGTTGATCGCGCGTTAACAACGCGCGTGGTTGACCAAGTCCTACCTTACCGCGCGGATCATCATGGAGGGCGGCAAATGCCCACAAAATGTTCAGCGCCTTATTTTTTGCCTGAAACAGCCAATTATTAGAAGATTTTTGCTTCCCGGGATTGGCATTCTGTGGTTCTTATGATGCGTAAATAGAATTCATTACATTGATAAATGCAGAAAAAGCATGATTGACGATCACGGGACAAGCCGTTCACAGGAAAGATCCTTCGGGCTGAAGGCGCTTGAGGAAAGGCTTGCCTATGAATTGCAGCTGCTTGAGCGACCGGCACGGTCGTGGGTTCCAGACACCAGCTCTCCTGCAGATCACGTTCTTGATGTTGCGGTGATTGGGGCGGGACTTTGCGGCCTGACGGCCCTTGCCGCCTTGCTTTTCACCGGCATTAACAATGTCCGGGCTTTCGACAAGGCTCCCGCTGGCCAGGAAGGGCCGTGGATCACGTCGGCGCGTATGGAAACACTGCGTACGCGCAAGGAACTTGCAGGCCCGGCGCTTGGTATTCCATCGCTAACCTTCCGCGCATGGTACGAAGCCCAGTTTGGTGGACAGGCCTTCGAGGCCATGCCGCTTATTCCGCGTGAAATGTGGATGGAATACATGGTGTGGTACAGACGTGTTCTGACCCTGCCTGTGAGCAATGACCAAGCACTCGAAAACCTGGCAATCCGGCATGACGGACTGCTGGAACTCGATTTCGGTGGAGAAACAGGAAGCCAGCGCGTACTGGCGAGACGCGTCATTCTTGCCACCGGTCTGGATGGCCTTGGCGCACCACGACTGCCGGACGTCGCGGCGACCGTTCCAGCCCGTTTTATCCGCCATAGCGGTGATGTGTTCGATATCTCGACATTACGTGGAAAGCGTGTCGCCGTCGTCGGGGCCGGAGCTTCAGCCATGGATAATGCTGCATCAGCACTAGAGGCGGGTGCGGCGAGCGTCGATCTCTTTATACGGCGTCAGGATATTCCCCGCGTCGAGAAGTTTGGAGGCGTTGCCGGTCTTGGCATGACACACGGTTTTATCGGCCTGCCGGATGAAGATCGTTGGACCTTCATGACAGAAGCCGAGCGCACGCAAATTCCACCGCCGCGTCACAGCGTTCTTCGCGTGTCGCGCCATAAGAATGCATTTTTCCACCTTGGCAGCCCCATTAACGCGCTGACGCAAACCAACGAAGCCGTGGAAATCTGCACCCCCAAAGGCCGCTATACAGTCGACATCATCATTTTCGCGACGGGATTTGACGTCAATTTTGCACAACGGCCTGAATTCACGGCTCTTCAGGATCGCATCCTTTTATGGCGCGATGTCTATCAGCCACCGGCACATAACCGGAACGAGGCGCTGGGTAGCTATCCCTATCTCGGGCCATCGTTCGAGTTTCTGCCCAAGCCTGACCTCAGCGCTGCGGAAGCGGAGACAATTTCACACATCTATTGCTTTGCTTACCCGGCGGTTCCTTCTCACGGCAAGATCACTAGTGGCATCCCTGCCGTCAGCCACGGCGCAGAACGGCTGGCCGAAGGCATCGCCCGCTCACTCTTTGTCGAAGATCGCTACCGCCATCTCGAGACATTCATGGGCCACGACGTCTCGGAAATCATTGGCGACGAATGGCTCGACGCGGATGAGAATCAAGAACAGGAGACCGCAAATGGTTGAGACGGCTGTAAAACTGGAGATATTCTACGGCATCTCCTCGCCTTGGGCCTATTTCGGTGCACCGCACGCGGTTAAAATCGCAAAGGCGAATGGTGCCGAGGTTGTCTTGCGCCCAATTCGCATCATCGAGGCCAATGGCGGCATTCCGCTGCGCACGCGTCCCGACGCGCGACAGCGGTACCATGCTGTCGAGCTCGATCGTTGGCGCCGGCACCTCAACATGCCCCTCAACCTGACACCAAAATTCTACCCCTGTGCCACCATAGAGCGAGCAGCACAGACCGTCATCGCCGCACAGAAGGCGGGCCTCGATGCCATCAGCCTCTCCTTTGCAATCCAGCGTGGCCTGTGGGCAGAGGAACGCGATATCGCCGACCTCGACACGTTGCGCGAAATTGCTACGGCGACTATTGGCCCTGAAGGCGCCGCGCTCGTGTGTGATCCTCAGCCCGACGACATCGTTGCCGAATGGCACGGTAATCTGGCGGAGGCGGAGCGTCTCGGCATCTTCGGCACGCCCACATATGTCGTAAACGGCGAATTGTTCTGGGGTCAGGACAGACTGGAATTCGCCGGCCGCGCCTTGGCGGCCCTCAAGCAAGAACAGACACCATCTGCGGTAAGGACATTCCGATGACCGATGCTCAAAAACTCCACGACCAAGCCATCGTGATCGATGGCCTGCAGACCTGCCAGTGGAGCCGGTCGATATTCGAGGACATGCGCAAGGGCGGTCTGACCGCAGTAAACGCGTCGAGTGTGATCTGGGAAAACTTCCGCGAAGGCGTCGGTTATGTCAGCGAGTGGAAGCGCTTTATGCGCGAAAACGATGACATTATCCGACCAGTACGTACTGTTGCCGATATCCACGCCGCCAAGGAAGAAAACAAGACAGGTATCATCATCGGCTGGCAGAATACGTCGCCGCTCGAAGACAAGCTGGATTATGTCGAGATTTTCAAGGATCTCGGCGTCGGCATCATGCAGTTGACCTATAATACCCAGAACTATTCTGGAGCGGGATACCTGGAAGAAAACGATAGCGGCCTGACCGGTTTTGGGCGCGAAGTGCTCTCGGAAATGAACCGCGTTGGCGTGCTTTGCGACCTCAGCCATGTGGGTGACAGGACGACGGCAGATGTGATCGAGCGATCCAAGTCACCTGTCTGTATCTCGCATGTGTTGCCCCGCGCGTTGCGTGACGTGAAGCGCAACAAGCCGGACGAGTTGTTCAAGGCATGCGCCGAAAAGGGCGGAATCATCGGCGTCAGCTTGTTCGCGCCGGGCCTTGCAGCCGGCAACGACGCAACGGTCGAAGACTATCTTGATGCCATGGCCTACATCATTGACCTTGTTGGAGAAGATCACGTGGGCATCGGCACCGATTTCTCTCAGGAACGCCCGCGCCCTGGTCCTTGGCAGATCTGGGCGAACAAGGACAAGGGAACAGCCCGTACCCTGACTGAATTTGCGACGGTGAAGATTTCCAAACCGCAGGGCATCGAACGAATTGGCGACGTTCCGAACCTTACGTCCCGCATGCTCGCGCGCGGCTGGAGCGAATCTCTGGTTCTCAAACTCCTGGGGCAGAACTGGCTACGCGTACTTGATGCCGCCTGGCGGCCGACAAACTGACAAGATTTTATCAATCGGAGGCAATTGACATGAAAAATGCTATCAAGGGCCGCAAGGCCGCGACCTTCGCCGGAATCGTTGCTGCCGGTATCGCCTCGCTTTCTGGCTCTGTCTTCGCGCAGGACGCGACCAAAGGCACCGTCAACATCGTCGGATTCTCAGGCGTATTTGCGGATAACTACCAGAAGTTCGTGATCGACGCCTTCAAGGCCAAATATCCGGGCATTGAAGTCACGTATCAGCAGAGCAAGAACTCTGCCGAGACACTGGCGCTCCTCACCCTCCAACGCGCCGACCCGAAGGTCGATGTCGCGCTGATCGACGTTTCGGTTGCTATCAAGGCCAACAAGGAAGAACTGTTCACCAAGCTTGATGCCGCCAAGGTGACCAATCTTGCCGATCAGCCAGAATGGGCACGGATCGACGGTGACCGCGCCGTCGCCTTCTCCCAAGACAACCTGGCTATTCTCTACAACACCGACAGCGTTAAAACCCCGCCGACAAGCTGGAACGACCTGACCGATCCGCAATACAAGGGCAAGATCGCCGCCAAGCTTTCCGACACACGCGGCGTCATCCTGTTGCCGATCCTGACCAAACTGAAGGGTGGCGATTACAAGAATTCGATCGATCCAGGGATCGAACTCCTGAACGAAATCGCGCCAAGCGTTTCAACGTTCGAACCGGCTCCCGATTGCTACGCGGTGGTACAAAGCGGTGAAGTCGATCTTTCCATCTGCTGGAATGGTCGCGCCCAGTACCTGCATGATACGCAGGGCGGCAAGATCGGTGTGGCGCTTCCAAAGGAAGGCTCAATCGGCCAGACGAATACCATTGGTCTCGTCGAGGGTTCCAAGAACAAGGAAGCAGCGGAACTCTTCGTGAACTACGCACTAAGCCCGGAAGCACAGGCGACTTTCGCCGAGAAAAGCTTCTACGGGCCTGTTAACACCAAGGTTTCACTGACGGAACCGGTTGCTGCCCGTATCTATGGCAGCAAGGAAGCACAAGCCGCACAGTCTTCGCTGGACTGGAACTTCGTGTCGGAAAAATACTCGGCATGGATTCAGCGGATCAACCGCGAGGTTATCGCGGCAAACTGAGAAAAGAGGCAGAGGACGCCATGGCCGATCACCACCTCGAGATCGACAATCTCGTGAAGACCTATCCGGGCGCCCTCAAGCCCTCCGTCGATCACGTCAGCCTTTCCCTGCCGCGCGGGGAAATGCTGGCGCTGCTCGGCCCTTCGGGCTGTGGAAAGACGACGATCCTGCGCATGATCGCAGGTCTCATTCCCGTAACCTCGGGCGAGATCCGTCTCGATGGTCACGACATCTCGGCTATCCCGGTTTACAAGCGCAACATGGGCATGGTCTTTCAGGCCTATGCCCTGTTTCCGCATATGACTGTTGCCGAAAACATCTCCTTTGGTCTGGAAATGCGCGGCATCGCCAAGCCGGAGAGAACCGAGCGGGTGCTTAAAGCCCTCGATCTCGTGAAACTGTCTGGCTATGGCGAACGGCGCGTGTCGCAGCTTTCCGGCGGACAACAGCAACGTGCGGCAATTGCCCGATCACTTGTCATCGAACCCGCCCTCCTCCTTTTCGATGAACCGCTTTCCAATCTCGACGCCAAGTTGCGGGACGAGATGCGCGATGAAATTCGCGATATTCAGAACCGTACAGGCGTGACCAGCATATTCGTGACGCACGATCAGGATGAAGCGCTTTCGATGGCCGACAGACTTGCCGTGATGTCCGAGGGACGGCTGGAACAGATCGGTACGCCACGCGAGATTTTCGACCGCCCACGTACGGAATTTGTTGCGTCCTTCATCGGTGCCGGCTCCTTCCTGGCTGGAACCGTAACGGCACCGGGTCACGCAGAAATTTCAGGCCTCGGGCCGCTTCATTTTTCGGGCGAAGCCCCCGTTGGCGAAACTGCGCGCTTCCTCGTGCGTCCGCATCGCTTTGTGCTGGGTGAAGGCGTCAATTCGTTCTCAGGCATAGTCGATCACGTCGTTTATCGCGGCCAGATGCTGACGATTTCTGTAAAAGCGGGTGATCATCGCCTTCAAGCCGATCTTCCAACCCATGCCGCGACTTTGCCGATGAAGGGTGACCACGTCAGCCTCTCGGTCGCGCCCGACGATGTGACGCTTGTCGGGGAGGCCGCGTAATGGCGGTTCCCGGCCATTCCTCCAATGGCGGTTCTCGCGGTGTTCTCCTGCTTCTGCTGTTGCCCGGGCTTCTCGCCCTGCTGACAACATTTCTGCTGCCACTGTTTTGGCTGGTGCGCGCATCATTCGCCTCATCCGCCGTTGCAGCACTGAAAGGTGGCGACTGGACGCTTGAATCTTACCGCACCGTTCTATTCGATCCGTTCTATTGGAAACTCGCCTGGAACACGCTCTATCTTGGCGTGAATGTCGCGTTTTTCGCGGTTGTGCTTTCCTATCCGATCGCTTTGTTTCTTGCCCGCACGAAGAGCCGCTGGCGCGGTGTTTTGACAGCGCTGGCGGTCGCGCCTCTGTTGACCTCTTCCGTCGTCCGTACATATGGCTGGATGGTCATCCTGGGCGACCGCGGCGTCATCAATACAACACTGCAATCTGCCGGCTTGACGGATGGTGTCATCAGGCTGACCAATAATTATTTCGGCGCGACGGTAGCACTGATCGAAATTCTGATGCCCTACGCCATTCTCGCAATGTTGAGTGGCTTTGGCCGCCTCAACGCCCAGCTGGAAGAAGCAGCCGCAATGCTCGGGGCCAACCGTTTTCGCGTTTTCACGCGCATCATCCTGCCCCTGTCGCTACCGGGGGTCCTCACCGCAGCATTGCTGGTTTTCGTGCTGGCAATTTCATCCTTCGTCACGCCGCGCCTGATGGGCGGTGGCCGTGTGTTCGTCATCGGTACGGAAGTGTTTAATGAGGCGACAGTCACCTTGAACTGGCCATTGGCAGCGGCACTTTCTGTGTTGCTCCTCGTCCTCTTCGGCAGCGTGATCCTGATTTACCAGCGCGCGATGCGCGCGCTTGAAACGTGAGGCCGTCCATGAACGCCAAACTCGGACGTCTCACATTCGGCCTGACGATCACGCTGCTCTACCTCTTCCTGCTGGCGCCGATCATCGTCGTTCTCGTCATTTCCTTTGATACAAGGCAATATCTGGCCTTTCCGCCAGAGAGCCTGTCTTTCGGCTCCTATGCGAAGGTATTTGCCAACGCCAAGTTTATTGCCGCCTTCTGGCGAAGCCTCGGCATTGGTCTACTGGTCGGTTTTGTTTCGATCTTCGCCGGGCTTCTTCTATCGCTTGCGTTGTCGCGTTACGACTTCAAGGGCAAGGGCGCTATCAACTTCCTGATCCTTGCGCCCTTCCTCGTCCCACACATCGTGCTGGCCGTCGGCGTTATGCTTGTGCTGGGACCGCTCGGTCTACTCGACAGCTATACCGGCATTTTCCTTGCCCATCTCGGCATTACGACACCCTATACTGTGCGTACGATCAGTATGAGCCTGATGGCAGTTGATCGCCGCATAGAAGAAGCGGCACTGGTCCATGGTGCCTCACCCGCAATGGTGCTCTGGCGCATTACACTGCCATTGGTCAGACCTGGCCTGATTGCAGGTGCGGTCATCGCCTTCCTCATCTCTTTCGACGAAGCGACAATTTCTCTCTTCATCGTGTCGGTCAAATCTTCAACGCTGCCGACGGAGATTTATCACTACCTCGAATATTCGACCGATCCGCAGATTGCGGCACTCTCGGTCATTCTCATCCTGATTTCCGTAGCCGTGGTCGTGGCTGTTGAACGGCTGATCGGTTTGCGCAAGGCATTGTGAGGAGACGATGACGATTGTCGAAACCACCGGAGGTGCCATAGGCGGATTTATCGAAAAGGGGATCCACTCCTTCCTGAGTGTCCCCTATGCAGCACCGATCACACCGGCGTTGCGTTTTGAGGCGCCGCAATCAGTCTCACCATGGCGTGGCATACGGGACGCGACGACACTTGGTCCGGTCTGCCCGCAAATCCCGACATATGGGCCGGTAGGGACCGCAGCAACCTCGAAACTGATCTTTGGGACCGACTTTCTGACACTTAACATTCGCACGCCAGATCCGGCCGGCAACGCACCAGTTCTGCTTTGGGTGCACGGTGGCGGTTATGCGGTCGGCTCAGCCAATGAGACTGTACTTCAAAGCGGCGCTTTCGCGGCTAGCGGCATTGTCGAGGTGACGGTGAATTATCGCCTCGGCGCGCTCGGCTTCCTCCATGTCGACGGCAAGCCGGACAATCGTGGATTGCTCGACATCATCGCGGCTTTGGAATGGGTGCGCGACAACATCGAACGTTTTGGTGGCGATCCCACCCGCGTGACTTTGGCAGGAAGATCTGCTGGTGGCTTTGCTGTTGCAACATTGATGGCCATGCCGGCGGCACATGGACTGTTTCATCGCGCCATGCCGCAAAGCGGCGCAAGCACGGCCATTGCATCACCCGATGACGCCAGAAAGCTGACGCAGCGTTTTGCCTCCGCGATGGCCGCCGACGAGAGCACGCTTGAAGAACTTCCGATCGGCCGGCTGCTCGAAATCCAGCGCGACCTCTGCAACGAATCCTACGAGCGACACGATTTCGAACGCGATGGATCGGCTGCCATGCTCGGTGTTCCATTCGTGCCCGTCATAGACGGCACGAGCCTACCGGAACACCCGGAATGCGCGGCGGCTGCAGGACGAACTGCACCTGTCCCGATGATGATAGGCTGCACAACGGCAGAGTATCTCACACATGCAACGGCACAGCCGGAGATGGATTTCGATCTCTGCGCAGCACTGCTGCATGAACGAGTGCGGCCGTGTGGCCTCGACGGGCGCGGCATTGTCACACGTTACCGCCAGGCGCTTCCAGAACACAACCCACGCGGCATTTGGCGTGCGGTCGCTGGCGATCTCGTATTCCAGCTACCGGCTGTCCGGTTCGCCAGATTGCATGCCCGTGCGAACCCGGTTCTCAAATATCTCTATGGAGCGTTTGAAGCCCACGAACTCGGCGCTGCGCACGGCGCGGAAGTCGGTGCAGTCTGGTTCAGGGCTGGCCGTGACGAGAACGCTTTACCGGAACGTCAGCGCGTAACGGACGTGTCCTTCGCTGCTGCGATACACAATCTGTGGGCCGCTTTCATAAAGGATGAGCGGTCAGCGGCGGAGGAAATCGAATGGCCGTCTTACACCGAGCTGAACCCAGTCGTGCTTCAGCTGTCACCGGACGGATTTGTCGCCAAGATCGATCCCTTTGATACGCGCACGGCTCTATGGACGAAGCAGACTGGCAAAGCAGACGACAACGCGGCATAAGCCCCTAAAATAGAAGACGTGAATTCTCGTGGCGGAGCGAAAAATGGTGTCTGATTATCTCGACACGCGGCAGTTGGAAGCCTTTGTTGCTGTCGTTTCCATTGGCAGCATAACCGGCGCCGCCAAGGCACTGGGGAAATCCCAGCCAGTCGTGACCAGGCTAATCCAGGATCTGGAGGGAGAACTCGGTTTCGCACTTCTGCATCGCAATGGTCCGCGGATAACCCCGACGGAAAAGGGCGTGGCGTTCTATTCGCAGGCCGAACTGTTTCTAAGCGGGCTGAAGACCATCAGCGAGCGGGCACGGCGTATCGAAGCCAGCCGTCCCACCTCGATTGAAGTTGCATCCATTCCCGCTATTGCCGCAAGCTTGCTGCCGCGCGCACTTGCAACGCTATCTCCCGAACGATTTCCCAACCACGTTCATCTGCAAAGTATATCCTCGGAGAACGTCGTGCAGGCGGTCGTTGCCGGAACGGCAGATCTCGGCGTGGTCAGCCTACCGCTCGACAATCCCGGCATCGAAGTTCATTGGTTGGGCGAAGTGCCCTGTGTCGCAGTTGTTGCAGAAGATCACCCGCTGGCCGACAAAAATGTACTTTCCGCCACCGACCTTTCCGGTCACCGGCTGATTGCCTCTGCCAACCCGTTCCGTCTCCGGATGCGGATCAACGAAGCCCTTGGCAAACATGGCGTCGAGCCGGCTTCTGTCATCGACAGCAACGCCACCTATGTTTCCCTCTCGCTTGCGCGTATGGGTCTTGGTATCGCCATCGTTGAGTCCGTTACGCTCTGGGGATTGCCTGTCCAGGGTGTGAAGGTCCTACCTTTGTCCTTCCGTATCCCTTTCCAGTGGGGTCTGGTGACCGCAGCCGGTCGCCCAGCCATATCGGAAGTGGAACAGCTGGTGGCAGCGGCCCGCAGGATCGTTGCCGACATTCCCCATGCTGTGACCTATGATACGCTGGCGGAGGTGCCCGCAATCGACAGAGGCAACTAACAACATCCTCTCCCCTGATCGCCAGCATCCAGAGCTAACACTCTACGATCTCAATCCGCCTAAAATGCTGCAACCTGTTCCGCTAGATCGCGCCTGATTGCGATGACAACGTGAAGTTTAATTTCCATGTCCGCGGATGGTAGCTGGAAGACGACGCATGACGTCGGCTGGCAGCCGCCGCTCCATGCCTGAGCATCTGTTCGCATGATGCTACTCTTGCTTTCGGCGTGATAACGGCTAACATGCCAGACAGGTTCTAACAAGTGAGGGCGGACATGGACGCTGCAAACACGACCGTACGTGGTGCATCGCTCGCGGCAACCATCAGCGCCGCGCTGCGAAAAGATTTGACAGAAGGCGTGTTTCGGCCCGGCGACAGACTGCCGAGCGAAAATGCCCTGACCCGTGAATATTCAGTCAGCCGGACCGTTGTGCGGGAGGCTATCGCCATTTTACGCGCCGATGGATTGGTGGAAGCAAGAAAAGGCGCCGGTATTTTTGCGCTTGAAACGAAGCCGAAACCCGATCAGCCGTTCAAGGATCTGACGACACAGCGCATCTCATCCGTTATCGAGCTTCTCGAACTGAGAACGGTGTTCGAGGTGGAATCAGCCGGGCTCGCGGCATCGCGCCGGTCCGCGGCCCAGATCGAAGCGATCATTGATGCGCATCAACGTGTCGGAGACTGTCTGGCAACTGGAAGCCCAACCCGCGATGCGGATTTCGAACTTCACCTTGCCATTGCCGAGGCGACGCAAAACCGCCGTTTCCCGGAATTTTTGCAACTGATACGGTCGGGTATCATACCGCGTGGCGAGCTTCAGGGCTCCGCACCTGGATCACGACCCAAGGACTACAATCTTCATCTGCAGGAAGAACATGGGCTGATCGTCGAGGCGATCATTGAAGGCAATGCGACTGCAGCACGCGAGCGGATGCGCGCGCATCTTCGCGGCAGCCTTGAACGATATAATGTGCTTCTTCGTTCTCGGACGACAACACCCGAATCGTCCTGATTGTCTCCAGTAACTTCTGGCAAGATAGGTCTATCTCGCCGGCATAGCGGCGCGCCCCGGAAACATCGCTATGAAGTGATCATACAAGTTGGCTCCTCGCTAGCGCCTCTTGGCGCTCCATCTAAAGGCGCGGCGAGATGATCTCCTGATTCCGAACCATCTTCGTGCAGTCACACCTGTTTTTCCGACGAAATCCCAGGCCCTCTCGCTCAATGCGAGCACCTTGGAAGTCATAGTTCTCAACTAATTTTTGCTCTACTACGCGACACCGCTCCGTTTCCGGCCGTCGGCGCGGCTTGACAGCTCCGACAACCTGTGACAGGTTTGCCATAATTGTCATACAGGATGGGAGCCTGTATCGCCCGCCTCTTAGGAGGTGAGGCCGCAGGGAGGAACCATGTCAAAACGCCCCTTACGATTCTACGGTGCAGCCGGTCAGATTGGCACGATAGCTATAACGCTGCTCGGGCTACTGCTTCTGACCTTCTTCATCGGTCGGCTTATGCCGGCCGACCCGGTCCGCGCCATGATTGGAGAAGACGCCACCCGGGAAACCTATGAGCAGGTCTTCCGCTCGCTTGGCCTCGACCGTCCACTGTGGGAACAGTTCATTTACTATCTGGGCGATGTCTTTACCGGCAACTTCGGCACATCGATCCGTACCGGTCAGCCCGTCATTCAGGACATCCTGCATGTCATGCCAGCAACCATCGAACTGGCTACATTTGCGATCCTGATCGGTGCGGGACTTGGCATACCGCTTGGCGTGATTGCCGCCGTCAACAAGGACCGCTGGCCGGATCACGTCGTACGCGTCTTCAGCCTTTTCGGTCACTCGATGCCGATTTTCTGGACCGGGATGATCGCTTTGATCGTCTTTTACGCCCATCTCGGCATCGTCGGCGGAAGTGGACGAATGGATCAGTTCTACATCGGACTTGTGGACGAACGGACAGGGTTTCTGTTGATCGACAGCCTGCTCGCCGGAGAGATGGATGTGTTCTGGTCTGCGGTTAACCACATCATTCTCCCTGCCGCCCTGCTCGGTTATTCTTCCTCGGCCTACATCACCCGCATGACACGCAGCTTCATGCTCGATCAGCTCGGCCAGGAATATGTTACGACGGCCCGCGTGAAGGGACTGTCCCAGAACCAGACCATCTGGCAACACGCCTTCATCAATATCCGCGTCCAGCTCGTCACGATTATTGCGCTGGCCTACGGTTCGCTGCTCGAAGGTGCCGTTCTGATCGAAACCGTGTTCGCATGGCCGGGCTTTGGCCAATATCTTACCAGCAACCTCATCACCGGCGACATGAATGCCGTGATGACCTGTGTGCTGATCGTCGGCGTCATCTTTATCGGATTGAACCTTCTGTCTGACGCCCTTTACCGTATCTTCGACCCGAGGACCCGCTAATGACCACCCGTGCTGAAGCCACCGTGCGTCTGCCAGCCTCGCTGATCGCACTCAAAAACATCGTTCGTTTCCTGCTGAAAAGCCCGACCTCGGCATTCGGCCTCGCTGTCCTGTCGCTTCTGATCCTGACAGCGGTTTTCGCACCGTTGATTGCGACGCATGATCCTTACGCCCAGAACCTCGTCAACACGCTGCAGGCGCCCGGCAACGGCCATCTTTTCGGCACGGACGAACTGGGCCGCGACATCTTCAGCCGATTGGTCTGGGGTGCCCGGATCACGTTGACGATCATCTTCCTCGTCTCGATCGTTGTCGGGCCTATCGGCCTGATCGTCGGCGCCACGTCCGGTTACCTTGGCGGCAAGGTCGACACCGTGATGATGCGCGTGACAGATATTTTCCTGTCGTTTCCAAGCCTCATCCTTTCGCTCGCCTTTGTCGCTGCACTTGGACCAAGCCTGAACAATGCGATCATAGCCATCGCACTAACGTCATGGCCGCCGATCGCACGTCTTGCACGCGCCGAGGCAATGACCTTTCGCAACGCCGACTACATTTCTGCAGCGCGCCTGCAGGGTGCATCGTCGACACGCATCATCGTCAAGTCGATCATGCCCATGTGCCTGCCGTCGGTCCTCATCCGGCTGACACTGAACATGGCAACCGTAATTCTGACGGCAGCAGGCCTCGGCTTTCTCGGCCTCGGCGCTCAGCCGCCGTTGCCGGAGTGGGGTGCGATGATCGCGACCGGTCGCCGTTACATGCTCGATAGCTGGTGGCTGGTAACCTTCCCCGGCGTCGCGATCCTGTCGGTGAGCCTTGCTTTCAACCTTCTTGGCGACGGACTGCGCGACGCGCTTGATCCCAAGCAGATGAACCGGAGATAAGGCGATGGACAAGACAATTCTCGACGTCGAAAACCTTCGTATCCGCTATGGCGGATCACCCGTCGATGCCGTCCGTGGCGTTTCTTTCACCCTTGGCCGTGAACGCCTCGGTATTGTCGGTGAGTCTGGCTCCGGCAAATCCACCGTCGGCCGTGCGCTTTTGCGACTTCTCCCCGGTGCGACGATTACCGCAGATACCCTGCGTTTCGATGGTCTGGATCTCACTTCGCTCAGCGAAAAGGAGATGCTCAAGATCCGCGGCCGACGCATGTCGATGATCCTGCAGGACCCCAAATTCTCGCTGAACCCCATTGTTCGCGTTGGCGAGCAGGTTGCGGAAACCTACCTGCGGCACTTCAAATGCTCGAAGGCTGAGGCGCGAGAAAAAGCGCTCTCCATGCTCGACGCCGTCAAAATCCGCGATCCCAAACGGGTCTATGACCAATATCCGCACGAAATATCCGGCGGCATGGGTCAGCGTGTCATGATCGCCATGATGTTGCTGGCAGATCCTGACCTCGTCATTGCTGATGAGCCGACGTCCGCGCTCGACGTGACGGTGCGTCTCCAGGTGCTGAATATCCTCGACGGACTGGTACGCGATCGCGGCATTGGCCTTATCATGATCAGCCACGACCTCAATCTCGTTCGTAATTTCTGCGACCGCGTATTGATCATGTATGCGGGACGTATCGTCGAAACGATAGCCGCGAAAGATCTTGAAAAGGCCACCCATCCCTATACCCGCGGCCTGCTGGCGGCCCAACCGAGGATTGGCGGCGCACGCGCGCCTCTTGCCATGCTCGATCGCCGTCCGGAATGGCTGGAGGAGAATGCCTGATGTCCGTTTCCGTCGAAACTCGTAATCTTTCCATCACCTTCGGCTTCGGTCCAACTGCAACCAAAGTCCTGCCCGACGTCACCTTCAACGTAGCACCTGGCGAATGCTTTGGCCTCGTCGGAGAAAGCGGCTCCGGCAAATCGACGGTGCTACGCTGCATCTCGATGCTCAACGACATATGGACTGGCGATATTCTGATCAATGGGAAATCGGTCAGGGATATGCCGCTGATCGAGCGCTGCAGGACGCTGCAAATGGTGTTTCAGGATCCCTATGGCTCCCTTCATCCGCGCCAGTCCGTTCGTACCGTTCTGAACGAACCGCTTGCCATCCACAAACTTGACGAACGCGAAGCCCGCATGCGCAAGGCCATCACTGACGTTGGCCTTCCCGTCTCGTTTCTTGACAGGTTCCCCCATCAGCTTTCTGGCGGGCAGCGCCAACGTGTGGCGATTGCCCGCGCTCTCATTCTCGAGCCGTCACTGTTGCTGCTTGATGAACCGACATCGGCACTCGACGTCTCCGTCCAGGCTGAAATCCTGAACTTGTTGCAGCGCCTACGGGAAGAACGGGGTTTCACCTACATTATGGTCACGCACGATCTGGCCGTCGTCGATCACATGTGTGACCGTTTCGCCGTCATGCTCCATGGTGAGATCACCGAGGTTCTCCCTCGCGAAGCAATCGCTGGCAACCAGGCCACCCACCCCTACGCGCGTGAACTGATCGGCGCATCGCTGGAGTATGAAGGCGCGCACTGACCTACCAGTCGAGACCTCTCCTCGACGACTAACGAACAGTCTTCCTCCCCGATTTACCCGGCCTCTGTGCCGGGTATTATTTTGGCCGTCGTTTAAAGGCCAGCGTTTGAAGATGTCTGCTCTCTAGTGGAGGTCAGTCGTATCAGGCTCTGGGTTAAGCAGCGGAACGCGGGAACCAGCGAATGGATCATGACAAACTGCGCCGGGCCGAAGCCACGTGTATCCTGTCGTTCTCTCTATGCGACAGAAATCCTGTTGAGTGCGGAAATGACAAAAGAAAAAGGCGTGTCCTGAGACACGCCTTTTCATAACATTGCTCGTGACGCCGGTGATTAACGGGCTTTCGACACTTCTTCGAAACGAGAGAGCCACGGGCTGACGATCATTCCCTTGACGTCGCTGCGGAACGCGGCGGTATCGATGACTTCCGAGAACGGCTGGATCGACATGACGATCTCGTCCATATATTGCTGCACACCCTCGTAGAGCTTGGCCTGTTTGGCCGGATCCTGCTCGACCAACGCTTCTTCGATCAGCTTGTTCAGCTTCTCATCGAAGAAACTCGTCCGCCAGCTCTGATAGTTAGTCAGCTTTGCATCGTCAGAATTATTGGGGTTATAGGCAATCGAGCGCAGGTTGTTGTCTGGATGCGGCTGCTGACCGCCACCGCCGCGACCGAGCAGCATCTCGAATTTACGCTCACGCATCGCGCCGTAAATCTGGTCGCCCGAACCGCTGATCAGTTCGGCCTGAATGCCCGCCTGTGCCAGCGTATTCTGGATCGCTGTCGCCGCTTTCATGAACGGATCTTCGGAGAGCACGCGAAGCGTTGTCTTAAAGCCGTTCGGATAACCCGCCTCAGCCAGAAGCGCCTTGGCCTTCTCGACATCGAGCTTGTAGCCTTCATCCGGCAGGGCGCCCATGACGCCGGTGGAAAGCGGACGCTGATGAAGCTTGCCGTAATAAGGCATAACCGCCTTATCGAGACCGTCATAGTCGATCAGGTAACGAAGCGCCTCACGCACTTTCTTGTTTGCGAAGTGATCGTCCTTCATCGAAACGCTGAGATAATAGAAGCCCGAACCGGGTGTGGATTCGATCGCAACCTCTTTGTCAGCCTCAAGCGACTTGAGGTCCGGAGCCTGCAGCGAATAAGCAACGTCGATATCACCCTTTTCGAGCAGGAGGCGCTGGGACTGCGATTCCGGCAGGTGGCGCAACAACACGCGCTTCATGGCCGGAGCCTTGCCCCAGTAATCGCTGCTGCGGGTCAGAATGATGAACTCGTTCGACTTCCACTGCGTCAATTTGAATGGGCCGGAACCTGCGGAATTCAGTGTCAGCCATGCGCCACCGAGATCGCCATCCTTCTCATTAGCCAGGACCGTCTTGCTATCCAGGATGGAACCAGGGCCATTTTGTGCCAGGATCATCAGCAGCAGGTTGGGGTCATCAGCCTTTGGCAGGTTCAGCACAAAACTGTGGTCGTCTTCGGCAACGAACAGCTTGTCGGCAGCGTCAAGCGTGAAACCGCGCGTTTTCAAGAATGAGGACTGCGCCAGATTGCGCGCGAGAAGGCGCTTCAGGCTCCATGCAACGTCCCCGGCAGTGACAGGATTGCCGGAGGCGAATTTCGCGTCGCTGCGAAGATGGAAGCGGATCGATTTGCGATCTTCGGAAATCTCCCATTTCTCAGCAATTCGCGGCTGAACGCTGCGATCTGAAGGCGAGAGCACCACGAGCGTGTCGTAGATGTTGTTGAGCACCTGAACGGTTTCACGACCCGTGATCGCAGCCGGATCAAGTGTCAGGATGTTGTTCATGGTCGTTGCGACGACGAGCTGATCTTCCGGGGTCTCGGCCAAGGCGCCGTAGGGCATGGCTGAAACCAGAAGCGCACCGAACGCGACCGTTGCTAGAAAATGTTTCATGCTTCCTCCTTTTGAGGCCGATCACACGGAATACGGCCTACGGTTACAAGACCCGCCAGCCTGTTCCTCCACAGGAACTGGACGGTTCAACCAAGTAATTCGAGGACGGGCGCAACGAGCGCCCGGCCGATCGCCGCCGTTTCCACGGCTTCGAGATGTACGCCATCGACAGTAGACGCCGAGGCAACGGAACCGGCATCGAAGAAACCGTGACCAAGTTCGTCGGCGAGTTTGCGGTAGAGAGGGGCAAGTCGTTCGGACTCGGCAACGCTACGTCCCGCCGCCGGCTGCCCATTCGCGCTTTCGCCACAGGCCGGTGGCGCCACGATCAGAAGTTTCGGTTTTGCACCGCTTGGCTTATAGGGAAAGGTATCGACGATCTGCGCAAGACGGCGCATGCCGGAAAACGCCCCATCAGCGCGTCCACCGTGAACAGGCTTGATGTCGTTCGTGCCGAGCATAACAATCACGAGATCGAGCGGCATATGACTGGCAAGCGCCACCTGTAATGCTTTCGCACCGTTGCGGCAGGCCGGCCCAGCATGGTCGTCATAGCAGGTGGTGCGACCACCTAATCCTTCTGAAACGACGGCTACCGCACTGCCGAGCTCCGCGGCCAGCACCTCGGGCCAGCGGCCTTCAGGCGGGTGCCGCAAGCCCGTCGTGGGATCAGCACCCCACGTCAGACTGTCACCAAAAGCCAAAACATTCTTCATCGTCGCCGCCTTCACCGAACGCGATTGTTTTCGATAAACTCGAAATTGATGTCTTCGCCGAGGCCTGGGCGATCCGGCACATGGACAAAACCGTCCCGATCCATCGGGTCAGACAGCGATTTCAGATAATCATGCCCGTCGTCATATTCGAGGAACGGGTGAAGAAGTCCCCGCTCGTACCAGCGGCAATTTTTTGTTGCCGCCACAACATGCAGGTTCATGGCCGTGTTGCCGTGCACCTCACACTCCATGCCAAAGGCCTCGGCCAGATGCATGGTTTTCAGGGCAGGCGTGATACCACCGACATCGTTGACGCCGGTACGCAGAATGTCGCAAGCGCCTGACTTGATCCACTCGGCGCGATGCCAGTGCTTGCCAGCCGCGCTTTCGGGACCGACGACCGGAATATCGAGATTATCAGCAAGCCACTTGTAGGACGACAGCGACTGCTCATCCATTGGCTCCTCGATCCAGTCGAAGCCAAGTTTTTCAAGGCCGCGACCAAGCTCCAACGCGTCGGTACGCGAATACCAGTGAAACGCATCGATCATCAGGCGAATATCGGGGCCCACAGCCTCACGCACAGCAGCACAGGCTTTCAGGTCCATCTTCACATCAGGTGCCCAGCTTACAGGCGGCATCCAGGTGTGCAGCTTGATACCTTTGTAGCCGCGCTTAACAAGCGTTTCACCGAAACGGCCATAGTCGTCCGGCGTGGCAAGACCGCCTTCGATTTCGTCGCCGCACATGATTGAACCATAGGCCAGAACCTTGTCGCGATAACCACCGATCAACTTGTATACAGGCTGGTTCAATGTGCGACCGGCCAGATCCCACAGCGCACAATCAACAACCGCCAGTGTGCGATCGGTAAGCTGTGCTGCGGAGCCACGCTGCCAATGGGCAAGATCCTGCCACAGACGTTCGCGATCGCGATAGTCCTGTCCAATGAGCACCTTTTTCACGAACTTCTCGATGACGTGCGGACGCACAATCTCCGGTGCCGTAAACGAATGCCCTTCATGACCGTCTTCAGTGCGAATGGTGAGCATGGCCTGCTCGACCTGATGCGCGGGGCCCGGATGTGCGTGGCCAGCACTATCCGAATGGCGGCGCGTGGTCGTGCGGAAAACCCGCACTTCGACGTCGGTGATAATCATTGTTCCTCCAGTATGCAAACAGGCGCAGTTTCAAACGCCGTCTTGTCTAACACGATATTAGACAGACAACAGACAACTTGTCAAACTTGCATGACAAATAATCACCTTTGTATCGCGAGGCCTGAGATCGGCCAGACAAGACGCTGATTTATCTAAATAATCACGAAAAGTGCATCCTAGCGCCAACGTCAAGCGGCCATCGAGACGATGGGATGTGTCGTGCAATACAGCTCCTGACCTAGAAAAATCACTCGGTTTTTGCCATTCCAGCCTTAAGAGGAGCAACTTGTGGACAGATTAAGAAACAACTCCATTGGCCTATGTAGCGTTCGATGCGCTGGAGTAGCGGCAAATGGAAAGCGCAATGTTATGGGCGACGAGTAGCGCCGTCGTAACCGATGGCCCGCGACGAGAAAAGCGTGCAGCAAGGGGTTTGCAGCACGCCGGTTGGTCCAAAATCGCGTCAGCGTCTCTTGGGTCTAGGGCACCTGGGCGCCGGTCGCCGCGACATAGACCGAGTAAAGCGACTTTGTTGCTGTGATGAACAGGCGGTTCCTCTTTGGGCCGCCGAATGTGAGGTTTGCCACCGTCTGCGGCACCTTGATCTTGCCGAGCAACGTACCCTCCGGAGAAAAGCAGTGGACCCCGTCCCCTGCACTGGTCCAAAGATTACCCGCCGTATCCAGCCTGAAACCATCGGGCAGGCCTTTATCGATGTTGCAAAACTCGCGCCCATTAGCGAGCTTCACGCCATCAACCACGTCGAAGACGCGGATGTGGCGCGGGCGGGAAACGTCGTGACTGAAAGAGCTATCTGCAACATAGAGCCTGGTTTCGTCAGGTGAGAAAGCAAGGCCATTCGGCTGAACGAAATCGTCGATAACGATCAAGATCTCGCCTGTTTCAGGGTCCAGCCGATAAACGTTGCGCGTTTTCTGTTCAGGTTCGGCCTTGTAACCTTCATAGTCTGAGAGGATGCCGTAGGTCGGATCAGTAAACCAGACACTGCCATCAGACTTTACCACCACATCATTGGGAGAATTCAAACGCTTTCCGTCGAAACTGTCAGCGAGCACAGTGATGGAGCCATCCACCTCGGTCCGCGTGACACGTCGCCCGCCATGCTCACACGATACCAACCTCCCCTGCCGATCGCGGGTGTTTCCGTTTGTGAAGTTTGAGGGCTGGCGGAAGACGGAAATCCCGCCATCCGGCACCCACCGTAGCATACGCTCATTGGGAATATCACTGAATAGGAGGCAATTCAGGTCCGAGAACCAGACTGGCCCCTCCGCCCAACGGCAGCCGGAGTAAAGCTCTTCCAGTTCGGCATTGCCGACAATCAGGAGACGAAAGCGCTCATCATGGATTTCGTATGGAGAGGTGAGGTCTGTTGTCATGTGCGTTATCCGCTTGCAGCTTCTTGTTCAGGGTTCAGCGCGTTGCCTTGGGGCCACTTGCCAGTAGAATGACGGAAATGATGATGAGCCCGGTGAGAATGAGGCGAATTCCAGCGCCGAAGCCGTAGGTATTCAACATGGAAACCACCAGAAACATGAAGAGCGAGGCGCCCCAGATGCCCGGCACGTTGGAATCTCCACCCGCGACGGCTGTCCCGCCGATTACCACAACGGCGATAGACATCAGGAGATACTCCGAGCCCATGTTAAGTGCTGCACCGCCGGAAAAACTGGCGAGAAGGTAACCGGCGATAGCCGCCAGCACGGCACAGAGCACATAGGTGATAAAGCGCGCGCCATCGACGGGAATGCCAGTCATTCGGGCAGCGAAGGTGCTTTGCCCGATCGCCGAAATCCAGCGGCCGTAAAACGTGCGATCGAGCAACAGCCACGCTATGACAGAAAGCAGCAATGCCACAAGTGCCACGTTTGGAATGCCGAACAGGCTCGAGGTGGCAAATGTCGCCAGGGTTTCCGGAGGTTTGATACGCAGGCCACGGTTTGACCAGATCGCAATGGATTGCACAATAAAACTCATGGAAAGCGTTGCGATGATCGGCGGAATGCGCAGAAGCTTTATGAGCGCGTAGTTTCCAATGCCAATGCCGATACCGATCAGTATGGCCACCAGCAAACCTGGCAGGATCAGTCCGTCTGACACATCCATGAATTTGAGCGCTAGCGTGCCGGACAGCGTCATCGTGGCGGGGACGCAGAGATCAATGTTTCCCGGCCCAAGCGTGATAACGAACATCTGGCCAATTCCGACAATGACCGAAAAGGCCGCGAATGTCAGTGCCGCATGCGAGAGACCAAAGGAGCTCGCGCCACCGGTGAATAGAACGGTGATGGTCCAGACCGCTGCCGCAGCCGCATAAGACCAGATCCAAGGTTTCTTGGAGAGAGTAGCAAAACCGTTCATTGATTTTTCTCCCGCTTTTCAAGACGGTTGAGCAGGATGCGCAAGGCAAGTACGATGATAAGGATCGCTCCCTGGGCACCAATTTGCCAGTCAGGTGAAATACGCATGAAAGACAGAAACGAGCCCGCGAGCGTCAGCGTCAGTGCACCGATCACCGCGCCGATTGGCGAAACACGGCCACCGACAAATTCCCCACCGCCCAGAATGACACCAGCAATCGACAGGAGCGTGTAGCGCAATGCGATGTTGGCATCAGCAGACGTCGTCAATCCGACCAGTGCAATGCCTGAGAGCACCGCGAAGAAGCCGGCAAGTGCAAAGGTACCAGCACGAATGCCGACGACAGACCAGCCGGACCGCTCGACAGAGCGGAAATTTCCACCGACGCCGCGCATCAATACCCCAAAGGAAGAGCGCATGACAATGTAGTGAGCTATGGCAGCGATGAGGATACTGGCAACGATGGCAATCGGCACAAATGGCGGTTTTGCCGTCATGATGGAGCGGATAAACGCAGGAGCCTGTCCTCCCGGCGATGGCAATATCAGGACTGCAAGACCGCCCCAGACGAAACTCATGCCGAGTGTCACAACGATGGACGGCAAGGAACGAATATGGATGACGGCGCCAAGCAGCGCATAGACGGCGATTGCTCCGGTGAAGATCAAAATCCCGACGAGTGGCGCATCTTGCAGAAACGTCGCAGTTACGCAGGCACAGAAACTGACGAATGTACCCATCGACAAATCGAGATCGTTGACGGACATGATCAGCATCTGCGCAATCGTGGCAAGTGCGATCGGCACCGCGAGATTGAAGAGCAGATTGAGGCCCGTGTAACTCATGGCGCGCGGCTGCATATAAAAGACCGCGATGAGAAGAAAGCTAAGGGAGGCGGCAGGAATGATAAGGCGTAGAGCGCTCGCAGAGACCTTCATGCGTGATCGCCTCCGGAAAACGATGCAGCCAGAACATTCTGTTCGGTTATATCCTCGCCGATCAATTCCGCCTGGATGGCACCATCACGAAACACATAAACTCTGTCGCAAAGACGAATCTCATCCATTTCCGTAGAATACCAGATGAACGTCCGGCCATGAGATGCTTCGGTTCTCAAGATATC
Source organism: Agrobacterium tumefaciens (assembly GCA_025559845.1). Classification (NCBI taxonomy): domain Bacteria; kingdom Pseudomonadati; phylum Pseudomonadota; class Alphaproteobacteria; order Hyphomicrobiales; family Rhizobiaceae; genus Agrobacterium; species Agrobacterium tumefaciens. The sequence continues at coordinate 598,597 of CP048470.1, forward strand.
GTAGACCTCCTGTTTGGTACCGATGTCGACACCACGCATCGGGTCGTCCATCAGCACAGTGCCGGCCGTAGTTGCGAGAGCGCGCGCAAAAAGCACCTTCTGCTGATTGCCGCCGGAGAGAGAAAGAATTTTGTTGCCCATATCAGGCGTGCGGATCTCGATACGTTTTTTCCATTGCGCGCCGAGTTCACCTTCTTTTTGCCGGTCGACGAGACCCAAGGAGGAAATATCGCGTAGTGACGCGATGGAGAGGTTTTTCAGAATGCTCCACAAGGGAAACGTGCCGTTCAGGCTGCGGTCGCCCGCAACAAAGGCGATGTCGGTCTTGCGAGACGGCAGCCAATTGCTGTTTTGCGTGAGATATAGATCAAGTAGTGCTTCCGTTTGGCCGTGACCGCCTAGACCTGCCAGCCCAACGATTTCACCACGATAGGCTTTAAAGGCGAGACCTTCGCCCCTACGAGCAGGCATAGACAAAACCAGGTCACCCGCCCCCAGATCGTCACGTTTTCTTCTGTCTTGCTCCTTGACGACACTACCCATGGTTTCGACGAGCGTGCGGGTGGTAAACTGGCCAACAGGCCGATTGGCGACGGCCCGACCATCTTTCATCACCACGATGCGGGTCGCCGTCGAAAGAATTTCGCCAAGAATGTGCGAGATCAACAAAACGGAGCCGCCGCCGCGAACGAAATGACGGACATAGTCCATCAATTGCTCAGCCAGCCCCGCGTCGAGTGAGGATGTCGGTTCGTCAAGGATCACCAGCCTCGGCGCTTCCGGGCTCCGACAAAAATTGATGGCAATCTCGACCATTTGCCGTTCAGCGATCGAAAGCTCATCAACAGTCAGTTCGCAGTCGATGCCGTGGCCAGGGAAAATTTCATCCAGTGTCTGCCGGATCATCGTAAGCGCACGGCCGCGCCAGTTTCGTCCGCTCATCGCCGCGTGCATGACCCTGACATTTTCGCTGATCGTCAGGTTCGGACAGAGCGAAAGCTCCTGGAAGACACAACGCACACCGTTGGCACGTGCTACAGCAATGCCGTGATGATGCTGGTGACCGCGGTACGAGACGGCCCCCTCATGCGGGGTCAATCCGCCATTGATAACGTTGACGATCGTAGATTTTCCGGCGCCGTTGTGGCCAACGAGCCCGACGCATTCGCCTGAGCGGATAACAAGATCTGCACCATCAAGCGCCTTGACCGCGCCGAATACGACTTTCACACCGCGCGCGGCGACGACCTCTTCGGTCTCGATGATGTCATTCATGAGCAAATACGCCAGTAATCTGCAACGAGAAATAGAGCGAGGTCGCGGCGCCCTTCAAAGAGCACCGCAATCTCTTGCGATCAGGAAGCACGGGCCTATTTGGCTGAGGCGATGACCTTCTGGGCATCTTCCAGCGAATATTCGACATTCGCCACCCCACCCTTCTGGGTGTTCTTGAGATTGTCCTCGAGATTGCCCTGATCTATGCGAAGGAAGGGAACGGTCAGATCCTTCTTTACATCCTTGCCATCAAGGATTTGCTGGGCCACCCAGAAGGCAAGCGTTGAGACGCCGGGAGCAATGGAAACCGACATGGTTTCGTAACCGCTCGCGTCCTTCTGCTGCTTCCACCACTGCAACTCGTCTTCACGGTTGCCCATGACGATGGTCGGTGTCGGGCGCTTTGCAGCAGCAAAGGCCTGCGCCGCACCATAGCCGTCGCCACCCTGGGTCACGACAGCAGCAACCTCAGGAAGGCTCGGCAGGATACCTGCGACAGCGCGCTGTGCGACATCCTGCGCCCAATCGCCATTAACTGAACCGACGATTTTGAATTGCGGGTTCTTGGCAACGCCAGCAGCAATGCCGGCGTGAATCTCGTCATCGACCGAGACACCTGCCAGGCCGCGGATTTCCAGCAGGTTTCCGCCCTTCGGCATTGCTTTCGCAAGATAGTCGACCTGGCTTTCACCCATGGCCTTGAAGTCCACGGCAATACGCCATGCGCATGGCTCCGTGACAATGCCGTCAAAGGAAACGACGATGATACCCGCGTCACAAGCTTCCTTAACCGCACCGTTCAACGCGGTAGGAGATGCAGCATTGATGACAATCGCATCGTAACCTTGAAGAATGAGGTTCTGGATCTGGGCGGCCTGCTCGGTCGCCTGGTTCTCCGCAGTCGTGAACGGATCGGCCGCAGCGACCTGTTTATCGGCCACTGCCTGTTTGGTGATCTTGTCCCAGCTCGTGAGCATGGCCTGGCGCCATGAGTTACCAGCATAATTGTTCGATAGCGCAATTTTTTTTGCCGATGTATCGGCGTGAGCGACGATCGGCAACGCTGCGCATGCGACAGCGACCGATGCCAAAAGCATCTTCCTGAAAGCCATTGATTTCCTCCCTGGTGGCTTGCCCTTTACGGGCCGGAAATCCGATCTCCCGCAAATCTCCTCAGCGGTAGTCGAAATTCCTTTGCACTGGAGCTCCTTTCCCCAGTACAAGCGAGAATGACCAAGAAGGTTGGGCTTGTATAGGCGCATAACGGCAATATTCCTGCGCGTTTCCGCAGAAAGGATGCGGGAACCCGCAAGACGAACAGCACCGTGAAGCGCACTATAAGCTGCTGGTGCTCGTGTGACACCCGATATCGATACGGCAGGCGCTTGGGAGGGCGTCCGCACATGCTGGACACGCCAAAAAGCGCTCTTTTCCATCACTATATGGGCATTTCGCGTCTGCTTGCCGGGCAGCTCGAGTTCAATGCGATCATTCAGGCAGTGGCGACCGAGGTCACCCATATCATCCCGCATGACCATCTTGATGTCTGCATCAAGCAACTCGACGACAAATACCACATTGCCTATGAAAGTGGCCTCGCAAGTGCTTGGAGCAGACAGCCACCGGCACTTTTGACGGGAAGCCCGATCCGCTCGGTGCTGTCAGGCGAGGTCGACTATCTCTTGAGCGGGGATGCCTGCGCGGATCCACGTTTCCATTTCGAAGGCGCCTTTTCCAGCCCGATCATAGAGCTCAATCTGCATAGCCGTCTGCATGTGCCGATGAAGGTACACGGAGACATTATTGGCGCTTTGAGTTGTTCATCACATCAATCCAATGCCTACTCGATGGAGGATGTCACCAATGCCCGCGCCGTCGCGGATTTGCTGGCCCCCTATTTTTACGCGATCCGCGCCGCGGAGCAGGCAAAGCGTTCCGCGATTGAAGAAGCCCGTGCCAACGCCCGCGAGGAGGGCCTTCGGCTGGGCGCCCTACAATTGACAGAAGCGCTGGAGGCCGAACGACAACGCATAGGCATGGATCTGCACGATCAGACACTGGCGGATTTGACGCGGCTTGCACGACGTATCGAGCGGATGAGTTATACGACAGACCTCTCCGGTGAGATGCTCGAGCCGGTGGTGCGAAGCCTCCAGCATTGCATGCAGGATCTGCGTGAAATCATCGAGGAGGCAAAGCCTTCAATTCTGCAATTGTTTGGTGTCGTGCAGGCAATCGAAACCTATGTGGACCGGTCCGTGCGCGACAGCGGATATATCATCAACTGGTCAGTCGCCGACGATACGGATGGTCTGGTCGAAACGCTCGATAAAACAGTGGCGATTTCGCTCTTCCGTATCGTACAGGAGGCAATCAACAACGCAATCCGCCATGCCCAACCCGAAACGATTGCGGTGACATTATCGATTGTGAATGGTGGCCTCAGGGTCAAAATCAGCGACGACGGTACGGGCGGTGGCAAAAATCGCAGTGTCGGCGGTCATGGCATCAGCAACATGAAAACAAGGGCGCGGCTGATTTCCGCTCGGTTTGAGATTGGCAGGAACGATCAGGCTAAAGGTACCTGCATCACCGTTTTCTTGCCCAAGGATGTTTTTGACGGGCGCAAGGAGCTTTGACATGGATGTGTTGATTGTTGAGGACGACGCTTTGCACCGCGCCTATCTTAACGAAGCAGTGCGGGCCGCCCTGCCGGAATGCGACACCGTTCTGGAAGCTGCAAACGGCAGGACCGGCGAAAAACTCGCACGCGAAAACCGCGCGGCTCACATCGTCATGGATTTACAGATGAACGAGCGTAATGGCATTGAGGCTGCTCGCACAATCTGGAAGGAAAGACCTGATACTCGCATCCTGTTCTGGTCGAACTACTCCGACGAGGCCTACGTCCGAGGGGTGTCCCGAATTGTTCCGGAAGGCGCAGCCTATGGCTATGTTTTGAAATCGGCATCCGACGACCGCTTGCGGTTGGCATTGCGCAGCATTTTCATCGAGGCACAATGCGTGATCGACAGGGAAGTGCGCGGTCTACAGGAAAAAAGCCTGGGCAAAGCCCACGGCTTTACCGACTCCGAGTATGAAATCCTGGTCGATGTTGCACTCGGTCTGACTGACAAGGCGATTGCCCGTCGGCGCAATCTTTCGCTACGCAGCGTGCAAAATCGCCTACAAAGTCTCTACGAAAAACTGAACGTTCATCAGGCCGCCGGCGACGATGAAGCTGAAGGCCGATATAATCTCAGAACGCGCGCAGTGACCGTCGCCTTCCTGCGCAAGCTGTTAAACTACAGCGCGCTCGAACGGGCAGAACGAGAATTGTCCGAATGGGCGGGAACCCGTTAACCGCCTGATCCGGTCTCGCTAGACCCGTAAGGCTTCAATCACGGCACGCAAGCCTGCGGATATATACCTGCGTGTCGGGTAATAGATGTAGAGCCATTCCATCGGAGCGCTCCAGGACGCTAGGCATTCTACCAGCCTGCCATCGGCGATATGGGGACGTGCCCTCTCCTCCCAAACATAGGCGAGACCAATGCCGGAAAGCGCTGCCTCAACCATCAACTCGTGGTCATCAAGCGAGAGCGGTCCCGACGGTTGAAATTCAATGATTTTTCCAGCTCGACTGAACTCCCAGGGATATGGCGTGCCACTAGGGTAAATGTTGCGCAGACAGACATGAGCCTGCAATTCCTCCGGAGATTTCGGAGCCGGATGCGTGGCGAGATATGCGGGCGAACCAACCACCGCAAACCTGAGACGAGGGTTGATCTTTACCGCCGTCATACCATCCCGAAGGCTTTCTCCGAGCCTTATCCCGGCGTCGAACCCCTCCTCGACGATATCCACCAGTCGATCCGTTGTAACAATCTCAACTTCAAGATTGGGATTGGCCGTTATCAGCGGTGCCATGACCGAGCGGAAAACGAAAGGCGCGACCGAACTCGGCGCATTGATGCGAACTTTTCCAAAAGGTGTATCGCGAAACTGGTTCAACGCATCGAGCGCTGAACCAATGTCTCCGAATGCAGGTGAAAGCTGTGCCAGAAGCATTGCGCCAGCGTCTGTCAACGAAACGCTGCGTGTCGTCCGGTTCAACAGGCGTATGCCCACCCGTGCCTCGAGATTGCTGACCGCGTGACTGATTGCGGATGCGGTCACACCTCTCTCCTCCGCCGCCCGACGAAAACTTCGATGCCGAGCAACGGCATCGAAAGCTGCAAGTTCAGATAGATCGGCTGCACGCATTAATGAACCCTGCTCATGACTGAAGAGAGAATTACCTCTCTAATCAAAAATATGAAAAGGGTCCAGATTTCTCCTCGCAAGCCTCTGTACGCTTTACCGACAAGGAGAAACCCATGGCCGACTTTATTACTCCCCCTCAAAACAAAACATCGCCATTTGCCGGCATGAACGGGCACCATGTCGCCGTTCGCACACCTGACCTTGAAAGTGCCAAACGCTGGTATGTCGAGAAACTTGATTTCCGGGTGGTCGCGGAATGGAATTACGCAGATGAGCAACTCGCTTATCTTGCCCCAGCGACGGACGACCATTTCTACATCGAAATACTGGGGGGCGGCGATCCCGCTCCCATCGAGCTTCGTCCATACGCGGGCCTCGGAGACAGCCTGAAATATGCCGGCTACCACCATTTCTGCCTGAACGTCACCAGCGTCATCGATACGGTTGAGGAACTGCGAAAACGCGGCGTCACCATCGTGACCGAACCCTTTGAACTGCCCGCGATCAGCCGGCGTCTCGCGTTCTTCTGTGATCCCTTCGGCAATCTGATCGAACTTGCTGAAGTGCTTGCCTGATCTTTCCTCATCGTCGCCCGCTCATAATCCGACGACGGCTCATCAACATCTTCATCTTACAAGGAGAATACCCATGAAAACCTGGTTTATCACCGGTGCATCCCGCGGCTTTGGCGCTCTCGTCACTGAGTTGGCTCTGTCCAATGGAGATAACGTCGTCGCCACGGCCCGTAACCCGAAGGCGATAACCGATCGTTTCGGAACACATCCCAATCTGATGCCGATCTCGCTTGATGTCACCAACGAACAGCAGGCCGAAACGGCAGCACGTGAAGCAATCGCCCGCTTCGGTCGCATCGATGTCCTCCTGAACAATGCCGGCTTCGGACTTATGGGAGCGGTTGAGGAAGCTTCTGCCGCCGAGGTAGAAGCAATTTACCGCACCAACGTCTTCGGCCTCCTGAATGTCACACGCGCAATCCTGCCGCATATGCGGAAGGCGCGCTCGGGTCGCATACTCAATATTTCCTCGATCGGCGGTTATCGCGGTGCTGCGGGATTTGGTGTCTATTCGTCGACCAAATTCGCGGTTGAAGGAATAAGTGAAGCCCTGCACGATGAACTCGCACCGCTTGGTATCCATGTGACAGTGATCGAACCGGGCTATTTCCGCACCGATTTTCTCGACAGCACTTCGCTGTCCGTCAGCACAAACATTATCGACGACTACGCAGCCACCGCCGGAATGGTCCGCTCGGTAGCAACCGACCTCAGCCACAACCAGCCCGGTGATCCGAAAAAGCTGGCGGCAGTTCTCCTCGAGTTCGCAGATGCCGCCAATCCCCCTCTGAGACTGCCCCTCGGCAGTGACACCGTCGCCGCGATTGAAGACAAACATCGCAGAGACGCGGCAATTCTCGCGGAATGGCGTTCGGTATCAATATCGACCGACTTCATTTCTGAATGACACTCTTCATACACAGAGGCGGAGATAACTCGTCTCTGTGTATTTTTTTCTCTTACAACTGAGAACTCTGGCTCTCTGGGAGCTCTACACGAATTTGCTAGCAGCCATGATACTGCGGCGACAATTCAATCCTTGTCCTGCTTTTCAGATGCAGGCACCGCGATGAAATCATTCATGCTCTTGAGGAACGCCTGGAACTGATCCTTCCCCATGGAGGCTTCAATCCGGGCGCGGGCACGGGCAGCAGCTTTGGTGAGTTGATCCAGAACTTCGATCCCTGCCGGCGTGATGTGGAGAAGGCGGGCGCGTTTGTCAGAGGGGTCAACCGTTCGTGTGATCAGTTCGCGTGCCTCCAGAATCTCGACACACTTGGTGACCGAAGAGCGATCAAGGGCGATGCGTTCGCCAAGCATGTTCTGTTGAATGCCAGGTTCAATCTGCACAAAGGCAAGTGCGCTGAACTGTGTCGGAGAAAAGCCAATGTCCTCCGCTTCCTCGGTAAATATGCCCAAGGCGACCTGCTGGCAACGCCGCAGAAGGATACCGTGGGTGTTAAGCATATGCGCGGCTGTAAGCATTAAGACTGCCAGTGCCTCTTCCCAGAATTGACAATAGGAAATTAGTGGCGTAGCTGATTATCAGTAATCCAACTAATTTATGGAAGGACGCTGCGCCTTGTTGTCGCAGACCTCCAGCATCGATGACACGACTGAATCCATGACTGAATACAGCTTCCCTCCCCATAACAACGCGCCGACCTTTTACGAGACTCGATAGAGGCTGCCGCAGGGCAAATATTGCCCGACCTTGCCCGCTCGCGCAACGCTCCGCAACCGGCGTTTTCGCGCCTGGTTTTTCCTGCGCGGCGGTTTCAATCATTGAAGTGGACGAACGATAGTGCCCCAAACACCCAACACTTTATCTCGCCGCAGCTTGCTGCTCGGCGGAGCAAGCCTCATCGGCGGCAGCATGCTTGCTACACTCTGTCCGCCGCTGTCGCTTGCAGCGACAGATGCCGCCGACATGAGCGGGCGCTTCATGAGAATGTCCAACCTGTTGATCGACCATCGGCTGAATGCCGATGTTGGCGCGCGCATCGCAGAAACGGCCTCCAAGCAATACGCCCGCTGCTCCGAGATGCTTGATGCAATCATCGCCATTGCAGAGAAAAACAACGCGAGAGTCGTTGAGGACTTCTTCCCCGACGTTCCGGATGGAGAACTGAAGGATTTCGCTTTTTGGGTGATATCTGCCTGGTATAGCGGCTGTTCCTCCGAAAAGCGCGACGCGACGGTCTTCACCTTCGAAGAAGCGCTCACCTTCAAGACGACGAGCGATATGGTGACGATCCCGTCTTACGGACTGACTGGCCCAAACATGTGGCACCGTCCAAGCGTGCCGCTCTCGGCTATGCCGCGTTTCTAAGAAAACCCAGCGAAGAAAAGACCTTTCCCATGGCTACCAAGAATAGTGCCGACGTCGTCATCGTCGGAACGGGCGTCGTTGGCGTCGTTATTGCAGAACAGTTGCTCGATGCCGGCCACTCCGTTTTGATGATCGAGGCCGGGCCGCGCGTTACGCGCGCCGAAGTCGTCGAGAACTTCCGAAACGCCCCACTCGGTGTCAAAGGCGACACATCCGTTGCCTATCCACCGCGTCCCTGGGCACCCCATCCAACCGGCGGAGAAAAGCCGGAAGATGCCTATCTTCAATTGAGCGGTCCCGACAGTTACGCCCAGACCTTCATTCGTTACGCCGGGGGCTCCACATGGCACTGGGCCGGCACATCCTGGCGCCTGACACCCGAAGACATGCGTCTTCGATCTCTCTACGGCGTTGGCCGCGACTGGGCGTTCGACTACGACACGCTCGAGCCCTATTACGTCCGCACTGAGAAAAAGCTTGGCATCTGCGGCCCCTCTGACCCTGCGCTGCAATGGCCGCAACGCCCGCGTTCTGCACCCTACCCCATGCCTGCTTTGCCGTTTTCTCCCGGCGAAAACCGTTTCACCGAGGTCGTAAAGACTTTGGGATACAACAACATTCCAGTCGCGCAGGCGCGCAACAGCGGCATGCCTTACGATGACCGCCCCGCCTGTTGTGCCAGCAACAACTGCGTCCCGGTCTGTCCCGTTGGAGCACGATACGATGCGGCAACCTCGCTACATCGGCTGGAAAACAAAGGCGCCACGATCCTTGCCGATTCTGTCGTCTACAAGGTGGAGACCAATGCACAGAACAAGATCGAGGCTGTCCATTACCTCGATCAGAACAAACAGACACATCGTGTCACCGGCAAGCTTTTCGTGCTCGCCTGCAATGGCCTCGAAAATCCCAAGCTGCTCTTGATGTCGGCAGACGACCGCAATCCAAACGGGGTCGCCAACAGTTCCGATCAGGTCGGCCGCAACATGATGGATCACCCTCAGCTCACATTGACCGTGACGACGAAGGAACCCTTCTGGGCAGGCGTTGGACCCGTCGTCAACAGCGGCATTATGGAAACGTCCCAAGGGGCATTTCGCTCCGAACACGCTGGCGCTTATTTCCGCTTCAACAACTTCGCCCGCAACCGTTTCGTCACCTTCGCAGCCTTGAAAAAGGGCCTCGTCGGCAAGGCGCTCGACGCCGAAATCCGCCGGCTGACAGCCTGCACGGCCGATATCGTCGCCGCGCACGAAGTCCTTCCCGACCCGAACAACCGACTGACTCTATCCGAAAAGAAAGATTGGCACGGCTTGCCCAAGCCATCGATCCACTACGATGTCGGCGAGTACACTCGCAAATCTGCCGAAGTCTATTCGCTGCCGATCGGTCGTCGCATCGCCGAGGCGATGGGCGCGACCGACGTCAAGATCAGCCCCAAGTTCAACCAGAGCAAGCACATCATGGGTGGCACGATCATGGGTAACGACGCGAGCAATTCCGTTGTCGATGCCGACTGCCGATCACACGACCACGAAAATCTTTTTATTCCCGGCGGTGGCGCCATGGCATCCACAGCCTGCGGCAATAGCACGATCACCATGACCGCTCTTGCCATCAAGGCCGGTGATGCAATCGTCAGCCAGATGCGGGGCGCATGATCATGACTAAAAAGACATTCGCTCTCGCCTTGGCTCTCGGCGCTTTCCTGCCGGGCATCAGCACTGCGCAGGAGTTCTCGAAAGAACTGGTGGACAGAGGCAAATACCTCGCCACCGCCGCCGATTGCATCGCTTGCCATACAAATCATCATGGCGGCGAACCAATGGCCGGCGGCTTACCGATGGCCTCTCCCGTTGGCACGATCATGTCGACCAACATCACGCCATCGAAACAATTCGGTATCGGAAATTACAGCGAAGCGGAATTTGCCAACGCTGTCCGAAAGGGCGTTCGTGCCGACGGTGCCAATCTTTACCCGGCGATGCCTTATGTGTCCTATTCTGCGATGACGGATGAGGACATACACGCACTTTATGCCTATTTCATGCAGGGCGTCGAGCCGGTTGAGAAAGAGGCCCCGCAGACCAGCCTTCCTTTCCCGATGAACATCCGGGCGTCGATGATGGGCTGGAACCTTCTGTTCCGCCCCAGCGAAACCCATGTGGATGATCCACAGCGGTCGGCCGAATGGAACCGTGGGCGATATCTCGCCGAGGGTGCTGCACACTGCAGCACCTGCCACACGCCACGTGGCTTGCTTATGCAGGAGCAGAAAGCTGCCAATCTCAGCGGTGGCCAGGTCGGCCCCTGGTATGCGCCTGACATCACCAACGACCAGGTGACCGGTATCGGTTCCTGGAGCCAGCAGGACCTCGTGACCTACCTGAAGACCGGTAGACTGGATCACCGCGCCCAGGCGGCCGGAAGCATGGCAGAAGCGATCAGCTACAGCTTCCAGCACCTGACAGATGCCGATCTCAACGCGATAGCCACGTATATTCGCAGCGTGCCATCCGCTCGCCCTGCGAAAGAGGCGGCAGCTCCGACCCGCTTCGATCTGGGCAGCGCGGCGAATGAATTGACCGGGTTCCGCGGTCAAAACTATGCAAAGGGCCTCGCCGGCGTAAACTCCGGTGCGCAAATCTACTCCGCCAATTGCGCATCGTGCCATGGCTTCAACGCTGAGGGCACAGGTGACGGATATTACCCAAGCCTGTTCAAGAACGCCGCAACTGCTGGTGACAACGGCGTCAATCTGATCGCAACGATCCTCTATGGTGTTGACCGTCATACCGGAGACGACCACGCATTCATGCCACCGTTTGGTGATCAGTCCAATGCGTTGACGTCGCTTAACAACGTCGAAGTGGCATCACTTGCCAACTACATCTTCAAACATTACGGGAACGCCGATCTTGCCGTAACGCCAGATGACGTTCAGGTTATCCGTAATGGCGGCCCAGCCTCCAACCTGGTGGTCATGGCACAAATTGGTGTCGGCGCCGGGGCAACCGTAGCCTTGGTTATCTTGGCTGCAGGACTTTATGTCCTGCTACGTCGGCGCCACCGCAAATCCACCATGACGCTACAGGGATGACCATACATTATTGACGCATAACGTGTTGCTCGCCATGCCATGGCGGGCAACCTGCCGTTTTGACAAAGCTTGACAGGTCCCTGTCCACAAGACATGCCATTTTCGATGGCATCTGAACAATCGGGATCATTTTGCGAGCAGCCACACTAGGATTTTGGGCCACATTCCTCGTCACGACTTTGATCGCCATCGGCGCGGTCGCGGTCGTCCGATACAACACGGGATTGTCGGAACTTGCCGCCACGACCCGGCAGACTGATGTCCTGCTGGCAGAAAAACTGGCGCAGCACGACGCACACCTGACGGCGCTTGCGGCAGTCGTCCGCATGTCGAACGATGAACCTGCAGAAAGCGTGCAGGGGCTCGCGCAATCCGTAAGCATGTTTTATTCACGCATTACGAACATCGCCACGATCAGGATCGAAGGCCCGGTCTCGCGCGTGGTCACCTATGGCGCAGCGACAGGTCCACTTGTCTCCTCCGAACCCACAGAAGGTTTGCTCCTGCCACAAAGGCCTGGTGACACAATGGTTCGCGCAATCCCGGGCGCGCACGCCTATGACATCTACAAGCTGGTTGAGTTCAATCGGCTGCTGCGGCTGAGGATCGACGCAACCCGATTGCTGGCAATCGAGCAGATGCCACCGGAGTATTCTGTAGGCCTGTCTCTCGGCGACAGTGTGCTTTTCACGCGCCCAACGAGCGCACCTGCCATCACCTCGGCAACCGAAGCGCTTTCGTCCTCCAATGCCGGACAACCTCTGAAGCTCACCGTCAGTCGCGTTTTCGGACCGAAAGAGCTGTTGCCTCCACTAGTTCTGATACCGGTTCTCGCTCTTCTGGCTGGAGCACTCTGGCTTGTTCGACAGTATCGCCATGCCAGCAACGAGCGACGACGTCAGGAACAACGCGCGGCCCTGCTTGAACAAGAAACGCAGCTTGCTCATGCTGGGCGGGTAAACGCGCTCGGTGAAATGGCGTCAGGTATTGCACATGAACTGGCCCAGCCTGTGGCTGCAATGCTCGCGCAAAGCCAGGCAGCGCGCCGCGCGATCACGATCAACCGCACAGACATTCTCGAACAGGCGCTTGATGCCAATGTCCGAGAAGCCAAACGAGCAGGAGACATTCTCGGCCGTATGCGGGCCTATATTTCCGGAGCTGATGCAAAGATCGAGAATGTGTCCTTGACTGACGCGCTGACTGGTGCACTGCGTCTGGTGGAGAGCGACATTGCACAAAGGGGCATCGTTCTGGAAACGTCGATTTCCGAGAAGCCATGTCTTATCGCCATCGACGTCATTTCCTTCCAGCAGGTGATCCACAATCTGATCCGCAATGCTGTTGACGCGCTGGTCAACCGCCCGGCCCCGCACATCAGAATTTCGGCTGAACCTCAAGGAAAGGAAGTGATCATCACTGTCCGCGACAACGGTCCGGGCTTGGACCCTGCCTTGATCGAGCGCATATTCGAACCATTCTTCACGACGAAGAAAGACGGGATGGGTCTTGGCCTGCCGCTTTGCGCACGCCTAATCGAAAAAATGAACGGCACGCTTGAAGCACACAATGATGATGGCGCCTGTTTTACGATCCGCATACCATTGGGGAGCGCCGAATGATCTACGTCGTCGATGATGATGCCTCCGTTCGCGAAGCCCTTTCTCTGCTTCTCGCCACCTACGGCAAAGAGGTGACCGCTTTTTCCGATGCCGCCCATCTTCTTGCCCATCTGGACAAAACAAAGCCAGGTGTCCTCATTCTGGATCTGCGCATGCCAGCAACCAGCGGACTTCAGCTTCTGAAAAAACTGTCCGAGATGGATATAGATTGGCCGGCGATCATGATCACCGGGCACGGCGATATCGAAGCCTGTCGTCGCGCTTTCAAGGCAGGCGTCATGGATTTTCTGGTGAAGCCGGTGGACGAACATGTACTGATTGACGCGATCACATCATGCGAAGCCAAGCTGTCAGAATTGATGGCGCAGCACGAAACGGGCAAGCTGCTGGAACAACTCACCAGCCGCGAACGCGAAGTCATCGACCTTGTCACAAAAGGTTTCGGCAGCAAAGAGATCGCGGCCGCGCTCGGTGTATCGATCCGTACCGTGGACAGCCACCGGGCAAATATTGCGCTGAAACTTGGAACGCCTGCCGTTGCCGAGCAGACGCGTATCTGGCTTGCGCTTAATCGGTAATTCTACCGATAGAGGTCAGTGTCTCTGCGAATTTTGGCAATGTCTCTCTTTGGCTAAATGTGTCTCCAGCAACACCAGCAACTGGAGACCCACGGATATGAAAAACGTTCTGCTTTCGATCGCACTTTCAACTGCTTTCGCTAGCTCCGCCTTCGCGCAAGACACCGTCAAGCAGACGAGCCTTGGCACGGCTGCGGCAGTCGAACTGGCGAACGCAGCAGTCGCCGCGTGCTCTGCCGAAGGTTACAATGTTGCAGCAGCCGTCACCGACCGGGCTGGCATCCTGCTGGCACTGGTTCGCGCTGAAAACGCTGGTGCCCACACGGCAAATGCCGCCACGGCCAAGGCATACACATCGGCATCCTCACGCAATCCAACCAGCGGGATGGCCGAAACCGTTTCGAAAAACCCCGCAGCTGCCGGTCTCGTCGACATTCCGGGCTTCCTGGTCCTGGCAGGAGGCGTTCCGCTCAAGATCGGAAAAGACACCATCGGTGCAATCGGCGTTGGTGGCGCGCCCGGCGGTCAACTCGATGAGGCTTGCGCTACGAAGGCGATCGAGAAACTTGCTGACCGGCTGAAGTAAGCTTCAATGATCTATGACCAGCGCCTGCCAAATGACTTGCGGGCGCTGGTCTTCTCTCTTCTGGCAATAGGCTTACGTCACTGCGTGACGGGGCGCGGAGCAGGTAACGGCACACTCTCAACGGTTTCGCTGGCCCATGTGCGGATGGCGTAGACCTGGCTTGGCCCCTCACCTTCCAAATAGGTTTCGTGGCCGGGCAACCCCATTGGGTAAAGTGCTTCGCGGCTGGTCTCATAAGCCGCGCTCTGGTTGGTACAGAGACGTATCCGCATATCTTCCGGCGCGACCTCCGGCCTGTTTGGAATGTCATCCACGCGCTCCGCCCGTGCCGCCAATTGCCCGTCGAAGGCCTGAGTGAGGTACTGCGCGGAACGCTCATTGCGTTCTCTTTCCGTGGTCGCACCGAGCACGACGACCATAACCTGCTTGCCATTGCGCGTGGCAAGGCCGACATAGTTTCTCCCCGACGCACAGAGAAAACCGGTTTTCATTCCAATCGTGCCGGGGTAGCGGCTCAGGAGCAAATTGTTCGACTTGATCTCCTTGCCGTCGATGGTCACTGCCGTGGCCTGGAAGAAATGGCGGTACTCGGGAAACAGCCGATCAATTTCCATACCAAGGATCGCAAGATCACGGGCCGTTGAATAATTCTGCCGGCTGAAAAGACCGTTCGGACTGGCGAAATGCGTTCCAGTCATCCCAAGCTGCGCGGCCCTCTCGTTCATGCGGGCAACGAATGTTGGTTCGCTGGATGCAACGGTTTCGGCCAAAGCGACCGCCACGTCATTTGCAGACGCGGTAATCGTCGCATAAAGCGCATCCTCGATCGTCATCGTTCGGCCAAATGTGAGGCCGGACTCCAAAAACGCCTGTTTCGTCGCGTTACGCGACATCACAACAGGCGTCTTCAGGCTCACGACATTTGCATGAAGAGCCTCGAAGGTCAGCAGAGCCGTCATCATTTTGGTTGTCGAGGCCGGATACCAAGGCACGCCGGCATCCTCCTGATAAAGCACATCACGACTTGCGACATCCACAACCAGCACCGGCGTTGCACTGGCCGGCACGCTCGCCAGGCAAGAGGCAACAAGCAAAGCGCCTTTGAACATTCGCTTCGTCGGCTGTTTTCCCGGCATATCCGGGCTGCCAGGTAAGCCGCATCCTAGACGATGAAAAATGGAATGCTTTGAGAATAACATGGGCAGATGCTTTGGCTGTGGTCGGTTAATGTGAGATAGGGAAGATCGAGCTGATGTGTCGAAGCCGTCGCAAGATCAGAAAAACAAGATGTTCGAATACTACCAGTACCACCGACAGCGCAATGGCTAACGCTTCGACATCACGAGAAACTGTTCGGCTCTGACGGGCATCTGCGAGATCGGTTTGGACTAAGCCCGGACGCTTCCTGACGAATTGATATCCGCGTTCCGAGACGATAACGTCACGCACGGAAGATCGGGTTTCCTTAGCAAAAACGAGAACATGATGAGTGATTTGAAGACCGTCCTGGAGCAGGAACGCAGACTTGTCCTGCCGAAGTTTGATGAAGATATCGCGTTCGAGCTTGGAACAATCGGCTGGAGAATTGCCACCGAGCGGCAACTGCCAATTGCCATCGATATCAGAACGTTCGACCGTCAGATTGTCTATCTGTCGCGCCCAGGCGCCTCCTCAAACAACAGCGAATGGGTGAGACGCAAGGCAAACACGGTGCGCCGGTTCCTGAAGTCAACCTATCGCATCGTGCTCGAGCAGGGTCGCGAAGGTGAGTTTTCACCGAAGACCGGTGCCGATATCGCCGACTACGTCATGGCAGGCGGTGGCTTCCCGATTGTCGTTCAGAACGCCGGAATTATCGGAAGCCTGACGATCTCAGGTCTGACCGGGGAAGAAGATCATGCTCTTGCAGCCCAGATCCTCATGGAACATCTGAAAATCGATCCAGCGTAAGCGGGATCTTTGGCGATACCCGCTAAGGGTTGAAAGCATACCCCGACTTAAGCGTCGGGGTATGCCTGATTTTAGAGGGCCTTGAACAGGGTTTTCAAGGTCGCCGGCTGACTGCGGTGATATTGAGGAGCGGCGGAAACTTCGCCACCGAGCGCTGCGGCAGCATGCCATGGCCAACGTGGATCATAGAGAATCGTGCGGGCCAGACCGATCAGATCGGCATCTCCCGTCGCAACAATACCTTCCGCCTGAGATGGCTCGGTGATCAATCCGACAGCAACGACCGGCATCTTTACGGCAGCCTTCACAACGCGCGCGAACGGCACCTGGTAGCTAGGAGAAACAGGGATCTTTTGCTCGACATGCAGGCCGCCAGTCGAGACATTGATCGCATCGCAGCCGCGAAGCTCGAGTGCTTTGGCAAACTCAACGGTTTCCTCGAGATTCCAGCCACCATCGTGCCAATCCGTCGCTGAAACACGGACAGAGACAGTCTTGTCTGCTGGGAAGGCAGCGCGCACCGCATCGAAGACTTCCAACGGAAAGCGCATCCGGTTTTCGAGGCTTCCACCGTATTCATCCGTTCGCTGATTGGCGAGCGGCGACAGGAACGAATGGAGCAGATAACCATGCGCGGCGTGTATCTGTACAGCATCGATGCCGATACGCGCGGCACGGACGGCAGCTTCTGCGAAAGCGTCGCGGATCGCGTTCATGCGCTCGCGGCTGAGTTCGGTCGGCGCATTGTCGGTCGATTTGAATGCGACAGGCGACGGCCCCTCGGTTTGCCAACCATTCTTGTGGTCTGGCGCAATCTGCCCACCACCCTGCCAAGGTAGATCCGTCGATGCTTTTCGTCCGGCATGAGCAAGTTGGATAGCAATCGGGATGTTCGACCACTTCCTGACGCCTTCGAGTGTTCTGCGCATCGCATCTTCAGTTGCGTCATCGTACAAGCCGACGTCGGCGTAGCTGATGCGCCCTTCAGGGACAACTGCTGTCGCCTCGATCGTCAGCAAACCAGCGCCGGAAAGGGCAAGCTGCCCAAGATGAATAAGGTGCCAATCCGTCATGCAACCGTCGACGGCCGAGTAGGTGCACATAGGAGCAATGGTTATACGGTTCTCGAGTTCGAGGTTACGGATCTTGAAGGGTGTAAAAAGTTGGGGTTGGGGCATGAGGTCACCTTTGGTATGGGATAGGCCATACCTAGGATGCAAGCGGGTATGCGTCAAGCCATACCTTAGACTTGCACCAGGCAGCCAATCCTCGTAATTTACAGTATGCCAGAAATTCTTCCCCAGCCCACGCGTGATGAAATCGACCTCAGCGTCGTGTTTTCCACCCTGTCCGATCCCTTGCGTCGCACGGTGATTGCCATTCTGGCGACGCTCCCGGATTGCACTGAGCGCAACTGCGCATCGTTCGGCTTTCCGGTCGCCAAAGCGTCGCTGACCCACCACTTCAAAATTCTTCGCGAAGCGGGTTTGATCAGCCAGATCGACTACGGTAACCGTCGCGCGTCCTCGCTTCGTCGTGACGACATTGACGCCCGGTTCCCGGGCCTTCTCGCTCTTTTGATGGAAGAGCTGGAGCGGGATGGTGGTGTCGACAAAGCTGTCGCCTCAACCGGAAAACGTTGAGCCATCATTGCTGCTTCACGATGACTGAAAAGCGCGTGTTATCCGTCGAAGTACAGCGTTGGCGTGATCCCCCGTCACCGCAGAAATCATCACGACATCCAACGTTGGAAGCTCTGGTAGAAGAGTGCCGTTGATCTCCCGCACCCCGGCAGGTGCTGCGCTCTGCGCCAGAAGTGCAACGCCGATCCCAGCTTCAGCCGCCGCCCCCACAGCCGTTGCTCCAGTCCCTACAAAGACCTCACGCCAGGCAATATTCTCGCTCTCCAGAGATCGAAGCGCCATGGCGCGCAGATTGCAGGGTTCCGGTTGAAGCACGAGAGGTACAGGGGCGTCCGGAGGCAGACTGAAGTCCACGCTGCAGTACCAGTTGAAGTTTTCCTGAAACAAGGTCTCACCGTCGCGACGGATATCGTCGTGCCGTAACACGACGATCGCGTCGAGCTCGCCGGAATCGTAAAGTTCGAGCAGCGTTCTTGTGCCGGCGGTTCGAAGATGAAGCGTTACGCTCGTCTCCCGTTCACTCACAACACGAAGGATGCGGGGCAGATCGGCACCGATCAAGTGATGCGTGACACCAATCGCAAGACGCGTTGGCTCTTTACCAAAAACATCAAGGGCGCGACGGCCCGCAGCAACATAAGCACGTGCCGGCTCCAGTAAACGCTCACCTGCCGCCGTCAAACGGACTCGACGCGGTGTTCGTTCGACAAGACGATGCCCCAGCATGTCTTCGAGCCTGCGCAAGCGCAGGGATATGGCGGCTTGCGTCGTGCTCATCACTCCAGCAACCCGAGTGAATGACTGCAATTCGGCGACGAGAAGAAAAGCCTCGACGGCTTCGAGATCAAGGGAGCGCATACATTTATAACAAACTGTTATCGCTGAAATGCGCAAGCCCCTAATTCTGCAGACAATAATAGAGCGCTATTCCGACGAGAACTCTCGATAGGATTTTCTCGTGTCATCACAAATTTCACCGCCCTCCCCCACATCCGCAGTTCCCGTCGTTCCTCGAATTTGGGCAGTCCTTGCAGTGGCGGTAGGCACTCAAACTGCAGGCTCCTTTGTTTCGCAAGGGATTTACATCCTTGTGCCCTTCTGGCGCGAAGCGTTCGGCGTCTCTCTCGCATCAGCCGCACTGGCTGTAACCGTCATGAACGGCGTCCAGATAGCAACAATGTTCATGCTTGGTCGCGCCATTGACAGTCACGGTGAACGTCGCATCGTCGGCATTGCAATGCTCGGCATGGCAATCGCTATGGCCTGCGCTGCGACATTCGCAGACAGCCTGCTGGCACTTTTCCTCTGCATGGCATTTTTGGGTGGCACCTACGCTGCGGTGCAGCCAGGCGGTACACGTGCGATCATGCGCTGGTTTCCACCGGCAAAACGCGGCATAGCCACGGGCTTCAGACAGGCAGCTGTTCCTTTTGGAACGATGATCGCAGCAGCTCTTCTTCCCCTCATCGCAGTTCAGCATGGCTGGCATGCTGCGGCTTGGCTCAGCGCCGCTGTTTCCTTAGCCGGCGCCGCACTTTTCTTGGGATTATACCGTGAAGGAGGCGATCTCGCCGCCAAAACCGAGCGGCCACTTCCACTGTCGCAACTCGTTCGCACCGTCGGGCAAAACAGGAACTTCTGGCCTGCACTGCGCCTAGGCATCGCCATGTCCGCATTCCAGTTTACCTTAACGGCACACATCATCGGCTTTCTCGCAGATGGTTTGGGGCTTGGGCTTTTCGCAGCCTCATCCATGTTTGCCGCAACGCAGCTTGTCGGAATTCCCGGTCGCATCCTGTTACCGTGGATTAGCGATAGCTTCCGGCCCGGGCGTCGCAGCCAATCCTTCGGCCGCGTGTCCGTGATTGCCGCAAGCGCTGCCGCGACGCTTGCGGCTTTACCCTTGGGAACTCCCACACCAGTCATTCTACTCGTTCTTGTTGGCCTCGGTATTTTTGGAATCGGCTGGTTTCCGCTCTACCTTCTTGAAATCGCGGAGAGTGCACCGAAAGGTTCGATCGCATCTACCGTTGCCTTCGCCTCCACGATCTGTTTGGCGGTCATGGCACTAGGCCCCTATGTCTTCGGACTTCTCGTCGACCATTCTGGCTATGGCCTGGCGTGGTCGGCACTTGTCGTGCCGGTGCTCGTCACGGCGCTGCCTTTGGCCATATCATCGCCGTCTCATCCGAAATAGTTGCGGATGACCGGCGCCATGTCGTTAATGGAGGTCGATGATCGCCGGGAGAAAAAAGAATGGCTTACCTCATCCAAAGGCTGGAACAGCATTCCGAACTGCTCGGTGAGTTTGCCGAACTGCTGGAAGAAATGCAGGCGCACTACGACGTGCCCTGCCCCACCCGCGAAAACATTCTGAACGGATTGAAGGAACGGCCCGACGCGTCCGAGATCATTATCATCACCGAACAGGGCACGATCCTTGGCTTTGCTGCCTTTAGCGCACTCTACCCCGGCCCTTATCTGCAACCCGGTCTTTTCCTGAAAGAACTTTATGTCCGGCAGCGCTACCGAAGCCGGGGCCTCGGTCAAAAATTGCTCGCGCACTTGGCACAGCTTGCCGTGGAGCGCGGGCTTTCGCGGATCGATTGGACGGCAGATGCGAATGACGACCGCTTGTTGCGCTTCTATGACAACATTGGCGGCACGCAGAAACCGGAGAAGATCTTCTATCGTCTCGACGGAGAGGCGCTGAAACGGCTGGCGAACTGAACTAGTCTCTCGTCGTCCGGGCTTCTTCATAGAGCCATTGCTCGAAAAGGCGCATGGACTGGCTGGTCGGAATATTGCCAGGCTTGGTGAACCAATATCCGAGGTCGCTCCGGTATCCCATTCCGCCGGGATTGACGAGACGCCCGGCAGCAAGGTCGTCGACGATCAGACCGTGCGGGATCAGCGCCATGCCCTGCCCCGCAAGTGCTGCGCGGATGACCATGGTGTAATAACCGAAACGCATGGTGTGGCGGATTTCAAGGCCCTTTCTGTCATTCGCCTCGGCAAAAAAAGGCCAGTGAAACGGGGTCTGAGGATGCTCCAGCATCACCCCTCTTGAAACGGCTTCGATGGTGCCATTGTCACCTAACTTTTCCCAGTAGGAGGCGGCACTGACCAGGCGGACGTCATTGCCGAACAGATAGGCACCTTCTTCTTCAGCACCGGGGCAGACGACAAATCGCACGCTTCCGTCTGGCACCTCGGTCTGCGCCTTCGAGACAAAGGTGGTGAACTGCACTTCGATTTCCGGATGTGCCTCGGTAAATTGCGCAAAGCGCGGCAACAGCCAACGATCACCGAAAATCGGCGGCACCTGAAGACGAAGCACACGCGGTCCGGGTCTGAGGCGCGCGACCTTCAGTGCAGCATCCTCCATGGCCTTGATGGCCGTGCGCGCATGGTCAATGTAGATGGCACCCAACTCGGTCGGAACCATGCCGTTAGGCGTTCGTGAAAAAGCCGGGCCGCCAATTATATCTTCAAGTCCGATCAACTGCTTACTGACTGCACTTTGAGACAGAGCCAGCGGCTCAGCTGCAGCACTCGTTGACCCGCGTTCGGCCACCGCGAGCAAAACCTGCAACGCCGTCATCGATGGAAATTGTTTGCGACCGGACACTTTGACCTCGCCGTTAGTCGCTTTCAGCCTAGTCCCCAAAAACATGACTGGCTAGTCGTTTTTGTCATAGGCCAAGGAATTAACTTCGCTTGCCCGAATTGGCATCACATGGGAGCGTTGCCTCAACATTAAACAAAAAAGGGAACAAAGCATGTCGGAGCCGACCCAGCTTTGGGGTGGACGATTCAAGTCCGGCCCCTCGGAAGCACTTGCCAATCTTTCTCGCTCGCACCCCACATATTTCCGGCTTTACCGGGAAGATTTGGCTGGTTCGCGTGCACATGCCTCGGAACTGAAACGCGCCGGCGTGCTGGACGAGGCGGAATTCACCACCATCCGCGAGACGCTCGATCATATCGAAACCGATGTTGCCAGCGGAAACGAAAAGCCTATCGCCTCCGATGAGGATATCCATACCTTTCTCGAGCGCCTCTTGATGCAGCGCCTTGGCGTGCTGGGAGGAAAGCTGCGTGCTGGCCGTTCGCGCAATGACCAGACGTCCAACAACACGCGTCTTTATCTTCGCCGAAAGGCACGCGAACTGGCGCTCGGCGTCGTCGCAGTCGAAGAAGCACTCGTTCTGCAAGCGACAAAGCACACCGAAACGGTTATGCCTGGTTTCACCCACTTGCAGCCGGCACAGCCAGTCGTGCTTGGCCATCACCTCATGGCACATGCGCAAAGCCTGTTGCGCGACCTGGAGCGCTTTGAAGATTTCGACCGGCGCTTTGACCGTTCACCGCTCGGTGCGGCGGCACTAGCAGGCTCTGGCATCGCTTGCCGCCCGGATCTATCCGCCATCGAACTTGGCTACGCTGCAGCCTGCGAAAACTCCATCGACGCCGTCTCCGCTCGCGATCATGTCGCCGAGTTCTTGTTCATCTGCTCGCTGGTCGCTGTCAGCCTTTCTCGCCTCGCAGAAGAAATCTGCATCTGGAGCTCCAAGCAGTTTAGCTGGGTCAAGTTGCACGATTCCTATTCGACCGGCTCCTCCATCATGCCGCAGAAGAAGAACCCGGACATTGCCGAACTGACGCGTGGCATGAGCGGCACCCTCATTGGCAACATTGCCGGTTTCCTGGCGACGATGAAGGCCATGCCGCTGGCCTATAACCGTGATCTCGCAGAGGACAAGCGAGCTTTGTTCGAAAGCATCGATGTTATCGAACTTATCTTGCCTGCTTTTGCAGGCATGGTTGAAACACTGGAGTTCGACGTTGCAAAGCTACGCGAAGAAGCACCAAAGGGCTTCACACTCGCAACCGAAGTGGCTGATTGGCTCGTGTCCCAGAACGTGCCTTTCGCACAGGCGCACGACATCACCGGGGCTGTAGTCCGCTATTGCGAGGAACGTGGCCACGATCTGGCCGGTTTGACAGCAGATGATCTCCCACACATCGATGAACGGCTTAACCCTGGCGTTCTTGAAGCCATCACGTTGGAAGGCGCGCTTGCAAGCCGCCATGGCTATGGCTCGACATCCCCGGTTCGGGTCCGCGAGCAGATCGAGCGTTTCACCACCATACTGGACGCGAAGAAGACGTTCGCCACCAGCACACTGAACCTGCCCGGCAGCAATGCCACGGGCCTGCGTGAAAGAGGTGCGCGATGACCATCACCGATACCCACCCAGCATCGCTTGAACAAAAGTACGAGATTGCGCATCTGACACTCGTTCCCAAGCGCCACATCGGGCGCATGGTAGCGGCCGCAGTGGTTCTCCTCGTGCTCGCAGCAATCATCCGCGCTTTCAGCGTCGGCCAGATCGAATGGAGCTATGTTCGCGATTTCCTTTTCGCTCCCGCCATTCTCGATGGATTGAGAAACACTCTGTTCATGACGGTTGCGGCCATGACACTGGGGATCGTTCTTGGTGTTGTCATTGCCATCATGCGTGTATCTGGCAATCCGGTATTGTCTTCGATCGCCGTCGGATATGTCTGGATTTTCCGTGGTGCGCCAGCGCTGCTTCAGCTCATGATCTGGTTCAATCTGGCTCTGATCTTCCCGACCATGGGCATTCCTGGCCTGTTCGAGTTCCGCACCGTCGACATCATGACGCCCTTCGTTGCGGCCATGCTTGGGCTTGGCATTTCTCAAGGCGCCTATACGTCGGAAGTTGTGCGTAGCGGGCTGCTTTCCGTCGACAGCGGGCAATATGAGGCTGCGCGTTCCATCGGCATGACGCAGATGATGATGTTGCGTCGCATCGTCCTTCCTCAGGCCATGAGGGTGATGGTTCCGCCGATCGGCAACGAGGTGATAGGCATGGTCAAACTGACTTCATTGGCCAGCGTCATCCAGTACTCCGAGATCCTGCACAACGCTCAGATCATCTATTTCGCCAATACCCGTGTGCTTGAATTGCTGCTGGTTGCAAGCTTCTGGTATCTCGCCGTCGTCTCCGTCCTGTCGGTCGTTCAGCACTATATCGAACGATATTTTGGCCGTGGCAGCAAAGCTGTCAGCGCTTCGATGTGAGGTCCGTCATGAGCAAGAACATTATTGTAAAAGCAGTCGACGTTACCAAGCTGTATGGCACTTTCGCCGCGCTTGATCAGGTCAGTCTCGAAATTGCCAAAGGAGAGGTCTGCTGCATCATCGGCCCTTCCGGATCAGGCAAAAGTACCTTTCTGCGATGCATCAATCAGCTTGAGAAAATGAACTCTGGAGCGATCTGGGTCGGAGACGAATTGATCGGGTACCGCCGTGAAGGCAACAATCTCTATGAGGTGAGCGACGCCGAGATTTCCAGGCAACGCCGTCGCATCGGCATGGTCTTCCAGCGCTTCAACCTCTTTCCGCACAAGACCGCCCTTGAAAACATCATGGAAGGCCCTGTCCATGTCCTGGGCGAGCCTGTGGCAGACGTTCGTAACCGTGCCCTTGAGCTACTGGCCAGGGTCGGTCTGTCGGATAAAGCCGATCATTATCCTTCACAATTGTCGGGCGGCCAGCAGCAACGTGTCGCGATTGCGCGGTCAATGTGCATGCGACCCGATTTGATCCTCTTTGACGAACCAACCTCTGCACTTGATCCGGAACTGGTGTCCGAAGTGCTTGACGTCATGAAGGCGCTTGCCGCGAGCGGCATGACAATGATCGTGGTTACCCACGAACTGGGCTTTGCCCGCAACGTCGCCAATACCGTTGCCTTCATGGAGGCCGGAAAGATGGTCGAAGTCGGTCCTGCGGCCGAGGTGTTGGGAGCACCGAAAAGTCCGCGCACTGCCGAATTCATCAAGGCCGTTCACAGTTAATGCCAGCAGGAACGGCCAAAACCGTCGCCTTGCGATAATCCTATCAACCCAACCACGTTTCAAAACAAAGGGGAACAACGTGAAAAAAGCTCATATCTCTCTCGCCGTCATTCTGGCTTCGACTGCCGCCCAGGCAGAAGGCCTGCCGGAGCGCATCAAAACCGCCGGCAAGGTTATCGTCGCGAACCAGCCCAACTACCCGCCAATGGAATATAAAGACCCTGCTACCAACACGCTGATGGGCGTCGACATTGATCTCGGTCTGGCACTTGCCAAGCAGTTAGGCGTCAGCGTCGAATGGGCCGACATTGGCTTTGAACAGATGGTGTCCTCGCTCCAGACGGGTCGTGTCGACCTGATCCACAGCGGCATGAGCGACTTGCCCAAACGACGCGATACGCTCGATTTCGTTGACTACATGAAGTCCGGAGCGCAGTTCTACACCTCCGCCTCGCGCAAGGACGAGTTCAAGACCACGACCGATTTCTGCGGCAAAACCGTCGGCATGAGCCGCCGCACGTCCTTCCCGGAAGAAACGGCAAAATGGAGCGCCGCCAATTGTGAGGCCAAGGGTATGGCGGCAATCAAGGTGGTTGGCACCGAGGGTTCGGCAGACGCGCGTGCACAGCTTAAGCAAGGCCGTCTGGATGGCGCCGTACAGGGATCGGAAACGCTGCCTTATCTCCTCAACCTCGAGAAGGACACCTACGCTGTCGTCGGCGAACCCTTCACGGCAGTGTTCCAGGGTATTGCCTTCCCCAAGAAAGATACTGAGCTGCGCGATGCCTACGCCGCTGCCTTCAAGGCTCTCATGGCATCTGGCGAATACAAGGCAATCTTTGCCAAGCATGGCCTGGAAGGCACCCTGCTTGACGGCCTCTATATCAACGGCGAAGCCGTCAAGTAATCGACGAGCATAGATCAATGAAAAAACGCCCGACCGCATACAAGCGGTTGGGCGCAGCCTTGGCATTGCCTTTTTTGCCCGAAAAATTCCATTCAATCGAGCATTACCATGAACCGTTCTCTCGCCGACACGCCGGTCGACAGGCTGGCCCAGTTTGTTTCTTCCCTCGATTACGATAGCTTGCCCATCGACGTTGTCGCCAAGGCTAAAGTCCACATTGCCGATACGCTCGGTGCGGCTTTGGCCGGGGCGCGATCGCGCGAGTTTGCCATTGCAGTCAAATCGCTTCGGCCAGATGGTCCGGTGCGGCTATGGGGAACCGGTCTAGCTGCCTCTGCTCGCGACGCATCACTTCTCAATGGCTGCGCCGCGCATGCCTTTGAGCTGGACGATTCCGGCGGTTGCGACCATTCCGGCGCTGTGGTCATGCCTGCCCTGTTTTCAGCGCTGCATCATATCGGCCAACCTGTCAGTGGCAGGCAAATGATTACTGCCGTTGTCGCGGGCTACGATGTTGGGCGCCGTATACTTGAAGCGACCGGGGGCTATGACGCGCACAACAGTCTCGGCTGGCACTCCACCGGCACCTGCGGCACGCTAGCTGCTGCGGCCGCGTGCGCTCGACTGTTCGGGCTCGATGCTGCCGCGACACGCGATGCCATCACACTCGCCACCAGCTTCTCATCCGGTCTCTGGGCCTTCATCCACGACGGATCTCAGGCGAAGAAACTGCATGCTGGACGTGCAGCTGAAGGCGGTTTGCTGGCAGCACAACTTGCAGCCAATGGCTTTGCCGGACCATCCCGCGTCTTCGACGATGTCTGGGGCGGCTTCTTCAACGCGTACAACAAGTCGGCCTGCCAACCAGGATTTCTGGCCGAAGGTCTAGGCGATGTCTGGAAAATCAGGCGCGCTGTCCTGAAACCCTACGCTTCCTGCCGCGGCGCGCATTCGGCCATCGACGCACTTGAGGATCTCCTGAACGAAACGGGACGCAAGGCCACGGAGATCGTACGGATCGATCTGCGGATGAGTGCAATGCTCAAAGACATGTGTGGCGCAAAGGTTGGGGGCGCGATGGCGCCGACGCAGATGAGCCTGCCCTATGCGCTGGCAGCGCGTTGTGTGTTTGGGACGGCTGGGCTTCAGGCCTACACTGAGGAAAATCGCCTCGATGCGGGCGTCCATGCGTTGATGGACGGCATGAACATCAAAATTGATGACAGCATGGCTCCGATGGCAGAACCCCTGGTGACGCTGACGTTCGGTGATGGAGTGGAGATAGAGCGGATGGTGCCTCGTGCCACGGGCTCAGCCGAACGGCCAATGCAATCGACTGCGATCGAGGCAAAGTTCCGCGAACTGGCCGGCATGAGCCTTTCGTGCGAAAATCGAAACGCTCTTTGGAACGCGCTTGGCGAACTTGAAGATGTCAAGGACTGCTCCCTGATCGAAGCCCTTATGGTCGGCAATGCCGACAGCATCCCTACCTTCCGATGAAAGCGTGAAACATGACGTTCGACCTCTCTCCCCGCCCATTGAACCCGGCTCCCCCGACACCAAAGATGATCTGGCCAAATGGCGCCAAGAGCGCTCTGTTTATCGGCTTCGATGTGGATGCCGAAACCGCATGGATCGGCAATAATCCGTCTAACATCGACAGAATGGTGACAACCTCGCACGGCGGATATGACGCGCGGGTTGGCATCGCAAAAATTCTCGAGCTCATGGACGAACTGGGCTTGAAGGGTACGTTCTTCACACCGGGATGGACGGCCCTTGCCCATCCTGCTCAGTGTGAAGCGATGGTCGCGGCCGGTCATGAAATTGGTCATCACGGTTACCTTCATAAACTACCGGATCGCACGAAACTCGATGAAGCATTCGAGGAAATTGATCGCGGGGTTGAAGCGTTGCAGACCGCGCTTGGGGTACGTCCGGTTGGCTACCGTGCACCGTCGGGCGAAAACTTTCCGGAATTGCTCGCCTATCTCAAAAAGTCGGGCATTCGTTATTCGAGTTCCTTCCGCGACGACATCCTCCCCTATCGTCATGCTGGCGCTGGCGGCGAGGTCGGTCCGGTCGAAATCCCGGTCAACTTTGCTTTCGACGACTGGAACTTCGGCATGAAAAGCCGTCTTAGCCCGGGGACGTTGTTCGGCCGTGAGGCGGTCCTGCCACTCTGGATCGATGAATTCGAAGCAACTCATGCCTGGGGTGGCGTTACCACGCTTGTCCTTCACCCTCAGGTTTCCGGTCGGCCGATGCGCTGGCACATTCTCCGTGACTTCCTGAAGCACGTT
The DNA here is from genome assembly GCA_025559845.1 of Agrobacterium tumefaciens. NCBI lineage: Bacteria > Pseudomonadati > Pseudomonadota > Alphaproteobacteria > Hyphomicrobiales > Rhizobiaceae > Agrobacterium > Agrobacterium tumefaciens. The sequence continues at coordinate 626,625 of CP048470.1, forward strand.
CTCGACAAAGGCGATGTCTGGATCGCGACCGGCAAGGAAATTACGGACCATTACGAAGCGCTGGAGTCCGCCTCCGGCACCGCTCGCAGTTGATCGAGCAATACGGTTCGAGGCACACGTGCAAAGGCAAGGACCGCCGCAACGACTGCGGCGATCCAAAATCTGTAGCAGTGGTGAAGCGGACCATCCACCGGTCATTGTGGTGATTTTGACGCCGCACTTTCGATATAGGCGATCAGATTATCCAGGTCTTCAGCTTTGCTGACACCAGCCGAAGCCATCTTGTTTCCGGGTATTTTCTTCTTCGGTGCGCTTAGAAAATCGCGCAATTCTTCAGCCGTCCAGATCTGTCCGTCCTCACCGGCCTTCTTCATCGCATTAGAATAATTATAGTCGGCAGCGCTCCCAGCGCCACGGCCGATGATGCCATTGAGTTGCGGACCGACCCTGTTTTTTGCACCTACGCCGATGGCGTGACAGGCGGAACAGCGCTTGAAGACTGTTTCACCCTTGGCGATATCACCCTCTGCGAGAGCGGGGGCGCTGCCTGCGGCCAGAATTGCTGCCGCGAAGAACATCACATTACGCATCTTGTCATCCTTGTCTTGCCGTATGGGAGCGATCCGCCCGTAAACCGAGCGGATCGGACTATCGCGGTGTCAGGTGGTGCCCCACGCTGGTGTCCCCTTTTGATAGGGAACACGATCTTCGAAGCCGCCGGGGATTTCGTCGTAAACGAGCACTTCCGTCGCGCCGACTTTCGAAGTAAAAAAGCCGAGTAACGTCAATTGCTTGACGAGCGTGAACGGGTGCGGCGCGGTCGGTGTTTGCTCCGTTCTGGCTTTTTTATCCAGTGCAGAGAGAAGCGCCTGCCGCTGCTCTCCGGTTAGGTCCAAAAACGCTTTCTTATGGTCTGCCTGGCTGCGGCTTTCGATCTCCGTGATTGCCGAGAGGAAAAGTTTTCTCTGCTCTCCCATGTAACAATCAGCGGCGTAAACAGCCATGAATTCGCCGACAGCAGCATCCTTCGCACCCGGCGTGGATGTACGGGGGATAATGGTATCCGCAACTTCGTCCAGAAACAGGATGTCTTCCTTGCTGAAGACATGGCTTTCCCCTGCCGGCTTGGTGGCGTTTTGCGCCGCCGTCACAACGTCCGCACCAATCAAGGGAAGACCGGTTGCGATGGCGATCATTTTCAGCAGTTCGCGTCTGTTCATCACAGATTTCCCTTCTTGAGTTCCGAAACGGCAAAATCAGCGGCACGGGCAGTCAGCGCCATATAGGTCAGCGATGGATTGACGCAGGATGCCGACGTCATGCAGGCCCCATCGGTCACGAAGACGTTTGGTGCGTCCCAGACCTGGTTGTTGCCGTTGAGAACGGAGGTTTTCGGGTCGCGTCCCATACGGGCCGTTCCCATTTCATGAATGCCCATACCAGGAGCGTAGGTGCCTCTGCTTGGCTTCACATTCTTGATCCCGACTGCTTCGAACATTTCAACGGCGTCGTTGACCATGTCCTCACGCATATCGAGTTCGTTTTGCTTCATCTCGACATTCATCGACAGGACAGGCAGCCCCCACTTGTCCTTCTTGTCGTGGTCAAGCTTCACGCGGTTTTCGTGATAGGGCAGCATTTCGCCAAAGGCGGTCATGCCGATTGTCCACGCACCCGGCTCGGTCAATGCCTCCTTGTAGTCGGCGCCGATGTTGAGTTCGGCGATTTCCCGCTCCCAGCGTGTACGGCTGGCTGACCCCTGGTAACCGAAACCGCGCAGGTATTTGCGCTTGTCGTCGCCGGTGTTGCGGAAGCGCGGAATATAGAAACCTGCCGGACGGCGGCCCTTGAAATAGAAATCCTCGAAACCCTCAACCTGACCGGTGGCGCCCATCCGGAAGTGGTGGTCCATCGCATTGTGGCCAAGTTCGCCCGAGCTGCTGCCCAAGCCTCCTTCCCACACATCCGTCGCCGAGTTCATCAAAACCCAGGTCGAATTCAGGGTCGACGCGTTCAGGAAGATCACGTCGGCGGTGTATTCGTAGGTCAGGTTCGTTTCTGCATCAATGATCTCAACGCCGCGCGCCTGCTTCTTGTCCTTGTCGTACAGAATCTCTTTCACGATGGAAAACGGGCGAAGGGTGAGATTTCCGGTGGCGACTGCGGCAGGCAGGGTCGAGGCCTGCGTGCTGAAATAGCCGCCGAAGGGACAGCCCAGCCGACACTTGTTGCGGAACTGACAGCGCGTACGATCCTGATCGGGAAGCTCCTGGGTGATGTTTGCGCAGCGGGAATTGATCAGGTGGCGTGTGCCCTTGAAGGCGGTCTTCAACCGTCGAGCAACATCCTCTTCCACAAAGTTCAGCGGAATGGGCGGAAGGAATTCACCGTCTGGCAGAATGTCCAAGCCATCGCGGCTTCCGGAAATCCCGGCAAAACGCTCGACATAATCGTACCAGGGAGCAACGTCCTGGTAGCGAATGGGCCAATCGACGGCGATGCCTTCTTTGGCGTTGGCCTCGAAATCAGTTTGGGACCAGCGGTAGGTCTGGCGCCCCCAGAGAAGCGAGCGGCCGCCAACGTGATAACCGCGGAACCAGTCGAAGCGCTTTTCCTCGACATAGGGTGTTTCCTGTTCATTGGCCCACATTCCAAGTGTGGCCTCTTCCAGCAGATAATCGCGGCTGAGGACGGGATATTTCGCCTTCATTTCCTGCGTGGCACGGTTGCGATGGGGATAATCCCAGGCTTCCTTGTCAGCGTTCTGGTAGTCGGTGATATGCTCGATGTTTCTGCCGCGTTCCAGCATCAGAACCTTCAGGCCCTTCTGCGTGAGCTCCTTTGCAGCCCAGCCTCCACTGATGCCCGAGCCGACAACAATCGCGTCGTAATGATTGTTTGCCATGATAACTCCTCCGATTGGTAGTGGGTAATATGTCGACGAGACAACCCGCTCCCCGTCGCGATGCGGCGGGAACTTCGGTCTCCATCTATCGAACCTAGCGTTCCCCGGCGGAGCGACCGCCGGGGAGCTGTTCTGGTTTTACTGAAGTGTCGGGAGGCGCTCGTTCAGGAACGCGTTGCCCTTGGTCAGAACTGCTTCGGCATCAAGCGGAAGGTCGTGTTCAAGAATGAACCATTTTGCACCAGCCTTTTTGGCGGCCGGCAAGATTGTCTTCCAGTCGAGAACGCCGGTTCCAAGCGTTGCAAAGCCACGCTCATTTTCCGCCGTGCCCGCAGGCGCATTGTCCTTGGCATGGATCGCGAAGACCCGGCCATTCAACGTTTCGAGAAACTGTGCCGGATCGTTACCGCTACGGGCAACCCATGCGACATCAAGTTCGCTCTGCAGCTTCGGGCCGGCTGCATCGAGCAGCAGTTCGAGAGCCGTCTTTCCATCAAACTTCACCAGCTCGAAATCATGGTTGTGGTAGGCCATCGCAAGGCCAGCAGCCGACAGCTTGTCCGCATATCCGCCCAGTTCCTTGCCGAAAGCAGTCCAACCGGCTGCGTCCTTCGGGCGATCTTCTGGCTTGAGGAAAGGCACGGTTACAACAGGATTGCCAACAGCCTTCTGCTCGGTGATGACCTCATCAAGATTGCCGCGAAGCTTGTCGATCGGCACGTGCGATGAAATGACCTTGATCTTGTGCTTTTCCAGAAGCGTGTTCAGCTCGTCTGCGCTGACCTTTTGCATGTCCACCGTCTCTACGGCCGCGACACCAGCGCGGTTGAGAATGGTAAACTGCTCTTCAAGAGTGCCAGCATTGCGCAACGTGTACATTTGAGCGGCGATCGGCAGCGTCTTGCTGTCATCGGCAAAAACCGGGTTTGCGACACCGGCCACCAGGCCGACGACAAATGCCATGCTTGCGAATTTTGACTTGAACGTTTTCAAACGCGTAACTCCCTTTCCGTTTGACCAATGCGAACGACACACGTGCTCTTGCCCTCCCCGACTTCACAGCCGGGAAATCCCACAGCAACCTCCAATGCCTGGTGTCGTCCTTCTCCGATGTCCTGCGGTCTAAATGTCGATCGTGACCCACGACGAGCTTCGACTGGATCGGACGGCCGCATCAATGAATGCGAGCCCCGCAAGACCGTCCTCTATACCGGGATAGGTTGCGTCCCCGGCCGATGTCTTTCCCTCCCTTTTGGCGATGATTGCATCTGCGGCTTCGCGGTAAATCGTTGCGAAACCCTCGAGATATCCTTCCGGGTGCCCAGACGGCACACGGCTAACGCGGTTGGCGGCAGCACCTGCACCCGCGCCATTGCGCGTGATGAGCCGTTTCTCTTCTCCGTAAGGCGTAAACCAAAGTTCGTCAGGCACTCGATGGTGCCATTCGAGCCCACCCTTGTCGCCGTAGACGCGCAGCGACAAAGCGTTCTCGTTACCGACCGCGATCTGGCTTGCCCAAAGCATACCCTTCGCGCCACTCTCGTAGCGCAGCAGAATGTTGGCGCTGTCATCAAGTTGCCGGCCCGGTACGAACGATGTCAGATCGGCGTAAAGACTTTTCGGGATTTCGCCAGTGACGAATGCAGCCGCATTGAAGGCATGCGTGCCGATATCGCCAATGGCGCCTCCAGCACCCGAGCGGCTTGGATCGGTGCGCCATTCGGCACCCTTTGCACCCGAATTTTCCACTGCTTCAGTCAGCCAGTCCTGCGCATATTCCGCCTGGACATGACGCAGCTTGCCGATGGCGCCGTTGGCGATCATCTCCCGCATCTGACGCAACATGGCGTAACCGGTGTAGTTGTGCGTCAAGATGAACAGCCTGTCGGAGGCGCCGACGATACCGGCCAGTTCTCGCGCCTCTTCGATCGTCGCCGTCACGGGCTTGTCGCAGATGACGTGGATACCTGCTTCAAGGAAGGCCTTTGAGGGCGCGAAATGCAGATGGTTCGGGGTCACGATGGCGACCGCCTCGATCCCGTCTTCACGAGAGGCCTCGGCCGCCGCCATTTCCTGAAATGTCGCATAGGATCTCTCCGGTGCGATGCCGAGCAGGAGGGCGGAAGCGCTGGCCCGTTCTGCATCAGAGGAAAGCGCCCCGGCCACCAGTTCGTACCGATCATCCAGTCTGGACGCGATCCGGTGTACAGCGCCGATAAAGGCACCCTGACCACCGCCGACCATACCGAGCCGGATCCGCCGGCTATCGAATTTCGCTGTTGTGGAGGACATGACTACCCCTTTCAAAGACCAAGCAGACGACGGTTTGCGGCATCATCGACGCCGCTTTTGGCGAAGTCGTCAAATGCCCGCTCGGTTACACGGATGATGTGGTTCTGGATGAAACCGGCACCTTCCCGCGCTCCGTCTTCGGGATGTTTCAGTGCACATTCCCATTCAAGAACGGCCCACCCGTCGAAGTCATATTGGGTGAGTTTCGAAAACACAGCGCCAAAATCGACCTGCCCGTCTCCGAGCGAACGGAAACGCCCCGGCCGATCGACCCAGCTCTGATAACCACCATAGACACCGGAACGGCCGGTCGGATTGAACTCGGCATCCTTGACGTGGAACGCACGGATGCGCTCGTGGTAGACGTCGATAAAATCGAGGTAGTCCATCGCCTGTAGGACAAAATGCGATGGATCATAGAGGATATTGGCACGCACGTGATTGCCGGTCGCCTCGAGAAAGCGCTCGAAGGTGATACCGTCGTGCAGATCCTCGCCCGGATGCAGCTCATAGCAGACGTCGACGCCATTTTCTTCGAACGCATCGAGGATAGGTGTCCAGCGTTTGCCAAGTTCGGCGAAGGCCATCTCGACAAGGCCGGCGGGACGCTGCGGCCACGGGTAAACAAAAGGCCAGGCAAGCGCGCCGGAAAATGTGGCGTGGCTCGAAAGGCCGAGATGTTGAGAGGCTTGCGCCGCGCATTTGAGCTGATTGACAGCCCATTCCTGACGCGCCTGGGGTTTCCCACGCAACGCGGCCGGGGCGAAACCATCAAACATTTCGTCGTACGCCGGATGAACGGCAACGAGTTGACCTTGAATATGGGTGGAAAGCTCAGTGATCTCGACACCTGCATCAGCCAGGCGTCCCTTGATATCGTCACAATAGGTTTTCGAGGCTGCAGCTTTTTCGAGATCGAAAAACTTTGGGTCGGTCGGCACCTGGATGCCCTTGTAGCCGAGCGAAGCCGCCCATTGGCCGAGATTGTCGAGCGTGTCGAAAGGCGCGTTCTCTCCGACAAATTGTGCGAGGAAAATCGCCGGGCCCTTGATCGTCTTCATATCCGTACTCCTTGCAGTCTCAGTTCGGCATTGGCAGTTATTTATCCGGCAGGCGGCAGGGCGCGACGGAGCCGCGCACCACCAATTCGGTATCCAGTGTGATGGTTTCAGCAGCACGTTTGCCGTTCAGACGGTCGACCATCAGCGCCATGGCTTTACGGCCCATTTCCTGTCGGGGCTGACGGACCGTCGTCAGAGGCGGCTCGAAGGCATTAGCAAAGATAATATCGTCAAAGCCGATGACAGAGATGTCGCTCGGTACGGACAGCCCCCTGGCACGCAACTCACTGATGGCGCCAATCGCCATCTGGTCACTCGATGCGAAAATCGCAGTGAAGGAAATGCCGTTTTCGATCAGGGCGGCGATCGCCTGCCGTCCGGCTTCGATGCTGTAATCGCCAGTCACCACCAGTTCATCGGAGAAACCGATCCCGGCTTCCAAAAGCGCATCCTGATAACCGTCGAAACGTTCTTTCGCCAAGCTCTCCGGGAAAGGACCGGCGAGATGCACGATCCGCTTGTGACCGGCTTCGATCAGATGCCGCATGGCATTTTGGGAAGCGGCGCGGTTATCGACCTTCACAGTCGGCAGCGTGATACCGACGACGGTTTCCGACGCAATCACAATCGGCGGCAATGCATCGCCCTGATCAAGAAGGTCTGAAGGGAACTGCCCGGTCATCAGGATAAGACCGTCGGCGTGTTTCTGACGGACCATGTCGATGTGGGTCGCAACACGATTTTCATCGTTGCGGGCGTCACCCATGAGAACCTTGTAGCCAGCCTCACCGGCCGCTTCTTCAACACCTTTGTAGATTTCGAGATAGAACGGGTTGCCGATATCACGAACCAGGAGAATGACGGTGTTGTTGGATTGGCGCCTGAAGCTTGCCGCCTGGGCGTTGGGAACAAAGTTCGCCTGCCTTACGGCGTCAAAAACCTTTTTTCGAGTTTCCGGGCGCACCTTGTCGGGTTGTTGCAACGCCCGCGATACCGTCGCGATCGAAACGCCGGCGAGAGCTGCAACTTCTCTGATATTCGAACTTTGGTCTTTGCTCATCTCAAACACGCAACTGCTTTTGGCGTCCATAAAGCAGCATCAGCGCAAGCAACGTGACACCGAATATGATCTGCCGGGCCCATACATCAAGGTTGAGCGTTATCAGTACGCTTTGCAGAATGGTCAGCGCAACTGCCCCGGCCATGGTTCCGATATATCCACCGGCACCGCCGGCAAGAGAGGTGCCACCGATAACCACCGCGATGATGGATGGCAGAACATATTGGTCGCCGACGGAGATGAAGGAAGTACCGGTATATCCAATGACACAGACCCCGGTCAGACCGGCGAACAGGCCCGAAAAACCGTAAAGCAGTGTGCGGATCAACGAGACCGGCAATCCGACAAGTGTAGCCGCGCGCTCATTTGAACCTACGGCGTAGATGGCGAAGCCGAATGCCGTTCTGCGCAAGACGAACATCATGATCGCTGCAATGCCTAGCCAGACGAAAAGAATGCCGGGAATGCCAAAAACCAACGGCTTGTTGATGAACCCGGCAAGGAGCGGAGCCGCAGCACCGGAAGGAACACCCTGAGAATAGACGACCAGTCCACCCTGGATGACGGCTGTCATGCCCAGTGTCATGACAAGTGGTGGGATGCGCACGAAGGTAATGCCGATACCGTTGATGAGGCCGATCAGGAAAGGAATACCACCGGCGACCAGTATCGCGAGTGGAATGCCAATGTTTTGGCCATTCATCATGTTACCGGCCAGCACTGCACCAAGAGAGATCATGGCGCCGACGGAGAGATCGATACCTTCGCGACCGCCGAGGATCACAAGGTTCTGTCCTGCTGCGACAATGCCGAGGATCGCGGCGATCGTCAGCAGTCTGACGATCTGTGAGCCCTGTGCAAAACCGGGAGACAGCAACTCGCCAAGAAGCAGCAGGAAAGCCGATGCGCCGATAGCAATGGTCAAGGGATCGGTAAGGAGAGATTTGATTTGCAGGCCCTTATTGGTCATATCAACGCCTCGTCACCAGTACGCCGCCGGCAAGCGCCGTCAGCACGATCAAGCCCTGCACCAGTGTCTGGTACTCGAATGGCAAACCCGCAAAGAAAATCACATTGCCGATCATGCCAAGGACGAGTGCCCCGGCGATCGATCCCGTCGAGCTGCCGAACCCACCGGAGAGCGCCGTCCCGCCAAGCACCACCGCCGATATGGACGACAACGCAAGGCTCGCACCGAGCAGAGGGTCACCCGATGCGGTTTCGCCCGTGAGACACAGTGCCGCCAGTGCCGAAAACAAACCGGAGATCATGTATGCACCGATGCGAATACCGGAGAGACGCAAGCCTGTCTGGAAGGCGCCGGTACGATTACCGCCGACCGCTAACAAATGGGTATGAAACGGAATGCGCGACACGATCAGGGTAAAGGCGATCCCGGCAATCAAAACCCACAAGACGAAGGGTAAGCCAATGAAGCTGCGCGAATAGGTCTGCCAATAGGCTTCCGGTACGGGAAGCCCGGCCTGCGGCAAAACCCAGATTGCCAAGCCGGCAAAGATGATACCGGTTGCGAAGGTCGTCACGATTGGCTGGAAACGCAAGCCGGAAATGAAGAGACCGTTGACCAGACCGCAGAGCAGACCGACGGCAGCACCCGCTGCCATACCAGCGATGACAGCACCTCCAGAGCCACCTAGCGCGGCAATGACGCTGACGGTCACGACATTGGCGAGCGCCACGATGCTGCCGACCGACAAATCGATGTCTCCCGCCAGGATCACGTAGGTTTGTCCAATGGCAACCAGGATCAGCGGGAGAAATGTCGTCAGGTTGGATTGCAGTACGGCAGGCTGAACGAAGGACGGCTGCAAAACCGTGTTCACGGCAACAAGGAGGACGAGAACGACGAGAGTGATGATCCAGGGTTGCTTGCGCAGAAGGCCGGGGGAAATCATGCGGCGTCTCCATAGGCGGCGCGGGTCATGTTGACAGATGTCATTTCAGCTCCGGTCAGTTCTGCAGAAATACGCCCGCCGTTGAACACCAGAATGCGGTCGGCATATTCAAGGATCTCAGCGTCTTCCGAGGAGTAGAAAAGAATGGTCGCACCTGCATCGGCCTGCTGTCGCATCAGCGCAAACAGATCGGCTTTTGCGCCGAGGTCGATCCCTTTCGTCGGGTCATCGAGCAGCAGAAGTTTCGGCGATGTTGCAAGCCAGCGCGAAATGAAGATTTTCTGCTGATTGCCGCCGGAAAGCGTGCCGATTGGCATGTCCATTCCGGCAAACTTCGTTTTCATATCGTCGGCGACTTTTTGCACCTGCGGCTTCAAAGTTGCCGGCCGTATCAGTTTCATTTTCTCGCGTACCATCAGAGCAGCAACGAGATTTTCGAGGATGGACCGTCCCTGCAACGACGCATCGCGCCCGCGGTCGCCGGAAACATAGGCAAAGCCATTGTGAACCGCCTGCGAAGGTTTGCCGATCGCAATGGCCTGCCCTTCGAACTGAATATCTCCGGAAGCGAAGGGATTGGCGCCGAACAGACCTTTCAGCAGCGCAGACTGTCCCTGCCCTTGCAAACCTGCCAAACCAAGGATTTCACCCGCAAACGCCTCGAGCGTCACACCACGGACGCCCTCACCGGCTGCATTGTCGACCTTCAAACTCGCCTTTGCATCGAGGCGCCCATGCTGACGAGCCGGTGCGGCACGAACATCACCAACCATGTCATGCACAACGGCTTCACGCGTAGTGGTCGACGTATCGAGCTCGGAGATGGTCGCACCGTTTCGCATCACAGTGATACGGTCGCAGACAGCAAACACCTCATCGAGACGATGGGATATCATGATGGTGGAGACGCCCTCGGCCTTCTTGGCCTTGAGAATTTCGAAGAAACGCTGTGACTGACGGCCATCGAGTGCCGCTGTTGCCTCGTCCATGATCATGAGGCTGGCATTCTGAGCGAAGACCTTGAGAATTTCCACGAGCTGACGCTGATCAGGCGGCAGGTTACCAACGATCGCATCCGGCTCCAGCCCATCTCCAGCGACACCGTCGAAAAGCGAGATCAGTTTGTCCGTTTCTTCTTTCAGCGCCGTGCGATCCACGAAAACACCGCGCTTCGGCTCGCGTCCAAGGAAAATATTGTCGGCGACTGAAAGCTGCGGAATGAGGCTCAATTCCTGGTAAAACAGGGCGATCCCGGCATTTTCTGCGTCGCGGGGGCTTTTGAAGCGCACCTCGTCGCCATTGAAGCGAATTGTACCGCTGGTGGGCACCACTGCACCTGCAACGATCTTGCAAAGCGTACTTTTACCGCAACCGTTCGCACCCAGAAGCGCATGGATTTCACCGCGGCCGACCGTCAGTTTACCGGCAGAGAGCGCACGCACGGCGCCAAAATTCTTCGTTATGCCGGCCGCTTCCAAAGCGTTCGCCATCGCATGTCTCCGAATTGTTCTTGTCATTGGCGAACATCGTAACAACACGCTGCCCGCAATCGAGATTCCAGAATTCGGGCTGGCTGTTAACGCCAGCCCGAAGGCGGTCTTACTTGAAGAACTCGCCAGCCTGTTCCGGCGTCACTGTTGCCGTGACGGACCAATAGCCCGGTTTGCCTTCAGCGGCCTTGATGTTGTCCGCAAGGTTCTCATTGTTCACGAACGGGATCGGAATGTAGATGGCGTTCCCGTAGGTGCCGCCAAAGATACCGTCCTTGAACTCCTTGCCCTGAAGCTTCAACACCGCAACGTTGAGCGCACTGGCCATGACGCCGGGAGGGTTGACCGATGCACCGGAATTGAACTTTTCCGCTTCCCAACGGGTCATGAAGTCCTTGCGGATTTCCCCGGTGGCAGCAATGTCCTTCGCCTTGCCTGCAGATTCGATGGCGCGCCAAGCGCCATCAGCCATGCCGTCCTGCACCCATACACCGCTAATGTCGGGATAAGTCGCAAGAAGGTTTTGCATGGCCTGCTGGCCCTGCGCCTGATCCCAGCTCGCATTGGCTTCGTTCAGGACCTTGATGTCAGGATACTTTTTGAAAACTTCGCGGTAACCGGCGACACGCGCTTCGTTTGCAGGGTTGCCAGCGATGCCGTTGATGGCAACAACGCTTCCCTTGCCCTTCAGCGTATCCGCAAGCCACTGGGCCGACTGGGCTGCCCAGGCCTTCTGGTCGATACCGACATAGATCGCATCTTTCGATGAAACCTCTGCGTCGGTGGCGATGACGAGAATATTACGTGCCTTCGCCTGGGCAAAGACTGGATCAAAAGCAGTTGGGCTACCCGGGTTGATCAGGATTGCATCAACGCCCTGGTTCATGAAATTGCGGATGTGTCCGATCTGGCCCTGAACGTCGACATTGCCGCTCTGAACAACCACTTCGACCTTGACGCCCTTTTCACCCCACGCCTTCGCGGCAGCCTGAGCTTCCTCGATCATCTGCGTGCGCCATTCGCTTCCGACGAACGAATTGGAAAGACCGATCTTGAAGCTCTGTTCCTGCGCGTGCGCGGACGTGCCCGCTGCCAGCATCATCGCGGCAGCAGCCATCAAATGTCTAAACATGAAATTTGCTCCTCCAAGCAACGGAAATCGATAATGAAACCGTTTACATAAGCGAATGTAACCGGTTTCATAGATGTGTCAATCCCTGACCTCTTTTTTCCCCACCCGTAGTTCGGCGCCTTCGAGCCGCATGTCTCATTGTCACGGCGAGACACCCAAATCCGTGCGTTTTGGAGGGAGATATGCGTTGTAAGACGGAGTTTTTGATAGGGAGCACCAAATTCACAAGGGTAAGTTTTTATGCCTGATAGAGCACTAAAATCTTCCGCTTGGGTCTTGTTGCGTGACCGGCTACCTTTTGATTTCAGACGGAACTCAAATCAAATGTCATCGGTTAGCAAAGCAAAAAGATTGCGGGCGGAGCAAGGCATTGAGCAAGGAAGAACCAAGGCTTGCGTGGTGGATGGTGCGATGGTTGTTACTGGCGCTCGCCATTCCCGGAGCGTCACAGTTGGCGCTGGCCGAAGCGCCACGGCTCGGCCCCTTCGAACTGCCCAGACCACGCGCGCTGACTATTTTCCAAAATGAGACCGCCTTCGACGCCAGAGAGGCCCTCAACGGCTCCTTCTCTTCTTCCCAAGCCTGTGCCGACATTCCCTATGGGCTGTGGATTGAAGTCGAGGGCAAAGGCGACTGCATCAGATATTATCCTCACGGATTGGCGGATGGTGAAAACCGCAAGGTTCTGGTCTATTTCGGCGGCGATGTAATGTTGCGCAACTCAAAAGGTGTGCGCTTCATCACCGGCTCCTACATCCGGCAATCGCCCGCAACAATTGCAGCCGAAATGGCGGAATGGTCAAAAAAGGCGGGGCATCCCGTAATTTTCCTAGCACGGCCGGGAATATATGGTTCTTCTGGCGACCACAACAACCGCCGGCACCGGCGCGAGCTTTCCCTGATGAGCCAGGCACTCGACAGGATCAAACAGAAGCACAATGTATCGTCCTTCATTTTGACTGGACATTCAGCCGGTGGTCAGATTGTAGCGGGGCTTTTGAACCAGCGCACCGATGTTTCTGCGGCTGTCATCACGTCCGGACTGGTCTCGGTGAAACAGGTATCCAAATTCTGGGAACGGCGGCGTCGCCTTCCCGGCAAACTTCTCTACAATGCCGCAGCCTTCTATGATCCCGTAGACGAGATTTCCAACGTTTCGACCGCCGACCGCCCGGATATTTATGTCCTCTCTGATCCTGAAGATCGTGTCGTGCCATTCTTCAGTCAGCTATTCTACGTCAGGCGCTTGCGTACAGCGGGCTTCGAGCCGCACCACCTCTATGCTCATGCGACTGATCCACAGCGTCACATCCTAGCCTACCACGGCCGCCTCGCAGCCGCATTGATCTCTAAGGGACAATCGACCGCCGAAATTCGCCGTGCCGTCCACGAGATGGATCTCGAACAGTTCAAATAAGATCATGCGGCGAAACTGCCATCGGCAGTCGTCTTCAGCCAATCGACCATTTCATGCACTCCGGCGCTGTTCGAACCTTTGAAGAGTACAACGTCCATATCCTCCAGCTCTTTACGAAGAACGCCCTTTAGGGCGTCGCACGAGCCCACTTTTTTGCCGCGTAAAGAGACGGGAAGCGCACGCCAGAAATCTTCGTACAGATGACCGATAACATAGACCCGGTCGATTGAACTCTCTTTCAACACGGTAGCGAGTTCGGTGTGGTAGCCGGAAGCCCCAGGCCCTAGCTCCGCCATCTCGCCGAGGACTGCAATCTTTCGCCCACCCCCTTCGTGGTCGTTCAAGCGTTCGAGGGCGGCGCGCATTGAGCCGGGATTGGCGTTGTATGCGTCATCGATCATTATCAGTCGCCGGCCATCGAGCGACAAAGATGTTTCCTCGCCACGCCCAGGAAGCGCCGAGAAGCTCTTGAGCTTTGCAATAGCTGTCTCAAGGGGGTAACCGAGCGCCGAAAAGGCAGCAAGAACAGCAAGGCCGTTGAGTGCCATGTGCCGGCCAGCCGCGCCAACGCTATAGGTAATGTCTCCCCCCTCTATGTGGGCGCAGGCATCGCCGCTCCCCGCATCGTATCGTGTCAGTTGGAAAGCACAGCCATCCGACGTGCCGTAGGTGACAATATCGAGCCCACGGCTGCGGGCTGCATTATGAACGATTTCCCATTCCAGCATATCGCGATTGAGCACTGCCTTGTCGCCCGGAGCCATGCCGAGGAAGATTGCGCTTTTCGTTTTTGCGATATCCGAAATCGTACTGGACTCGTCGAGGTGGGCCGGCAGGATATTGGTAAAGACGGCAACCTTTGGACGCGCCATCCGTGCGCTGACCCCCATTTTACCCACTGCAAGTTCAAGCACGACATGGGGCGTATCCCACGGGATCGAGGCGAGGTTCCAGGCAACGCCGGTTGGCAGGTTTGCATTGTGGTGGCTTTTGCCCACGCGCCCCCACGAAGAAAGAGCATGGGCGAGCATGCTAACAACGGTGCTCTTGCCGGCACTTCCCGTCACACCTAGCACGGTGCCACTCATCTGACTCCGCGCATAATTCCCCAGAGCAAGGACGGCGCGCATGCCGTCATCGACCTGCAGCACCGGCGCCGGATGCGCTTGCGCAAGGGTCGCATCCGTCGTGATGAGGCCTGCCGCCGTCCGCATCCCCCTCACGGTATTTACGGGAACACCGGCATCCCCCCTTTGACTGCGTACAACCACAAGCGCACCCGGCTGCATGGCTGGCGCATAGGTGCAGAGCCCGTTTGGAGTCCAGTCCGCCGGCGGTCGACGAATCCAACGACCGCCGGTCGCAGCCTCGACATGCGCCGCCGTCCATTGCCGCTCCTGATGAAAGACTTCGGGCTTTGTCCGAACAGCGCGTTGACAAACAAGCTCGCGAAACGACGCCTGCTCCCCGAGGTAGGTGAGATAGGCGACAAAACCGGAAAGATAATGTTCGACGTCATCGATACGCACGCGGAAAGCCTGGTGACGAATGAAAAATGATCCGACTATGCGGTCGGGTTTTCGGCAGTACATGGCCATTTCCGGCCAGAAATGGCCGTTCAGCAAATGCTGCACACGTTTTTCAAGCGCCCGCTCGAAATGTGCAAGATCGATGTCCTCGAGGAGGTGGTTCAGTTGAGGTTCGGCTGCTATCCGCGACAGCGTTTGACGCGCCGCCATCATCAGCTCAAGCAAGGTGGGAAACGTCGTGATCCGGTTTTCGACAAAGTCGAGATAGCCGGCAATATTGCGAATAGCGAAGCGGAAATAACGTTCTTCCGGTCTATGGCGGGTCAGTTCATTGACGCAATAGCCAAGCCAATGGTCGTGGTGTTTCCAATAGTCCTGGGCAATGAAGTACTCAAAGGCTTTCTCAACGGTCGCGAGCCACACCGGATCGAGCGTGAGAGCGTAAAGGCGCATGAGCCCGAACGCTGCCTCGCCCTCATAATAGATGGTCCGGTATTTTTGCTTGATAGCGAGATCCGGATAATTGAGGACATGCACGAAAGACCCGGTTTTGCAGTCCTGCATGTGTCGGATGCCATGAGCAAGTTTGTCGGTCAGGCAGCGCCATTGGTTGCCACCGGTTGCCTTCATGTATTGAACGAACGCCAGTATCGCTACGGCATTCCCGCCCAACTTGATCTCGTTGTCAGCCTCCACGACAAAGGCAGCCTCCTGTCCATCGGGAAGGACGGCGGACCTAATGAGCGTTTCAGCCAGGTATTGGAGCGCGCGCTCGATAGCGTCTTTGAGGAAAGGAGAACCCGTCACCTCCCACGCTTCAATCATCGCATAGGTCGTACTGGCATGACGTAACGCATTGTAGGCATGGATGCGCCTGTCGAAGCAAGCGTGATAACCGTAGACGAAACTGCCATCATGGTTGACCTGGCGGGCAAGATAAGCGGACGAATCCTGCACCAAGGATAGGATCACGCCTTTATCAAGTCGTTCAACCGTCCGTCTGCCTGTCTCAAGGCCCTTTCCGTCGAGCCGATGCAATCGGCCTGCCTTGTCGCAGAACACGCCCTTTGTCTGCAGAAGGTAAATCGTTTCCTCATCTTTAAACGCCGGCGGTGACAGGTCCTGAAAACGGGCCGCGGCGTAAAGCCTGAAGTTGTTTTCGTTCACCACGGCATGACTGACGCTGTTACCGCCATAAAGCATTGCATTGGCATTCAATTCCTGTTCGGTGAACGCGAAGCGGAAATCTGGATCGAGAGCCAGTCCGAAACGGAAATAGTTGCGTTTGACCTTGCCAAGTAGAGCTCGCAAGCGCTTCCAACTCGTTGCCTCGGCAACATCTATCCAGTCCACCCGAAGCCAATCTCCTTTGATGCCCTCGGTCTTCATCGTAGCGAGCAGTGAGGTTATTCCCTTTTGCCACGCAGATTCGAATGAAGGACCGGATGCGTTGATGACACGCGCACGTCTTTCGCCATCCGATACCGAAAAGAACAAAGTTACGGCTGGAAGCGGCGTTTCCAAAGGCTGAATGCCACACCGCAGGAACGTTCTGATGCGAGCGAGTTTTTCTTTCACGTCCTGCGGCTCGATTACAGATCTCGCAGCGGTTTCAACGTTCACGTAACGCCTCCCGAGCCTTGTTGAAGGGCTTGATAAGATATTCCAGCACGGTCTTTTCGCCTGTGTGGATGTCAACCGTTGCGACCATGCCCGGTACGATTGGAAACTCCCGGCCGGCCGCATTGATCAGCGCGTCCTTCTCCGTCTTGATAAAAACGCGGTAATAATAAATCTCCCGGTCGACCTCATCCTGAATGGTATCGGGTGAGATGGTCGTCACCTGCCCTTCGAGACTACCGTAAACAGCGTAGTCATAAGCACTGATTTTGACGCTCGCGCGCTGTCCAGGATGTATGTAGGCGATATCGCGAGGGGAGATCCGCGCTTCGATGAGAAGCTCATCACCCAGCGGAATGATATCCATGAGCTTGCCGTTTGGCGGCACCACACCACCGATGGTCGAAACTTCGATGTTCTTGACGATACCGCGCACCGGGGAACGATGGGTGAGGCGTGAAAGGCTGTCTGTGCGACCAGTTACGACAGGCGAAAGAGAATTGACCTCCGCGTTCATTTTGGTCAATTCTTCACGGGCCTGCACCACATATTCCGATTTGATCTCAACCTTCTTGAGTTCCATTTCCACGATCTGTCTGCGCAGGCGAATAACCTCCACGTTGCTCGCAGCGCCAACAGCCCGGAGCTCTTCGTTAAGTGTCAACTCGCTGCGGACTAGAGCAAGGGATTCCTCAACCCAGTGCAAGGACTCCTCCAGAGCGCGCTTTCGCGCCGTGTAAAGCTCTGTCTCGGCGGTGATGAGCGCGGGATAGGCATCGAGTGCCGGCGGAAAGGCAAGTGATGTGCTATTAACCTCTGCTTCGAGCCGTGCAGACGCGGCAAGTGCGGCCCGATATTTGGCTGCACTTTCTTCCACGTCAGATGCACTTTTGGTGGGATCAAGTTGAGCAAGGATCTGTCCCGGCTCGACAACCTGGTCTTCACGGACATGCAGCGTCGCAAGAATACCGCCTTCAAGAGACTGAATTACCTGCTCTCGGCTGGTCGGCACCACACGGCCATCCCCACTGGAAACTTCATCGAGCGTGGCGAAATAAGCCCATATCAGCAGGACAGCCAAGAGGACGACGAAGACCTGCACGACACGTGTCGATCGGGACAGATTTCGTCCATCGTCGTCGCCAAACACCCACCCTGTCTGCCCGGAGAACTCGCGATTGCCGACTGTCGCCATTCATATCTCCCCGATTGTCTTAAATGGGAATCCCGCCACGCTGGCGCCTTTGTTTACGCTGGTCGCTTTCCCTCTTGCGATGTTTGGGGGTACGACCTTGTTCACGCCCCGCAACGTGTTGAGGATTTCCTCTTTGCCACCGTCGAGCAATACGTGACCGCTTTCGACAACCAGAATGCGGTCGACCAGTTCGAGAACACGCATTCGATGCGTGGCAACAACGACTGTTTTTTCTTCGTTCCATACCCTGAAACGGGCAATGAACTGGCGTTCGGTGGCCTCATCCATCGCAGCGGTCGGCTCATCCAGGAGAACAACGGAGGGATCTCGAATGAGAAGCCGTGCCAATAGCAAGGCCTGTTTTTGTCCACCAGAGAGCCCCCGCCCCCCTTCAAGAATGGGATGATCAAGGCCACGTGGAAGCTTACGCACGAACTCATCAGCACCGGTCATGGCGAGCGCGTCGAGCAACACCGTTTCTGGAGCATGCAGTGCGCCAAGGGTGACATTCTCACGGATCGTGCCGTGGAATAGCCGCGTATCCTGGGTCAGTAGTCCTACATTGCGACGGACATCTGCAGGATCGATCTGTGACAAGGCGAGATCGTCAAGCATGACTTCTCCGGCAGCGGGCTCCACCATGCCGGCCATGGCCATCAGCAGGGTGGATTTTCCCGCACCGTTCTTTCCTAATATTGCGATCTTTTCACCTGGAGATACTGCCAGATCGGCGACAGCAAGCGCGGGTTTGCCCGCCCCATTTCCGTAGTGGAACGCCGCTGCCTTCAACCGGTAAGCGCCTCGAAGCGTAGGCGCGCTGACCCGCGTTTCGGTTTCCGGATGGTCCGAAGGCATGCGCAGGATCGCATCGATACTGTTAAGACCGACGCGCGCCTGTTGAAATCTACCAAGGATCTGCGTGAGCTGCGCCATCGGTGCCATCATACGTGAACCGAGGATGGAGCAGGCGACAAGTGAGCCGGTAGTCATGTCTCCTTCCATAACGATTGGCGCACCGACAAAGACGACGGCTGCAAAAGTGCCGGTCTGGACAGTGTGGCTCCAGGCGGAAAGACCATTAGTGATGGCGCGCAACCGCAATTGGCCATCAGCCGACACGGCGTTGTAATGGTTCCATCGCTGCTGGAAATGATCTTCTGCCTGCAGGGTTTTAATATCCTCGATCCCCTGCACCGCCTCGACAAGCATGGCGTTGCGCAGCGATGATTCCCGCATGGCCTCGTTTGCGGCCGCACGCAACCTGCCTTGGACCAGGAGGCCGGGCAACAGCAGGAACAGCAACGCTGCTACAGGAATGGCCACAAGTGGCCCGCCGATCAGCCAGAAAATAAAGAGAAACAGGAGGAAAAACGGAAGATCGGCAACAGCAGCCACGCTGGTGGACGTCAGCAGTTCGCGAACCTGCTCAAGATCTCGCAATTGTGCGATGAAAGTGCCCGTGGATGTTGGGCGTGCCTGGTTCTTTACGCGTAACGCATGGCCAAAAACGAGATCGGAAACGCGCATATCTGTACGCTTGCCCACAATATCGATGATACGAGTGCGCAAGCGTCGCATGATGAAATCGAAAAGCGCTGCGAGCAGCACTCCAACGAAGAGCACGTAAAGCGTGTTGAACGATTTTGAGGGTACTACCCTGTCGTAGACCTGCATGGAAAACATAACGCCCGCCAGCGCCAGAAGATTGGCAACCAGCGAAGCCAGCATGACATGTCCGTAGGAGCCGATGTCGCGCAAGGCTATGACGCGGAACCAGTGTTCGCGATACGGAGCAATGTAGTCGTCAACGCGTTCATCGACCGTTCCACGTTGCGGCCGGGCCACGACCACGAAATCGGTCTGCGACAAAAGCGCATCAACCGGGAGCGTCGCTGCACCACCACCCTCGCCGCTGACAACCACAGAGGTATTCCGGTCGGAAGAAACCGCCGTAACGACACCCACCGCACCGTCGGCCAGTTGGAGGATCAGCGGGAGGCGCCAGCTCGTTAGAAGACGTGGCGAGGGCGCAGTCTTTTTGATCCTCAGCCCCAACTTGCCGGCCATACGCGCAAGCCCGTCTTCCGCATTGGCGACGTGCAGTGTACCGGCGAGCTGTTGAAGCCCGCCGGCAGAAAACGGCACGCCATAGTGACGCGCTACATATTGAAAGGCTTCGCTCCAACCTTTCATATCGATACCGGTCACGTCGGCATCTGGATGTTCATTCGTCATGTCGGAAAGAGGCATTTATATTCCTCTGTAGCGGCACACGGCCATCTAAGGCGCACATGCCGTTCCTAGATTTCAAACTACATTCGAAGCAGTGTTATTCCATTCATCTTCAGTTACGAGGTGTCCAAACGGATCGAGTGGGACGTCCGACGTGTCTACGGCAACCATCGTGTCGAGAGTTTCCCCTGTGATCGTATGGTCGGCATCAGCATCGACCGGCTCGGACAGCGACGTCAGCCCGTCGAGGGAAACAGTCAAATCCTCGGCGCTCTCTTCGACAAGTTCGGAAAGATTATCCTGACTGTCAGGCTGCGCATCCGACGGAAGAGCATCATCGCCGACGGTCGCGTCAATGGTGTTCAGACCGATGAAATCATCTGCCGCGAACATCATTGCCTGATCGGGAACACCCGCGCCTGATGGCTCCACGTTAACAACCAGAGACGACTGCTCAATAGCACCAGACGGATGGACAAGCTGATATTCAAATGTGTCCGTTTGCGCTTCGGCGAAATGCGCCAAATCAGACGCCGGCGCATAACTGTAATTTCCGTCGGCATCGACAGTGAGGGTGCCAAATTCGCCCTCGATGGTCATCGCGCCGATGACCTTCACGTAACTCGTGCCATCAAAGATCTCGAACGCCGTAAATGTGGAGCCCGTTTCGTCATTGGCGAGCAGATTGCCACTGTCGCCGACCCCATTCTCGAATTCGAACTGATCCGTGTAGGTGACGTCAATGTCGGTGGCGATCGTAGCGGAGACATTAACTAGCGAGCCGGTCAGTGTTGAGTGGATACGATAGTTGCCCGCCGTAAAATCGACCTCGGAAAGATCAATCGATGCCACGACACCAAGACCACCTACAAGAACATTGAAGGTATCGGTGGCGACCGTTTCCCACGTGCCAGGGGCAGCCTCTCTTTGAAGCGAGACAGCCCCACTGGATAGGGCCGCAAGCAGCACTGACACTGTGACACTACCTGAAATCACCATGCTGTCGGTGATGACGAAGGTCGCGCTGTCATATGTGCTCGTTTGCCCGAGACTGCCCGAGAGCAATGTCGAACCGCTAGCCGTGAAGAAATCGGTGTCCGTCACGTTGTCCCATACGACGGTTGCCTCAGCACTATCGCCTGTCGCTGCGAACTCAAACACTGCCGGAAGCCCCGGATCAGTGCCATTCCATGTCATGGTGACGCTATCACTGCCGATCTGCACGTTCAGCGTTGCGGTGCCTGTGTTACCGGTGGCATCTACGAGCGTGTATTCGAACTGGTCGACCTGACCTATTCCTGCACCATTCGCGAGGGGCGTATAGGTGAAGGTACCATCGGGGAGGATCGATAACTCTCCAAAGTCGCCCTGGATAACGGTTCCTGCGGGATCAACTGACTGACCATCAACGCTCTGCACGGTAGTGCCCGTTGGCACGTCATCATTATCGATGACGTTTCCACTCACTTCGACAGCTTCGTATCCTCCGGCCTCCGTGAAATCGTAATCGGTAGCCGTCACTGTCAGGGTACCACCCACGCCGGCGCCAAGCAGCCCATCATAGCCCATGAAGGCCCGATATTCTCCCGCATCGAGTCCCTGTACGGTACCGCTCGCTCCGCCGAAAAGATCAAGGGACAGAATCGTGGCGTTCGTTTGACCATCAATACTGGTCCACTGTTGTGTCGTCGCATCCCACTTCTGTACGACGAGATTGTAATCGCTGAGAACACCTGCCCCGAGAATGCCGTTGAAATCGAAAGCCAAGTCCTGCGTGTGACCACTTTCCACTTCAAACTCTACGGTATCGGCAAATAGCTGCAGATCGATCCCCGCAAGACTGACGACAGCCAAGTAAGTCTCGCTGCCATGCGGTACGTCCTCGGTAACGGTCGGCAGAATATTCACCTGGGCAGATGCCACATCGTCCGTCGGCTCGAGATCTGCATCGGCGTCCGCATCTGCATCTGCGTCGGCATCGGCATCAGCGTCAGCATCTGCATCCGCGTCAGCGTCGGCATCTGCATCGGCATCTGCATCGGCGTCGGCGTCAGCATCAGCATCCGCATCGGCATCTGCATCCGCGTCAGCATCTGCATCCGCGTCGGCATCTGCATCAGCGTCAGCATCTGCGTCAGCATCGGCATCTGCATCCGCGTCAGCATCAGCATCTGCATCCGCGTCAGCATCAGCATCTCCATCTGCATCCGCATCCGCATCAGCGTCTGCGTCAGCATCTGCATCCGCGTCAGCGTCAGCATCGGCATCTGCATCTGCATCTGCATCGGCATCTGCATCTGCATCTGCATCGGCGTCAGCATCGGCATCGGCGTCAGCATCGGCATCTGCATCCGCGTCGGCGTCAGCATCCGCATCCGCGTCAGCATCCGCATCTGCATCCGCGTCGGCGTCAGCATCTGCGTCTGCGTCAGCATCTGCATCTGCATCCGCATCCGCATCTGCATCCGCGTCAGCATCCGCATCTGCATCGGCATCTGCATCTGCATCCGCATCAGCATCCGCGTCCGCATCAGCATCAGCATCTGCATCCGCATCAGCATCTGCATCCGCGTCGGCATCTGCATCTGCATCGGCATCGGCATCGGCATCGGCATCCGCATCGGCATCTGCATCCGCGTCAGCGTCGGCATCTGCATCTGCATCTGCGTCGGCGTCAGCATCAGCATCCGCATCTGCATCCGCGTCAGCATCTGCATCCGCGTCGGCATCTGCATCAGCGTCAGCATCGGCATCTGCATCCGCGTCAGCATCAGCATCCGCGTCAGCATCAGCATCTGCATCCGCGTCAGCATCAGCATCTGCATCCGCGTCAGCATCCGCATCTGCATCGGCATCTGCATCTGCATCTGCATCTGCATCGGCATCTGCATCGGCATCAGCGTCAGCATCTGCATCTGCATCAGCATCGGCATCGGCATCGGCGTCAGCGTCAGCGTCAGCATCGGCATCAGCGTCCGCATCTGCATCCGCATCAGCATCCGCGTCCGCATCAGCATCAGCATCTGCATCTGCATCCGCATCTGCATCCGCGTCAGCATCCGCATCAGCGTCGGCGTCAGCATCAGCATCAGCATCGGCGTCCGCATCAGCGTCAGCGTCAGCATCCGCATCTGCATCAGCGTCGGCGTCGGCATCTGCATCTGCATCAGCGTCAGCATCTGCATCTGCATCCGCATCAGCGTCTGCATCCGCGTCGGCGTCAGCATCCGCATCAGCGTCAGCATCCGCGTCGGCGTCAGCATCTGCATCCGCATCAGCGTCGGCATCTGCATCTGCATCAGCGTCCGCATCTGCATCGGCATCTGCATCGGCATCAGCATCCGCGTCCGCATCAGCGTCCGCATCGCCATCATCTCCCGATGAACTGCCACCGATGGCAGCACCACCTGCGAGAAGTCCGAGCGCAGCTAATCCGAGAACGGAGCCACCACCGCTCGCAGAAGCACCAACAAGTTGATCGACACCTTCAATCTGCGAAAACTCGAAATCTGCCAAACCATCGCTGTTTTCGCCAAGCCAAAGATTTCCATTCTCGTCCTCAAGCACGAGTTGGCTATGTTCGCCGTCAACCTCTCGATAGAAATTTCCGATCCGGACGGTCTCACCGGACCGCATGCGAAGCAAGAGGTCATCTCCATCACGAACGAAGTCGGCGACATCATTGCGGGACGCGCGAATTTGCACGAGGCTCGGCTCATCAATCGTCAATTTGTCGAGTGGAACGGTCCGAGAATTTCCGGCGGCCATATCGGTTACGATTGCAACCATAAAACTGTCCTCCTGCAACGCGGCAACATTTCGGCGACAGAAAACCGCTGCCGCTTCAAACGCCAAGCAACATTCAAAAAAATGGATTTTTGCGAACGGCTGAACCGCTGCAGAGATAGAGCCCGAAATCCTCCAACTCTACTCTTTTGCCTCGAAGGGAAGCTTCCCTCTCAAGAACCTCTCCCGCTTCCATAATCGCATAAAAACGAGGCATCGCAAGACAAAAAACAACTCCTGAGAGCATTAGCGTGTGCTTGTTAAGGATTCTGCTTCAGCCACCTACAGAAATTCATCCCTCAGAAATAATTGGTTTTTGATCCACTCGTGGGCTTCATAGAGCGTGAAAATTTTCAATCGAATGTTCTTTTGCCAACCTTTTTGCCTCGCGCGATACTCGTTAAAATAGCACCGCTTTCAAACCAAACGAAAGGACGGCTGATCCTAAGAAAGGACCAGAAAAAAGGGGGGCTGGAGTTTGCAATACCGCAGGCAAAATAGCCATTTCCAGCAACTTGGAATGACGCAAGACAGCCACAAAAATTGACAAAAATCAAAAAGATAAAGGTCATTTCGCGGCTATGGCAGTGGTATGCTCTACAAAGATATACCTTGGACGGTCTGGCCTTCCAATGAAAATGCTTCGCGCATTCGTCCGGCACTGAAGGTGCAGTCGATGTTCAACCTGTGCAGATCATATTGAATGTTAGAGATATCGAACCTTGCTGCATGTAATTCCTGATCGGCATTCAGCAGATCGAGCAGACTGCGCGTTCCCAGTTCAACATATTGTGTCCGATAAAGGTCCCGTGTCTGTCGCATCGTGGATTGGCGTGTTGAAAGCGAGCGGCTCAAGCTTTCTTTGCTCGAAATCTGACTGCTTGATTCCGTCAGGTTTCTCAGAATATCTACCCGCGCACGAGCTTCTGCCGCCTGCGAAGCGCCAAGTGCCTGCACTGCCATATTCCGCCGAGCACTTGTTGCCCCACCATTATAAAGGCTTCCTGTGACCTTCAATCCGATGGTGTAGTCAGGGTCAGGTGAGCCAATCTCCGAAACATCAACCCCAACTCCAGCGTCCAGTGACAAGGTAGGAAGGCCTTCGGCCTTGGCAAGGTTTATCTGCGCGGCCGCTGCCTCGCGGTCTGCCTCTGCCTGCATAACTGCCGGAACACGCGACCAGTCAAGTTGTGTGGAACCGCAGGACTTCGAAAGCCAGCCTGGCATTTTGTTCGAGACGTCGATACGTCCGCTTATTCCGCTGACGTTAGCCAAAACGGCTTCCCAGCGCGACAGTTGCCCGTCGATTTCCAGCAACGTGGCTTCTGCCGCCTGCACACGTGCTTCAGCCTGTAGAAGGTCGGAGCGCGTACTTGCGCCCTTGTCAGTCCGAGACTTCACCAGTTGCACGATTGCCTTGGTATCATTGATCTGATCACGAGCCACACCTCGTAGTGCGCGGTTGCGCTGGATTTCGATAACAGAGTAGGCCGCTTCGCGTGCTAGATCATCCACCGCCATCAAGACCTGCGATTTTCGGCCTGCAATTCCGGCCGTCGCAATCTTTATCTTGTTGTCGACCTTGCCAAAATCGTAGAGCATCTGGGAGGCGTTGAGGCTGAGATCTGGGCTATATCGATCCGATCGATAGGTATTGTAGGAGGAGTCCAGGCCCCAACTGACGCTTGGAAGATAACCGGCCCTCGCTTCGTTGACCGACTCTGTCTGCTGACGTAACCGGCCAATGGTTTCCGTAACGGCCGGGTGCCATTCGACAGCCTTCCTCACAGCAGTCTCGAGTGACAGAGGCCCTCTATGCTCTGACTTGCGATATTGCACGGGTTCGGCTTGCCGCTCTGTTGATCCCGTCACACCAGGCAGATCGATCCTTTGTGATACGCCCGTATGGTTGGCTGAAATGTCTGAACTTCCTTTTGATCCCTGTCTGTTTTTTATATTCGAACCGTTGGCGCACCCCGTTGCGAGCGCGCAAAGGGCGATCGTGCACAGAAAGGGTGAAAACCAAGAAAACCGCATGCAACGTTCCACCTTCAAAACAGAAGAATGAGCAACTTGCCAGCACGCAGAACGGAAGAATGGCCACTAAAGCGCCGATACAGAATTCGGCCTTGAGGGGCAAAGCTAGGAGAGCATGGTTAACGGTTGGTTAATAGTTGCACCCAAGCATTGCAGGGTAGAAAGCACGGATTAGCCTGGTTGTTGCCTTTCCGGCATGAGAACGCCCCATCTGATCAGGCCGAAATTCGGCCAGATCATGGGTTTCGACTTAGTTTCCAACCTAAAATCCGCTGATGATTTCTATTTTTGAACCATCCGAGAACCTGTTGAACCGGAAGTTATGCGGGTCAACGAGTGGCGCGGTACCCGCCACGATATCTGCCATGAGCCTGCCGGCCGCCGGACCGATACCAAATCCGTGGCCGGAGAACCCTGTCGCGATGAAGAAACCCGGGATTTGATCAACACCCGAAATCACGGGGATTGCGTCTGGCGTGACATCGATTTTCCCTGCCCATCGCTGTGCTATTTCGGCTTTTTCAAAGGCAGGAAAGGCCTTGCACAAATTTGACAGTGCCTTGTCCTGAAGACTGAACGACGGTTTGGGGTCGAGAACACGGTTATATTCGAAAGGCGAAGCCTCATCGTTTTTCCATCGGCGAGGAAGCCGTGCTTCGTCTAGGAAACCCAGACCGCCTCGCAACATCAAAGCACGCCATTCATGGCCAAGCGCTGGGAGGAAATCGCGGAAGAAACGAAAGCTATCTGGGACAATATCGACGATATTCTCGAAACCATTGGCGATCGTGTAACCGCCGTCCTGTCGTTTGCGAATGGCAAACCCATTTGTCCAAATCGCCGATTCCGGCCCGCCTTCCATTGGTTTCGTCCTGATGACAGAATTGATAACCTTCAACTGTGGAAGCCTGATACCGGCGTTTCCGGCAAACAGGCTCGACCACGCACCACCTGCGAGAACCGCCGCATCGCAGGCAATGTAACCGCGCTCGGTAAAGACACCACAGACCTTGCCAGCTTTGGTATCGATGCCTCTTACGGCACATTCAGTCATGATGTGGGCACCACGATCACGAGCCGCCTCCGCAACAGCCGGAGCTGCCTTCTGGGGTTCGGCCCGCCCGTCAACGGACGTGTATAACGCCCCCTTGATATTGAGCTTCGAGCCAGGGTTCATTTCAGCGAACTGCTGCGGCGTCAGCATTCTCGTATTGAGTTGATAACCTTCAAGATTGCGCATCCAGCGCTCATGATCTTCGACCTCCTTGTCGGTCAGGCAGGTAAAAGTGATGCCTGCTTGCGTGTATCCGACATCCCTGCCGAGCCGCTCGTTCATGCCCGGCCATATGCGCAATGCTTCCGCCATCAGCGGCACTTCGCGCGGGTCTCTGCGGGTTATGCGCACCCAACCCCAGTTGCGGCTCGATTGCTCATGACCAACGCCACCCTTTTCGCACAAAGCGACCTTGAAACCCCGCTCTGCCAACTCGAGCGTCGTCGACGTTCCGATGATGCCGCCGCCAATGACGACGACATCCACCTTTTGCGGCAGATCGGTATCTCCATGAAACGGAACGACGAAGGGACCGGGCATTTTTGAAAACTCCTGAGGTGTCTGAAATATCGAAGACTGGCTAACCGTGAAGCTCGAGCTTCGCCTGGGGGGTATTTGCGCCAAATCGGTTGAACTTGAATGAAGAGAGGTCATGAGTAGGCTGACGGCCCGTCACGAGATCGGAGAGTATTTGGCCCGTGACAGGCCCAAGACAGAAACCATGACCGGAAAAACCCATGCCGATGACGAGGCCGGAAATTCCGGGCGCATGGTCGAGAACAGGCAGCGCATCCGGAGTAAGATCGAGGAGGCCCGCCCAACACTCCTCGATCGGTGTTTCGGAGAGGCCAGGCAGCAAATGGTCGAGCGTTTTGATGATCGCGTTCAAACTAGACAACGGCGGACGGATAAGCGGTCGATCTCCGGCGCTTGTCGTGACTGTTTCCATGCTCCCCGACCAGTCGAGCATACCGCTAGTGATCCGAAGACGACCGTTCACTTCCTGCCGTCCGGCCCAGTCGCCGCCGCACACGCCGATCACCTGATCGAGAACTGGTGCAACGGGTCGGCTGCGAATGACCGCAACCATCGGGGTGCGGATCGGGACAGAAAGGCCGAGCGGTTCGAGCAGTGCGTTTCCAAGCATTCCACCGGCGAGCACCACGCTGTCGACACCAAGTTTGCGAACACCCGTCCTGATGCCCACGACGCTGCCGCCGGAGACGGCAATTGCCTCGACGTTTTCGCCCATAGCCAACGCAACGCCATGTCGCGATAGCGCCGCGATATAGGCAGCACTGACCGCCTGCGGATCAGCGTGTCCATCCGTCGGGCAAAAAGAGGCGCCGGGAACGGCCTCTGAAACTGCAGGTGCGATATCCCTCACCGCCTGATTATCCGCTAGGAACGCAAGGTCGAGGCCAAGTCCCTGCTGTTCGGAGACCATCGAACGGATTACCCCGTATTCGTTCCCGTTGCGGGCAAGTCGCAGATTGCCACGTCGAGTGTAATGCGTTGGAGCACCAAGCTCCTCATGCAATGTCTGCCAAATATTGACGGCATCAAGAGCAAGCGGCATTTCCGCCGGATCTCGGCCAGATTGCCGCACACCGGCAAGCGTCCAGCCAGATGCCATTGCCGCCGGGCCGAAACGATCGACCAGAACGACTTTGGCGCCCATTTTTGCCAGGGTATAAGCGGTCGCGCAGCCGCTGATGCCCGCGCCGATGACGGCAACATCAAATCTGTCCATCGCTGGTTCCCCTCATCGTCTGCTATCACGAGCCCAGACGATCACGCCGTTCATGATGGCTCTTTGGCCATCACCAAAGGCCTAGTCGCACGCATGCACAATACGGCCAGGCACAGATCAGGCGTTACCCGCACCGCCCTTGGGCACAACCATCGCGAATTTGCGGAAGGGCGTAAGAACAGTCAGCGAGATTGCAGCGTTGACTGGAATCGTGACGATATCTCCAACGCCAATGCGACGGATCTCGCCATCTGCCACCTGGCAATCCGCCTCACCTTCCATCACCACAAAGGTTTCGGCCAGAGGTCGGGCGGGATAGGCATAAACGCCGGGCGGCGCGATCCAGACTGCAGCTTTTGTGGCGGTTTCGGCGTCGCCTTCATCTACCCAGATCATGTTGCGATAGGATTGTGCACCATCCGCAGCCTTGGCCGCTTCCATCAGGCCAGTGTCATCGCCGACTTTTGCATAGATCGTCATCTGCTTGTTCCTTTATAAAAAGAGAAAATCAGTAGTGAGGGGGCAGCTCGACGCCGCCGCGTTTGCTCATGAAATTGTCGACGAAGCGCATTTCGCGCAGCTTGTAGGTCGGGCCGTAATCCATCCACCACGGTGCTTCCTCAAGCGGTTCGACTTCGAGATCGAGGTCTTTCTCAGGGATGCCGATGGCCCAGTCAGCAAGGATACCGCCAAGCATCGTGCCTGTCGGGACGCCACGACCCGAAAGCCCGGTGAGCGCCACGACGCCAGGCGCAAGCCCGTAAAGGCGCGGCACCGTGCGGTACTGCATGTCGAGCTCACCGAACCAGAGATAGTCCCAGCGCACATCCTCGGTTATTTGCGGGTGCAGCCACTTCAGCTTGTCCGTCATAACCTTCTTCGTATAGTCGAGATCGCGTCCACGCGGTCCCATCAGAAACATCGAGGCGACGATGCGGTTATCTGCTGACCACTTGTAGCAATAGAAGTCACCGCGCCCATCAATCATCGAGGTGTTGCGTGGAAGAACCGTTTCTCTGAGCCTGTCCGAAAGAGGATTGGTGGCGCAGACGTAAACCGGCAAAATGCGGAAGCTTTTTTCAAGTTTTGGCCAGCCGTCGACGGTATAAGCGCCCGTCGCAAAGATCACCTTGTCGGCGATAACATGGCCGGTGCTGCTGGTGACCTTCCACTTGTCACCTTGCCGCTCGCAACCGATGGCAGGTGAACTGGTATAAAGTTTCGCTCCTTCCGAAATCACTGCACGAGCCAGTCCGCGTGCATATTTCAGCGGGTGGAGGTGCGCGCCTTCTTCGTGAAGCCAGCCGCCATACATGCGTGGCGAACCGGTAATCGCGATTGCCTCGTCACGGCTAAGAACGCGAGTGCGCGCGCCGACTTCGTTGTAACTGTCGGCCTTGTGCTGCAAATGGGGAATATGTCCCGGCCGCATCGCTCCAATGACAAGACCATTTTGAACCCATTCACAGTCGATATTGTAGTGACTGATATATTCAGCCGCCTTGTCTGCCGCCCTCGTCTGCCGTTTGATCAGACGCTCTGCGAAGGGCTGACCAACCAACGACCGAACCTTTTCCAGTTCGTAATAGGAAAAGGTCGGGCTGCAATGGCCGGCATTACGGCCCGAACCGCCGTAACCGGCTTCCTCCCGTTCAAGTACAGCGACGGAGACGCCCTTCCGTGCAAGCTCGATTGCGGTCGTCATGCCGGTATATCCCGCACCGACGATACAGACATCAACCTTCTTTTCTCCGGAAAGGCGTTCCGTCTCGGGGGCAGGCGGGGCCGATGCGAACCAGTAGGACGCATCGAAAGGCGAGAACTTTGGCATGTTTGATCCTTCTGCCTATATGCTTGGCTTCATAGGTCGATTTCTGAGATCATACGAGCGGCGCTGCGCCCATCATCAGGCGCTCCATCCCGGAATGGCATCCACAAGGCTCTTCGTGTACGGGTCCTTCGGAGCCGAGAAGAGTTCGTGGGCAGGAGCAAGCTCAACGAGACGCCCCCTCTGCAATACGGCAATACGGTCGCAGATCTGACTTGCGACCCGCAAATCGTGAGTGATGAAGATCATCGAAATGCGGGTTTCCTGCTGGATTTCGTCGAGAAGCTGCAGGACTTGCGCCTGGATCGAAACATCGAGAGCCGAGACGGCTTCGTCTGCGATCAGCAGAACAGGATTGAACATCAAAGCACGGGCAATACCGATACGCTGGCGCTGACCGCCTGAAAATTCGTGCGGATAGCGTTCAAGTGCCTGTTCGGGCAGACCAACTCGTTTCAGCAACCGGACGGCATTGGCGCGCGCTTCACCAAGCGAGGTTCCAAAGCTCATAGGGCCGCAAACCAGCGAATGTTCGATGGAATGGCGTGGATTGAGCGAGGCGAACGGGTCCTGAAAGACCATCTGGATATAGGGCCTCTTGCGCCGGAAACTGCTTTCCTTGAGCGGGACCACATCTTCACCATCGAGAATGATCTGTCCGGAATCACTGTCCAGCAGCTTCATGATCATACGTCCAAGCGTCGATTTTCCCGATCCGGATTCACCGACCACCCCTATCGTCTCGCCCTTGCGAAGAGTAAGGCTGACGCCATCCACGGCCTGCACGGTGCGTGCCTTGCCGAATAGACCGCCACCCGTCTTGTATGTCTTGTGGAGATCCTTGACGTCGAGAACTGTCGGCGCGTCATCCCGCATGGGTTTGCGCGCCTCTGTCCGCATCGTTGGAATGGCGGCGAGCAGACGCCGGGAATAGGGTTCGCGCGGGGTATTGAGCACCTGCTCGGCCGAGCCATGCTCAATGAGCCTCCCCTTTTCCATGACGATGACCTTGTCGGCAATATCGGCGACCACACCGAAATCGTGGGTGATGAACATCACCGCCATCTTTTTCTGCCGCTGCAGGCGTTTGATGATTTCGAGAATTTGCGCCTGCGTCGTCACGTCGAGTGCGGTCGTCGGTTCGTCTGCGATGAGCACGTCCGGATCGAGAGCCAAGGCCATGGCAATCATCACACGCTGGCGTTGGCCACCCGACAATCTGAACGGATACTGGTGCGCCATTGCAGGCGGATTGGGCAAGCCAACCATTTCAAGAAGCTCGATCACCCGCCCCCAGCGGTCAGCAGGAGCAGCATCGGGGTGGGTCAGCATGACCTCTTCGATCTGCTGACCGATTGTCATCAGCGGGTTCAGCGCCGACAGCGGATCTTGAAAGATCATGGAGACCACGCGGCCGTTAAAGCTCGAACGATCCTTTTCGCCGAGAGCCAGAATATCGCGATCGTGCAAGCGGATCGAACCACTCTCGACCTTGAGTGGCGGCGGCAGCAATCCCATCACGGCATTGGCCGTAACAGACTTTCCAGAACCGGATTCACCAACGATGCAGAGAATTTCGCCGGCCTCAAGCGTGAAGGATATGTTCTGGACAGCATGTGTGCGGTCGGCAACGCGTGGCAGGCTTACAGTCAGATCGCTTACAGTCAGGACAGGGGTCATTGGCAGCCTCACTTTCCATCACCGCGGACATCGAGCGCATCGCGCAGCCCATCGCCGACAAAGTTGAAACCGGTAACCGCCAGCGTGATCGCCATGCCTGGAACGATTGCGAGCCAGGGAGCCTTGTCGAGATATTGCTGAGCACCGTTCAGCATGTTGCCCCAAGAGGGTAACGGCGGCTGGATGCCGTAGCCGAGGAACGAGATGTAGGCTTCGAGAAGAATGGCATTGGCGATGGTGAGGTTCGCAGAAACGATGATCGGGCCCATGACGTTCGGCAGGATTTCTCGAAACATCACACGGCTTGGCGCCAGGCCCAGCATCGTTGCGGCCAGAACGAATTCCCGGTTGCGAAGCGAGCGAACTTCGGCATCGACCACGCGAGCCACCTGCATCCAGCTCGTGATCGCGATAATGACAGTAATCATCAGCGGACTTGGCTTGATAAAGGAGGCAAGCGTCAGCATCAGGAACACACTCGGGAAAGCGAGGAAGCCATCAACGATGCGCATCAATACTGCACCGATACGACCACCGTAGTAACCGGACACCGTGCCGACCAGCACGCCAATAACGGTCGATATAAGCATCGCCGCAACGCCTGCGGTCAGTGAAACTCGGCCAGCCATAAACAGCCGTGCCGCGACGTCACGTCCAAGAGGGTCCGTGCCGAAAATATGCGCACCGGTCAGAGGGGGAGCGTTGCGCGCCCGCAGATCGATAAAAAGCTGATCGTAGGGGATGAGCCAGGGGCCTGCGATACTGGCAAGGATCAGTACCGTTACGATGATCAGCCCAAGCACGGCCAGTTTATGCCGCATGAAGCGTGCAACAACACGGTTGCGTGGACGATGAGGAAGGACAAGATCTACAGTAGCCATCTCGGTCTTCCTCATGCCAGCCGGATGCGTGGATCGACGATTGCTGAGCAGATATCCGCAAGGAGGCTGCCCAGAACGGTAAGGATGGCAGAAAACATCAGCAGCCCCATGATCACGGGATAGTCGCTGTATCCGAGACTATCGAGGAAGAGGCGCCCCATTCCCGGCCAGGTGAAGACCGTTTCGGCCACCAGTGCGCCGCCAAGCAATTGCGGTATCTGCATGCCCGCCAGCGTTATCATCGGAAGGAGAGCATTGCGGGCAACGTGACGGCGCATGATGGTCTTGGTGCGCACCCCCTTGGCCCGTGCCGTCTTCACGAATTCCTGGCCGATCGCCTCCAGCATGGACGAGCGCATGTAGCGGCTCCAGATGGCGATGTTGACGAGCGCAAGGACCAGCGATGGCAAAATGAGGTGGTGGGCGTAATCCAACAAGGACTGGTCGCCGATGGTGTACATGTTACCGGCCGGAAACCAGCCAAGTCTGAGTGAGAAGATATAGATGGCGACGAGACCGAACCAGAAGGTCGGTATAGAGAGCGCCACCATGGTCGCAATCGTCATCGAATAGTCGAAAGCGGAATATCTCTTGATCGCACTTTTCATACCGATCCAGACACCCAGTCCGATCGCAATCGCTGTTGAGGTACCCATCAATAGCAGCGTCGCGAAGAGATGACCGCCGATGATCGACAGGACGGGACGCCCGTCGCGGAACGAGTTGCCCCAATCACCGCGAACCAGACCCCACAACCAGTCCAGATACTGTATGAGGATTGGCCGATCGAGCCCCATTTCGTGGGCGATGCGGTCGAGATCGACCTTGCTGATACCTGGCGTCAGCGCGAATTTCGACATCGGCCCACCCGGCGCCAGCATCAAAACGCAAAAGCCGATCAGGGAAACAATCAGGAACAGGACAAGGCTTTGCCCCAATCTGCCGAGCAGAAAGCGCAACATATAAAATCTCCGTCGTCGCGGTCGTAGCAGGAGGTAGGTCGGGCCTTGAAGGCCCGACCTGGCTAATTAGCTCCAGCGCCAGCTGTTGACATTCCAGCTGTCGATACGAACGTTGACGTTCGGCACGTAACCTTCGAAGCCCTTCTTGAAACCACGGAGGTCTGTAAATTGGTGCAGCGGCAGGAAGGGAAGTTCATCGCGGACCAATGCCTGTATCTTCGCATAGGTTTTTTTCCGCTCTTCCGGAACGAAGATGGCCGCACCTTCAGCAAGCAGCTTGTCGACATCCTCGTTTTTCCACTGCCAGGTATTTTGCCCTGCTCCGCCCTGCGCGGCGATCGACTTCGAACTGAAGTAATCGGATGTATCCGGATCGCCACCAGTCAGGAACACGATACCGGCAATCGCGCTCTGATACTGGGAGAGCATCCAGTGATCACCCCACATCACCGCCGGGGGAAGATTTCGGATCGTCATCTCGGCACCGATCTGAGCGAAGGTCTGCTGCAGAAACTGCTGCATCTGTTCGCGCAGGTGGTTGCCTGACGTCGTCGAGTTTTCAAACGATAGACGCAGACCGTCCTTGGCACGGACACCATCGCTGCCGAGTTTCCAGCCGGCCTCTTCCAGCAGTGCACTAGCCTTTTCGATGTTAAACTCGTGCTTCGGCAGGTCGCCATTATGGTAATAGGCCTGCTGAGGCATGTAGCTTTCGGTCGCAACAGGCAAGCCGAAATAAAGAGCATCGATGATCGATGCCTTGTCGACGGCCATATAGAGCGCCTGACGCACGGCCTTGTCCTGGAAGACGGGCAAACCGAGGTTCAACGAGAAGGTCTCGACCGGGCTGCCCGGGGCCTTGACGACGGTACGATCGGCAAGCGCGGACGCCTCTTCGTAGTGATCGGCACTGATCCCCTGCAGACCGACGATATCGAGGTCACCGGTCTTGAACTGTGTATACATTACCGTGAGGTCAGGAATATACTTGACAATCAAGCGCTCCACGAAGGGGCCATCGCCGTAATAGGACGTGTTGGCAGCCATTTCGATGTAATCGCCCGCAACGCGTTTTGTCCATTTGTAGGGGCCGGTACCGATCGGTGCGTTGTTGAACGGCGTGTTGTTGAGGTCGGCTGCGCCATCAAAGGCGTGCTTCGGCACGATGAAGGTTGAGGCCAGTATCGACGCATAGGGCGCATAAGGCTTTTCCATCGTCCAGGTCAGTTCCGTCGGCGAAACAACGG
This sequence comes from Agrobacterium tumefaciens, assembly GCA_025559845.1. Lineage (NCBI taxonomy): Bacteria > Pseudomonadati > Pseudomonadota > Alphaproteobacteria > Hyphomicrobiales > Rhizobiaceae > Agrobacterium > Agrobacterium tumefaciens. The sequence continues at coordinate 661,702 of CP048470.1, forward strand.
TCAGATCGCGAACGAGTTCGTGGCCAGTGTGGCGCCAGCTGTTGAACTTCGGGTTGACCAGAAGTTCCATGGTAAACTTCACGTCCTCAGCCGTCAGTGGCTTGCCATCGTGCCATGTCACGCCTTCGCGCAACTTGACCTTCCACTTCAGGCCATCTGCGGAAACGCCGCCATTGGCCACGGTCGGCACTTCGGCTGCCAGGCACGGGACGAACTCGCCACCATCGTCAACGCCGAACAAAGGATCGAACAGCGCGAAATACACGCCCTCGTCAACTTCGATATGGAGCAGATGCGGATTGAAGACCGTTGGTTCCTGGGAAAAGCCGAGGACGATCTGGCCCTTCGGCGCGTCCTGAGCACGAACGACGCTGGAGCCGAGAAGCCCAGACATCGCCGTCCCGGCAACACCGATGCCGAGCATGGCCAGAACCTGGCGTCTGCTGGCGTGGAAGTCATTGTTTCTGGTGGTCATTTTTGTTCCCCTTATTATTAGAATTGGTGGCGTCCGTTATCAGGACGATGCAATCCTTGCCCGATTGATCGGACAGGTACTTATGACTCCCTAAGCAAGGGCTTTGCCCTTTGCGGCCGGCTGGGCGGGTATCAGGCCCGCCGTCCCGGCTTCTCTTTTCGAATTGCAGCACCCGGCAAGGCGCCATGATCTCCTCAATAGAGTTGTTCGGCCCGCCAGTTGACGGTGATTTCTGCAACGCTTGCACGGTTAGGCAGGTTGATGGCGTAGGCAACGACATCGGCAACTTCATCTGCACTTGTCATGCTCGCCGCCTTCTCTGGCGCAAGCGCCAGACCCATATCGGTGGCGACGAAGCCCGGGCAGATCGCCGTTGCTCTAATGCCCTGCTCGAAGCCTGCCTGGCGAAGTCCATGGGCAAGCGCGACCGCTGCATGTTTGGTCAGCGCATAAGCAGAGGAATCCACTGACGCCACACGTTTTCCCGATAACGACGCGATGATGGCAATGCGGCCGCTACCGGATTTCGACAAGGCGGGAAACGCATATTTCGCCAGTCTCTGTGGCGCCCTGACATTGACCGCCCACATCGCATCCAGAGACGCGTCATCAATATCGATGACGGACTTCGCGACCATCACGCCAGCGTTGGCGACCACGGCATCAATGCGACCGAACCGAGCGAATGCTTCATCAACCCACTCGGCTTCGCCACCCTCCAGGGCGTCGTAGGGGTGGGTATGGATCGCCACATCGTCCGTCCAGTCATCCTGCGGTTGGCGTAATCCAAGCGAGATTTTCCAGCCATCGCGAAGGAGACGTTCAGCAATCGCCCTGCCTATACCCCTCCGCGCGCCACTGATCAGCGCTACGCGTTCCTCTGCCATCAACGCTCCCCTACCGGATGGGGCGCCATAACGAAACGCCAGTATATGCGCCGCAGAACACTCATCGCCTGCTCGTATTCGTCATCCGAAATATCGCAGAGGAACTTGCGGGACTCCTTGATGCGTTTGCGCAATTCGACAACGCATTCTTCGCCCTCCTCCGTCAGGAACAAAGACCAGGAACGAGAATCCTTCCGGCCGGTCTTTCGGCGAATAAGCCCGGCTGCCTCCAGACCGTTCAACGTGCGCGCCACCTCTGCGCGATCGCGCAAGTTAATCTGCGCAATCGCGGAAGGGTGAATGCCTGGGTAATTGGCGATCATGAAAAGGGCCGTAACTTTGCCAGTGCCCCGAATGGCTTCCATATCGGCAATGCGGGCGTCCCAATCGCGGCTGACTGCGATGTTAATGTCTCGAATGAAGTAGCTGAACGTATCGTTCAGGACATCGAGATCAATCGTCTCCGGAGAGACGACAATCCCTTCGCCAGGCCATTCGACATCATCGTTTCCACCAATGTCATTCATGAGTCTGCCATCCATTTGATTGAGATAATCAACTATAATTTAGTTGAGAGTGTCAAGCACTTTGCCTGAAAATATTTTGCCGGCTTGTCGACTTGTGGATAGGTGGCTCCTTTCTCGGAGGTATCGATTTGTTCCCCACGCAGAAAAAGGCGCCTAGTTGACGCCCCTTTTTCCAGTCGTTTGGATCTCACTGCATGTCCGAATAAGGTTTCACTTGCCTCAGGCCCGCAGGCTCACTCTTCAAGAGGTCGCTGCGGCGTTTAATTCCGCTAACTCGCTCAAGGTCGACTCCCAGGCTAGCGGCTCTGGAAAAGCTTTCGACATGTGCCACCTTGTCGCGCTGGTGATCGGTGCAATTGCGCCTTGCTGCGCCATGAGCGCAACAGCAACCTCGGATGACGGTACGCCATGTGCGGCGGAAACCGTATCAAGCGCGGCGAGACCTGCCGCCCGAATGTCGGCTCACATCTCGACAGTTTTCGCGTTCACGAAACCCGAACGCCCGGCGAACCAACCATTGACAGCAGCAACAGCACCCAATCCGACAAAAAGGACCGCGCACCAGGCAAAGCTGCCCGTCCAGCCCCGAATGACGCCAGCAACAAGCGGACCGATGGCCGCTAGGAGATAACCAACGCACTGGGCCATGCCCGAGAGATGAGCGGCAACATGTGGGTCGCGCGAACGCAATACAATCACCGTCATTGCTGCAGCGATCAATCCTCCCTGCCCAATGCCCTGCAGTACCGCCCAGAACCACACGGTCGAGAGCGGAGCAAATAGCAGGCCAATCAAAGCGACAACTGCGAACGCGCAAAGCGTAACATTGATGACACACTGGTTTTTACCGCGAACGGCGATATGCGGCACGACAAGGCACGACGCTGCCTGCACCATTACCGAAACTGATACGATAGCGCCGGCGGTAACACCATCAAGACCGCGATCGCGCAGGATTGGGACGAGCCAGCCAAAAACGCTGTAGGCAAGCGCAGACTGAAAACCCATGAACATCGTGACATTCCAGGCCAGCCTGTCGCGCCAGAGACCTTCGACACGAAACCCGCTGCGTGCCGATTTTCCCTTGGTCAACAGCACTTGCGGCAACCAGAGGGCACCGACCAGCAGTGCCGGAAGCGCCCAGATCGCCAATGCGCCATTCATTGAACCGCCAAGCATTTTCTCCAAAGGCAAGGTTAGCCCTGCAGCGCTCGCCGCCCCGGCGCAAAGCGCCATGGTGTAAAGGCCCGTCATCAAAGCAGCATTCTTGGCAAAGTCCCGTTTTACAAGACCCGGCAGAAGCACGTTACCGACTGCGATGCAGCCACCGGCAAGCGCCGTTCCGAGGAACAGGGCTGGAACAGAATGCAGACCACGCAAGGCCGTTCCAAGCGCCAGGAACAGCAACACCCCAAGCAGGGTCCGCTCTGAACCGATACGCTGGGCTAGGCGGGGCGCCAGCGGCGAGAAGGCGCCAAGGCAAAGGACAGGCAATGTCGTCAGGACACTCGCAGCAAACGAAGACAGGCCAAGTTCACTACGGATTTCCGGAAGCAATGCCGATGCGCTGGAAAAAACCGGACGAAGATTGAATGCGATGAGTACGAGGCTGGCGCCAAGCAGAACACGCCCCAAAGCACTCTGTCGTGGCGGCACCGGTGCCGGCACCGTGTCGATTTCGGCATCGACCAAGGTATCCTCGACCGGATCGTGGCCCTGGGTCTTTGTTGCCCCTAGAAATGAAGCAGTCATGATATTTTACAATCTGTCGAGAGTGGAGAAGATAGGGGCCATAAAGCTGCGAACTGCGACAGCGGCTTTGTCGGCATCACCGGATTCGATCGCGTCGACGATATCCGCATGGGCCTGCATATCGGGTTCGGGCACTTCTGCGCGCAGTGTCGCCTGAATTGTCTCAGCGATGGAGACCGAAAAGAACTCGTAGATTTCGACCATCGCGCGGTTTCCAGACGCCGCGACAACTGCCTTGTGGAAGGCGAGATCGCGCACGATGAACGCGGAATTGTCGCCGCCCTCGTAGTTGCCCCGTTCAGCCAGCAGGCGCCGCAACTCGCCAATGATGGCGGGTGTTCGTCGTATCGCAGCCAGTCGTGCAGCCTCGACGTCCAGAGCGCAACGCGCTTCAAACTGATCGCGTAGGCTTGCACGCCGCGCCATGGTCAAGGTTTCGGTCGGGTCGGTTACGGAAAGCACGTAGGTGCCAGAGCCCTGTCGTGTTTCGAGGAAACCCTGTGCCACGAGGACACGGACGGCCTCGCGCACGGTACCGCGACTGACAGAAAGCATTGCCGACAGCCCCGCCTCGTTAGGAAGCTTGTCACCGATCACCCAGCGACCCGCGACAATCTCACCTCGTATGGCTTGAGCTGCCTCTTGCGTCAGGCTGGATCTGCTTACGGTTTGCATGACGATCATCTATTCATCAAATCATCAGATGACTTGATGAATATATGCTGTCAGCAGGGGAGTCAATCGGCGCACCGATACGAGTGCACATATCAATTGTCAGGCATAGATTGCCGATCCGTCCGGCGTTATCCCTTTCCCCTGCGGGCCAGAATCCACAAAAGATAGACCCCACCGATCATGCCGGTCATAAGTCCGATCGGCAGGTTGAGATTAAGTGGTAGCCGTTGCGCCAGGAGATCCGCGCAAAGGAGAAGTGTTGCCCCCATCAACGCACTCGATAACAGTGGCACCTGTGGTGCATGCGTCAGGCGTCGGGCAAGTTGCGGAGCAATCAAGGCAATGAAGGCTATGGGGCCGGCGGCAGCTGTAGCAATGGCAGTCAGCCCGACACCCATCATGACCATTAGAAAGCGGGTGCGCTCCACATTGACACCGAGCTGCCCAGCCGTATCATCACCCATCTCAATGACGTCCAGTCGACTTGCATAGGTGAGAACGAATGGAATAACCGCGAAAAGGCCAATCGCCGCCGGTAGGACATGCGACCAGCTTCGCGTACTGAGTGAACCGCCAAGCCAGAGCTGTGCGGACATGGCCTGGTCAAGGTCTCCTTTCACAAGTAGCACCGTATTCAGGCCTGAAAGAACGGCACCGACCCCGATACCGACAAGCACAAGCCGATAACCGCCACTCGATTGCCCTTTCATCGCCAGGCTATATACAAGTCCAGCAGCAGCGAGCCCCGCCACCACGGCCGCCGCCGCAGTCTCCAACGCTCCAGCATCAAAAAGAATGATCTGAACGATGGCGCCCGTCGCGGCGCCCGTGGTGAAGCCGAGTATGTCAGGTGACCCAAGCGGATTGCGTGAAATCGACTGAAAGATTGAACCGGCCGCGCCAAGACAAGCTCCAACCAGCGCGGCTGTGAGAACCCGTGGCAGCCGGACTCCAAGCACGATGCGCTCGGCAGCGGGATTTTGAGTGGCACCAAGGAGCGTTTCCAGCACCTCTTTCGGACTGAACTTGAGACTCCCTGTTCCCAGAAGAAGCATGGCAACAATTGTCGCCGCTAGCAGCAAGCCGAAGCAGACAATGATGCTCCTTGGTCTCCAGATGATCGATACGTTGCCGAAGCGGAACACAGGCGGAAAACCACTTCTCATGCTTTCCCCAAACGAAAATGACGGGCGGCGCAGATGAAGGACGGTCCCCCGATCAACAGAACGACAATTCCCGCAGCAATTTCCTCGGGCGCAACCACGATACGGCCAACGATATCGGAGAGCAGCAGAACGCATCCCCCAGTCAGCCCGGATACCGGTATTGTCCAACGGCAATCAGGTCCGATAACGCTGCGTGTTATCTGTGGTGCGACCAGCCCCAGGAAGGTTATCGGACCAGCTGCTGCGGTTGCAGCCCCTGCCAGAAGTGTCACCGCGCCACACGCCCCAATCATTGTAGCGCCAGCGCTGGCGCCAAGTGATCTGCCAAGCTCTTCTCCCAAGGCGATGGCATTCAGATTGGATGAAATTGCCATGGCGATGATGGAACCGAACACGACTGCAAGGGCTAGCACGCCCGCAATGTCGAAGCCTCTTCCTTCGACCGAGCCCGCGGCCCAGTTTCTGAAATTGTCGAGAACGTCTACCGGCGCATTCAGGACGACCACACCAGTGACCGAGCCAAGAACGATGGAAAGCCCCGCACCCGCAAGCACCAGACGCACCGGATCGGTTCCACTTCTTCCGGCACGACCGAGCAGCAGGACCGCGCAGGCAGATGCGGCTGCTCCGGCAAAGCCCAACCAGACGTAGCTAGCGATGTCATGGATGCCGAGAACCACGACACCAAAAATAACAGCGGTCGCGGCACCGGCGTTAACACCGAGCAAACCCGGTTCGGCGAGCGGGTTGCGGGTGACCGCCTGTGTGAGAGCACCGGCTACGCCAAGCGCAACACCGGCCAGTATTGCAATAAGCGTTCGCGGTGCGCGCAACGACCAAATGATCAGATGCTCATCGATGGCCGGATTATATGCCAGAAAAGAAGCCCTAACGGTCTGCAGGTCGATGTGCCTGGAACCGAGACCAAGGCTTGCGACCGAAAGCACGATCAGGAAGCCAAAGAGCCCCGCAGTGACCGCAATTCGACGGGCGCGACGTGACGTCATGGTTTGCGCATCGAATCGACAACAGTATCAATCATCTGACGTCCCGAGTAATAGTCGATGCGAAACGACGACTGACCGAGGGGATAGACCCGCCGATTGATGACTGCCGGAAGGTTGGCGAGGATAGGGTCAGCCAGAAACGCTTCAACATCCTTCGGGCTTGCGCGCAACAGGAAAACTGTATCGCCTGTGATCGCTGCCGGCAGATTTTCGTGGGAAATGAAGTCAAAGTCGCTTGACCGGGTGACGCCACCACGCAAGGTGTCGGGAAGCCCCGCCACGGTCATGCCGAGCGATGACAGGACTTGCGCTTGTGCGCTCTCAGGCTTGCCGATCGAATAGCTGCCACCGATGTTGTAACCGACAACAGTGACCTTACCAGCCGCCAAAGCAAACTTCGTGGCCGCGTCGGCTGCGTACTGATCAAACTCCTTTATGGCCGCTTCAGCTTGCTCTTCCCGTCCGGTCGCACGTCCCAACTGACGCGCGACATCTTGCCAGCCGTGATTGGCATAATCGACAATCATCACCGGCAGATGCTGGTGGTTCAGCTCCGCATAATGTTGAGCGACGCTGTCGGCACCGGTTGATGAGCCGATGATCAGATCCGGGTTCCATCCGATAACCGCCTCGATATCGAACACAAGATTTCCGTAGAGAACCTCAACACCGCGTTGATGAGCGACATCTGACCATTGGGAAAAGAAGCCGGTCGCATCGGTCATTCCACTTGGTGTTGTTGCAGCCGAAGCCACCACCGGCGCCCCGATGGCAAGGAGGATACCAGTCAGGCTAGGTGCTGTCGAAATGATCCGCTTAGGCTTGGCCGGCAACGTCAGCTTTCCCTTGGCGTGTTCGATCGCACGCGGCCAATCCGGTTGCGCAGCCAAAGCATGACTAAAGGGAGCGGTTGCGGACAGTGTCAGGCAAAGTCCTATGAACAGAAACGTTCGGCGTCTGGCCATGAGGTGCTCCAGGTACAGGCGCGGCGCAGGCGCTCGGGAAGCGCCAACCGCAAAACATGATGAATCTAGTCAATATTTTCGGTGGCCATATTGCAGAATGCGTTCCGCAATGCAATACGCCAGTGGACCACGGTCCACAGTCAGGGAACGAACGAATGGCGCGACTTCGAACACAGTCGGTGACGTTGCGATACGATAAACGAACCGTATCCACAGACCTCTCCGTAAGCATCCCCGACGGCGGTTTCACGGTTATCGTCGGTGCCAACGCTTGCGGGAAATCGACCTTGTTACGCGGCTTGTCCCGACTTCTGAGGCCTGCGTCAGGAGAGATAATTCTCGACGGAAAAACCATTGAAACCTACACAAGCCGCGAACTCGCGCGGCAACTTGGCCTGCTCCCCCAAAGTGCAACGGCGCCGGTCGGCATTACCGTTGCGGAACTGGTTGGTCGCGGGCGTTTTCCACACCAGTCGTTTCTCAGACAATGGTCGACCGCAGATCAGCTCGCGGTCGAAAATGCCATGCAGGCGACTGGCGTCAGCCAGTTGGCCAACGTTTTGCTGGAAGAGCTTTCAGGCGGCCAGCGCCAGCGTGTCTGGATCGCTATGGTCCTGGCACAGGACACATCCATCCTACTGCTCGACGAACCCACCACGTTTCTCGACATAGCCTTCCAGATCGAGGTTCTCGATCTCTTGGCCGAACTCAACATCAAAGGCCGGACGATCGTCGCCGTGTTGCATGATCTGAACCATGCCTGCCGTTACGCCACACACCTGATCGCCATGCGTGATGGCCGCATCATCGCCGAAGGCCGCCCTGCGGATATCGTCTCCGCAGACCTCGTCGAAGATGTCTACGGGCTATCATCGATGATCATCACCGATCCCTATTCCAACACACCCATGATCGTCCCAAAGGGACGGCTCCAGATGCTCAGGAAAGACGCGCCATGAACCAGTCCAAACTTCATATCGGATTTTGCCTGGCGCCGCTTTGGCTTCAGGTTCCATCTACCGAGGCCGACAAGACTGGAATACCACCGGACCCGATTGATTTTGCGACGTCTCTTGCCAAGCGGGCGGAAGCTGCAAAGCTCGATTTCGTTTTTCAGGTCGATTACGTCGGCATTCTCAAACGCGCACGCAAAGCCAGTGGTCTAGCCCCGGTCGGCCTCGAGCCTACGGTCCTCTTTGCTGCGATTGCCCGGTCCACGACACATATCGGGATGGTGACGACAGCATCGACCACGTTCAATCTTCCCTATGTCGTGGCGCGCCAGATGCAATCCCTGAACTGGATCAGCAATGGGCGTATCGGCTGGAATATCGTCACATCGATCGAGGGAGCCGAAAATTTTGGCGACGAGCCAATGCCTCCGGCTGAAACCCGCTACCGAAAAGCTGCAGAATTTACCCATGTCGTCCGCCGCCTGTGGCAAAGCAATCCAGGCAACATGCCCGGTAAAGAGCCTCAATCTATCGAACATCAAGGTGAGTTCTTCAGTATCAAGGGACCACTCAATGTTCCCTGCCATGCATCGGGCGAACCTCTGCTTTTCCAGGCCGGCGCCTCAGACATCGGCCGCGACTTTTCCGCGTCGATCGCCAATGGAACATTTGCGGCGACACCGGACATGACGGCAGCGATCGACCTCAGGAGCGATCTGCGTAGACGCGCTCGCGCTCATGGGCGGAAAGCGGAAGACATCAAGGTATTGCCCGGTCTCCACTTCTTCCTGGCAAAGACACGCGAAGAAGCCGTTGCCTTGCACGAGAAAGCCCACGCCCATCTCGGCGAAGACTACCGTCGGCAATCGGTCAAGGCTGTCCTCGGCCTCGATCTCGCCGATATGCCGCTCGATGCAAAGGTGACCGCTGCAATGTTGCCGTCAATCGACCAGCCTGTGCGCAGCCGCACCCATGCCGATCTTTTGCGCCGCTTCATCGAGCGAGAGGAACCGTCAGTCGCACACATCTTGAAACGTCCGGAAGTCGTCGGCTCCGCCCATTGGGTGTCGGTCGGCACACCGCAGGACGTTGCCGAGGAAATTGCCGAATGGCACGACGCGGGAGCCTTGGACGGCTTCATCGCCTTGCCCGGAGGCTCTCCCGCATCGCTTGCATTGTTTTTTGACGAACTGGTGCCGCTCCTGCAACAACGCGGACTTTTCCGCACTGAGTACAAAGGTGCAACGTTACGCGACCACCTCGGCGCATCGACAGAAAATGACCTTGTCGAGCTTTAGCATCAAGACCTGACCGGCAAGCCTGAATCCGATGTCGCCAGCCGGCCAGCCTCCAGCAACGCCGCAAAATGCCCCTCGGATCGCGCCGTTTTCACAAAGGAGACGGTGGTAACAACACAGGCAATTTCGCCGTGGGCATTGAAAACCGGCACGGCCTTTCCCGTCAACGCGTTGAAAAGATGCTCATCGAGTTCGGCGCCGCCCTTTTTGCGGATGTCCGAAAACTGCTCCTCGTCCGGGCGTGCGCCCCGAAAGGCGTCCGGTTGGAGTTTGCGCACCGCATCGATGCGATCTGCCGGAAGATAGGCCTGAAACACCAGACCGCAGGCCGTGTTATCAAGGGGAAGAACGTCTCCCAGCGAGACTGTGCTGATGGCAAAGCTGGAGCTGCGATACCACTGAACAATCGTCGGGCCGCGATCGGTCCAGATTGCTACGCCACAACTGGCGCCAATCGTTGCCGCAAGCGTTTTCATATGACGTGCCGCGACTTCCACCGGGCTTATGCGCCGCAGTGCACTGATACCGAGGCTCAGAGCTGCCGGACCGAGATCGTAGGCGCCTGTGACCTGATCCTGGGCGACCAGCCCCTCTTTTACAAGGCTCTGCATGTAGCGATGCGCGGTTGAGCGTCCGCTTTTGGCGCGCCGCGCCAGTTCGCCGAGTGCGAGAGCTGATTCGGACTGAGCCAGAATGGTCAGGAATCGCGCTGCGATCGAAACAGACTGAATGACACCAGATCGTTTGTCCGCTTCGCCGCCGTCTTCATTGCCTATACCGTCGTTCAAAACCCAATCTCTCCCACTGCATCTCGGCATCCCCGCGCCATTTCATATTGGCCCGACCTGAGCATTACGTCGCTGTCATGCCAGAATCCCGACGTTTGCGGCAATGCTCTTTTCTTACCCGTTCTCCTGCCTGTTGCCAATTTGGCACAAGAGCCCCATCACACAACAATGTTCACATTATGGAATGCATTCCCTATTGCGGAATATCATTGCACGAGTTACCGAACATGAGTTTTCAACTCCAGTTTTGAGATCTTTTATGACATCGCGCCCCATCCTTCGTTTTTCGAGCAGCGTCAGCATCCTGACACTCGCACTCCTGACCGCCTCACCCGCACGATCGCAGGACGCGACGAACCAGAACGAGGACGCCACAGTTCTGAAACCGATCATCATCACCGGGGAAAAGGTGGCACGTGATCTGAAGAGCACAGCCTCCTCAGTTGCGATCAAATCAGCGCGAGAAATCGAGAAGGAGAAGACAGGAAACGCGACCGTTTCGGAGGTTATTGCGGACACCGCCAACGTGGTCTTCCCCGACAATGTCAGTGCCCCGATCATTCGCGGACAGGACACACAGGGACCGAACACCGGTGCTACGGCCTTCTTCGCCGGCACTGTTCCGCGCGCAACAATCAATGTCGACGGCCACTATCTCGGCTACAATGAATTCATTTACGGTGCGACATCCGCGTGGGATGTCGAAAGCATCGAAGTCTTCCGCGGGCCACAGACGACATCGCAAGGCGCCAATGCGATCGCGGGCGCGATCGTCGTCAACACCAAGGACCCGACGTTCACGCCAGAAGGTGCCTACCAGGCCGAATTGGGCAGCTACCACACCAAGCGCGCATCGCTCGCACTCTCTGGTCCCATCGTTGGCGAGGACCTGGCTGCCCGTATCGCGATTGATTACTCGGGGCGCGATACGTTCATCGACTACATCAATTCCGGATTTGCCAGCAAAGGCACAGATCAGGATTTCATGGAATTCAACGCTCGACTGAAGTTCCTTTGGGAGCCTTCCGAGATCCCGGGTCTCAGCACCAAGCTCACGCTTTCGCACAGCAACGCCAACCGCCCCAGCCAGGAAGCGGCATCGGTCCCATTCGATGCGCTGAACCACACGACAACAACAATGCCGAGCTGGCGACAGCGAACCGACACAGCAATCTTGGACATCAGCTACGATTTTGAGAATGGTGTGAAGGTATTTAACCAGACGCAATTCACGGATTCGAATGCCAAGCGGCGGGTCGGCGTGGTGAATAATGGCGACGCAGATGTCGATCAGACCAATGTGTCGGAAGAAGTCCGCGTCACATTCGGCGAACAGGATGACACGCTCAGCGGTGTGGTCGGCATCTTCTATAACCACACACAGGCCGATGAGGCGCTCTACCTCGCCTATAATGGCAAGACGACATCGACCTTCGATGACCAGAAGGACAATCTTGGTCTTTTCACCGAAATGACCTATCGCCTAAGCGATCAGTGGTCCTTGACAGGTGGCCTGCGTTACCAGCGCGACCAAATTCAACGAAGCGGCACCTCTGTCTATGCGGCAAACCCCGTCGATTTCGATACGACCTTCTCCGCAGTCCTGCCAAAAGCATCGATTGCCTACGCCGTCACGGACGACTGGACCGTTGGTGCTCTCGTCAGCCGCGGATACAATCCCGGTGGTGTTTCCCTCAACATCTCCGCGCAGAAATGGATGGAGTTCAAAGAGGAGAAGCTCTGGAACTACGAGCTCTTTACCCGTGCGAACCTCCTCGACGACCGGCTGACGCTCACTGGCAATCTGTTCTACATGGACATGAAAAACGCCCAATATAACATTCCTGTCCAGGTGACTTCGACGCTGACCCAGTCTTACACGATCAACGCAGAGGAGGCGCACGCCTACGGTCTGGAGATTGGTGGCGACTATCGGGTTCTCGATAATCTGACATTCAAGGCGAACGCCGGTCTGCTCAAGACCGAAATCGAAAGAATGTCCAGCAACACGACTTACGAAGGCAATGAATTCGCCAAATCACCGGGCTATATGGTCAGCTTCGGCGCGAGCTGGGATGTGACTGAAAAATTCAACGTATCAGGTCAGGTTCGCCATCTTGATGGCTATTATTCCGACATTGGAAACACAAAAGCCTACGTGATCGAGCCCTACACAATTGCCGATGTCCGTGCGAGCTATCAGTTCCGTGAGGGGCTCAAAGTCTATGGCTACGTCAAGAATGTCTTCGACGAACGCGCGCCGACATACATGCAGCAGAACCGCGGCATCGGCGGACTGGAGGCAAGCATGACCGCGCCACGCATGTTCGGTATCGGCGTCAAAGGTTCGTTCTAATTTGCAACTTCAAGGCCGGCCGCTTGGTTGCAAGCCGGCCTTGAGTTTGAATTTCACCGGCCGGCGATGGTTCGGCTGTTTCCTGACTATCACCCGTCGATAAGATGGCCGTCGAGAATGTCGATGCCGAAGAGCGTTCCCGCAAACATCAGGAACAGCACGATCGTCTGCTTGCCCAGCGAGCCTCTCAGGAACCGGAAGGCAACTTCCGTATAGATCGCCTGCGCAAGGCGCTTTTTATAGGTCGTGTTCAGCCGCGGAAACCATGCCCGGACAGGAAGAAACGTCTTGTCGCCAATACCGTCGATCAACACGAGCGTATTGCTTTTTTCATCCAGCACAATGTTCTTCAAATGGACGTCGGCGGCGACGACGCCGCTTTTTACGAACCAGTCCAAAAACTCGTTGAGTGCTGCGTCAGTCTTCGCATCGTAACGACCGGTCTCCAGCGTCTGGTCCAGCGTCATCGCCAATGATCCGTTTTTTTGGGTGACTGGCTGCACGACAAGGCCCGTCCCCTTGTCGGTCTGCACCAAGCCGGCGAAGCGTTGAAGATGGCGCGCCGTCCGCATGCCCTCCCTCGAAGCCCTTTCGTATTCATGTAATTCGCGTCGCAAGGGGATCATGGTTTTGTAAAACCGGCGCAGCGCCGCCAACAGTTTCACCCGTTGAAAATACCGCCGGGGCGGTGGTTCCTTGGCCTGGACTTTGACAATGAGATCCGTACCCGGAAGCGCATAAAGTTCGCGTGACATGCCTTTGGCGATTGGCTTGTCAGCGAGCTTCACCGAAGACGCCAACATTCCTTGTCCACCCACGATTATCGACATGATCACCTCCACCCATCACAAAACTTTCACATTCCGTATACGGCAGGTTGTACTGCAGAAAAAGCCCGCGAACGACGATACAGTCGGGAGACCGGCAACCAATCACGCCTTCGTTACCTCCGTAACATGCGCTCGCATGCAGTTCTCCTGCGGTTTGGCTGTTGGTATCATCGGCAAAACCATATCCTGCAACATGCCGGGAATTGACAACAAGACAACCATCGGACACGTTGACAGTATGAGTGCATTGACTGATTGGTTGTCAGAAAGTAGCCCGATCAGTCGCAAAAATGCGGCTGAAGCGGTATTCGAAGAGCTGCGTTCTGCGATAATTTCCGGCCGTATCGAAGTTGGCAGGCGCCTGCCATCTGAGGCTCATCTCGCGTCGAAATACGGTGTCAGCCGTCCGGTTATTCGTGAAGCCCTTCGTTCACTTCAGACGCTGGGAATGACACAGACGCGGACAGGAAGCGGCACGTTCGTGACGACCGCCACGCCATCAAGCGATCTGAGTTATAGTGGTTATTCTGCACGAGATCTGATCGAAGCGCGCCCATTCATCGAGGTTCCTGCCGCTGGCTGGGCCGCCTTGCGCCGCACGAAACAGCAATCCATGCGCCTCCTAAAACTCTGCGATGATATGGAGAAGGAAGAAGACCCCCTTCGCTGGGTCAGGCTCGATTCCGATTTCCATATGCTCCTGGCAGAAGCGTCCGGCAATGCCGTGTTCGCCAAGATTGTCATGGATTCACGCGATGCACTCATGCAGCAGTCCGAACTGGTCAACCTGATGGCCAGTCGCCGTGTGGCATCCAACCTCGAACATCGACAGATTGCAACAGCGGTCGATGCTGGCTCGCAAGACGACGCCTCGCGAGCCATGGAGCTTCACCTCGGTCAGGTGAAGCTGGCAGTCACCGAGATTATCGGCGCAGTTCAGCCGGATCGCTGACCGGTTTTTGGACATTCGCCAGAACTTCCGGACGCAGCGCTTTATCCAGCTGTTCGGCAGTCAGGTGCCCCCGTTCAAGCACTACCTCGACAATGGTTCGGCCGGTCTCCAGCGCTTCTCGTGCAACCTGGGTCGCCGCATAATAGCCGATCAGCGGGTTGAGTGCGGTCGCCAGACCGAGCGATTGCTCCAGGCGCAGAGCCATGATACCCGGATTGGCCGTGATGCCATCGACACAACGCTCTGCAAGAATACGGCAGGCCGCCTCAAGATGGGCGATACTGTCACTAAGTGAGCGTACGATCACCGGCTCAAAGGCGTTGAGCTGCAACTGGCCGGCTTCGGCGGCCATGGTGATGGTGATATCATTGCCAATGACCGAAAAAGCGACCTGATTGACAACCTCCGGGATCACCGGATTGACCTTGCCCGGCATGATGCTTGAACCCGCCTGCATGGCCGGAAGATTGATCTCTCCGATACCGGCGCGCGGTCCCGAGGACAACAAGCGCAGATCGTTACAGGTCTTCGACAACTTGACCGCAACTCGCTTTAAAACCCCTGACAGATGCACGAATGCGCCAGGGTCCTGTGTAGCCTCGATCAGGTCGACAGCAGTCGTCAGCGGCCGTCCGGTCAGCCGCGAAAGGTGTTTGCACGCCAGTGCAGCATATCCCACAGGAGCATTGAGACCGGTACCGATCGCCGTCGCGCCAAGGTTGATTTCATGCAGCAAGGTCGCAGATTCAAGCAATCGCGCGCGGTCTTCTCCAAGCATAACCGCAAAGACGCGGAATTCCTGGCCGAGCGTCATCGGAACAGCGTCCTGCAATTGGGTACGTCCAACCTTCAGGATTGGATCGAACTCCCTTGCCTTGCGCTCGAATGCTCTCTGCAAAAACTCCATCGAGACGGCCAGTGTGTCGATAGCTTCGATCGTCCCGACGTTTATGGCGGTCGGATAGGCGTCATTCGTCGACTGGCTGAGATTGACGTGATCATTAGGATGCAGGTGCGCGTAGTCACCCTTTGCATGGCCCAAGAGTTCGAGAGCGCGGTTGGCAATAACCTCATTGGCATTCATGTTCGTGGACGTGCCGGCGCCACCCTGGATCACATCGACAACGAACTGATCGTGCAAGGCCCCCGCCCTGATCTCCCTGCAGGCTGCAACGATAGCATCGCGCCGCTTTCCATCGAGGAAGCCGAGTTCGAAATTCGTTTCGGCTGCAGCTTCCTTGACGTAGGCCAGGCCACGGATAACGTGCGGGTACTTACTGATCGTAATGCCGGTGACGGGGAAGTTGTCGACGGCCCTCGCCGTATGGACGCCCCAATAGGCATCCACCGGGATTTCTTTCGGGCCGAGAAGATCTTTTTCAATGCGCATCGCCATCTCTGGCATCCTCCACAATTAATAACCTGTCATGCTGTAAGACAGATTTTGACACATAAGCTTGCCTCGGTGAAATGGTCAAATGAATTTCATCGAACTTGACGAAAGCCCAATCATGGTTTTAAGAAGGCGAAATCTGTATTACAGCATTACAGGATTCCGCGACGACATACGCGAATGAACGAAATCATCGCTCGCCTTCTGGCAAGATATGAGAGCTCTAGGGAGGAGCGTTTCAGTGAATACATCAACACAGATCAAGGCTGAAAAAGGCATCGAGTTTGCCGAAGACCAGGGCTATCAAAAAGCCCTCAAACCGCGTCAGATCCAGATGATCGCCATTGGTGGTGCAATCGGCACCGGGCTTTTCCTCGGAGCTGGCGGAAGACTTGCGGCAGCCGGACCTGCCCTCATCTTCGTTTACGCACTTTGCGGTTTCTTTGCGTTTCTGGTTCTGCGCGCGCTCGGCGAACTGATCATGCACCGCCCGACTTCGGGCTCTTTCGTTTCCTACGCCCGCGAATTCTACGGCGAGAAGATGGCTTTCGCCGTCGGCTGGATGTACTGGCTGAACTGGGCGATGACGGCGGTCGCTGACGTGACCGCGGTCGCGCTCTACATGAATTTCTTCAAACAGTACGTGCCCTTCCTGGTGGGCATCGACCAATGGGTTTTCGCCTTTGTCGCTCTGGTCGTCGTATTGGCGATGAACCTGCTTTCGGTCAAGGTCTTCGGCGAACTTGAGTTCTGGTTCAGCCTGATCAAGGTTCTGGCGCTCGTCACCTTCCTGATCGTCGGCGTCTATTTCGTCATCTTCGGCACCCCGATCGAGGGCCACGTCACCGGCTTCAGTCTGATCAGCGACAATGGCGGCTTCCTGCCGAACGGCATATTACCGGCATTCGTGATTATTCAGGGTGTGATATTTGCCTATGCCTCGATCGAATTGATCGGCACCACTGCGGGCGAAACTGAAGACCCCCGCAAGATCATGCCGCGCGCCATCCGCACCGTCGTTGTTCGCCTGCTGGTTTTTTATGTCGGTTCGGTCGTTCTGCTTTCTCTGCTTCTGCCCTACAGCGCTTACAAGGCTGGTGAGAGCCCGTTTGTAACCTTCTTCGGCGCTATCGGCATCGAAGGTGCCGACATCATCATGAACCTTGTTGTGCTCACGGCCGTTCTGTCGTCGTTAAATGCCGGCCTCTACTCCACGGGACGCATTCTTCATTCGATGGCGATATCGGGCTCCGCTCCGGCCGCACTTGCAAAGATGAACAAGGCCGGTGTCCCCTATGGTGGGATCGCGGTCACGGCAGCGGTCACGGCAATTGGTATCGTTCTGAACGCGATCGTGCCAGCCATGGCGTTCGAGATCGCCCTCAATCTGGCGGCACTCGGTATCATTAGCGCCTGGGCAGTGATCGTACTTTGCCAACTGAAACTCTGGAGCCTTGCACGTCAGGGCAAGATGAAGCGGCCGGATTTCGCGATGTTCGGCGCCCCCTACACCGGTATCATCACGCTCATCTTCCTGTTCAGTGTGTTGGTACTGATGGCACTGGACTATCCAGTCGGCAGTTGGACGATTGGTTCCCTGATCATCATCGTACCGGCCCTGATCATTGGCTGGTTTCTCGCCCGTGACCGCATTGCGGCCATCGCTGCCGAAACAGCCGCCAAGCAAGCGGCGGCCGATGATCGGATCGCTTCGTGATCGGCTCTTTGAACAAACCACTGGTGGCGGTCATCGCCACCGGTGGAACCATCGCCAGCAAGCGTAACGCCAACGGCTCCAGCGAACCCTGCCTCGACGGCGACAGCCTTGTCGGCTTGCTTCCCCAATCCAGCGTCGACTTGAGAGCCATCGATCTGATGGCAAAAGATTCAGCAAGCCTCACATTGGCCGACATGCAGTCGATCAGCAATGCGGTGGGAAAACTGCTGGCCGACGACACAGTCGATGGTGTCGTTGTCCTTCATGGCACGGATGCGATGGAAGAAAGCGCCATGCTGGTGCAACTGCAAAATCGCCTGACGAAACCGGTCATCTTCACCGGCGCACAGCACACTGCCGATCATCACCAGGCAGACGGACCGGCCAATCTTGCTGCAGCGATTGCTGCTGCAACTGACCGCAAGAATGCCGGGCGCGGTGTTCTGGTCTGCTTCGGTGGACGCACATCCCCTGCCTGGGGCCTCTACAAGCATTCCGCCGATGAGATCGACGCATTCCGTCAATCGACCGGGCAGGACAACCCGCCAGGTCTTTATTCCGGAGATGTCGGTGCGCTCCGCATCGATATCATTGCGATCTATCCCGGCTGCGACGGCGCTCTTATCGATGCGAGCCTCGACGCTGGCGCCCAAGGCATCGTGCTTGCCGCGCTTGGTTCCGGCAATGCCAATCCCTCGATTGTAGAAGCTGTTCAGCGCAGCTCAGCACGCAATGTGCCATTGGTGGTTTCCAGCCGCGTGCCGCAGGGCAAGCTGACCCCATCCTACGGCGGTGGCGGTGGTGGGCACGATCTTAGCCTGGCAGGCGCCACGCACTCGTCCAACCTTCGTCCAGGGCAAGCAAGAATTCTGCTGGCAGCCCTGATAGCGGGAGGTGCTACAGAGCACTCGATCAAGGACGCATTCGCGTAAACGACAACAAAATCTGAACCGGCCTGGTCCGAGCGGTCAAACTGGTGCAGGAATATCACGCAAACATAAGAAGAGTAATTCTGTCATATTAAATGGCCTGCCTTGGCTGGATTGGCTTTGATAGCTGTCCTACGACACGCTTCACGATCAGTTCTCAACCGGCAGACCCGAGCAATATGACAATCGACCTCGTCAGATTACTGGAATCTTTTGTCCGCTTGCGACCGCAACTGATATCCTTTTCAAGACAACGCCGCATGGATCAGGGTCTGGCGGAAGACCTCGCTCAAGATACCTGGATAAAGCTCCAGACCTCCAATCAGCCTGCTGGCGTTGACAATCCATTGGGATTCATTCGCAAGACAGCCCAAAACACGACAATCG
Organism: Agrobacterium tumefaciens; assembly: GCA_025559845.1. Lineage (NCBI taxonomy): Bacteria > Pseudomonadati > Pseudomonadota > Alphaproteobacteria > Hyphomicrobiales > Rhizobiaceae > Agrobacterium > Agrobacterium tumefaciens. Next base: position 680,759 of record CP048470.1, read on the forward strand.
ACTATCTGCGCAAGGAACGTCGGCGTAGAAACATAGACGCTGAGATCGAAGAGATCCTTTCAGAACCGTGCGATCACGTTTCTCCTGAGAGACTTCTTATGGGGCGGCAGACACTGAAGGCCGTGACCGATGCACTTGACCAGATGCCGGACAGAACACGGCGAATCTTCCTGATGAGCCGGGTCGAAGGCCTCACACATAAGCGGATTGCAGAAATCGAAGCGATCACGGAAGAGGCCGTGTATTATCATGTCAGACGCGCATTGGAACGCCTTGCCGTTCTGCGCAACACGCTTGAGCGATAGCTGCCAGTTTTCCGGTGTGATAGTAGCGCGCCCTAACGGGTTGTGTGATAACGGCATTGCCATGCATCGTTGGCCTGCTGCGGTAATAGTGGTTTCCATTTGAATGACGGACAATGACATCAACAGATCTGAACGCCACCGCGCTGAGTCCGACGCGCGTGACTGGCTTGTCCGCCTGAGTTCCGGGACACTGAGTGAAACCGAGCTGGAGCGGTTCAAGGCCTGGCGTGATCACCGACCAGAAAACAGAGCCGCGTTTGACCGCGAGAGGCATTTCTGGAAGCAAATGGATCTCTTGGATGGGGCTGCCGATATCCCTCAGCTCCCAACAACCCCATCCATGACCCGGCGGGCGATGATTGGCGGAGGTGCTGCGGCTATGGCAGCATCCGTTGCTGTCCTGACAGCGCCCACGATCAACACATGGTGGAAAGCTGACTACATCGTACCGGCCGGAGGACAACAGGAACTGCCTTTGCCCGATGGAACGGTCATCGCACTCAATTCCGGAAGTGCGATAAAGATAGATTATCGCCACAACCTTCGTCTCGTTCACCTGTTGCGTGGGGATGCAGAATTTGGTGTCGCGCGCGATCCCAGCGGAAGCCGGTTCCGGGTTGCCGCGTCGAACGGCATCACCGATGTTGAAGAAGGCCAGATCTCGATCAACATGGTACGCGACACGACAACCGTCGCGGTCGTAAGCGGCTATGCCCTCGTTGCCAGTCCCGTCTCCCCAGATGTCGTTGATATTGCCGGATCGATGTTTGTCGACCTCAAGGCCGCGCAGCAAACACGTTACGCCTCGGGGATGGCACCTGACCGACCATCCACCGCCGATATGGAAATGGTGCTTGCCTGGCGGCAAGGAAAGATCATTTTCGAAGGCAGGCCCTTTGCAACCGCCATCGACGAGATTGCCCGTTATGTTTACGAGCCCGTCCTTTTAGGGCCGGGGATCGACAGATCGGTCCAGGTCAGCGGTGTTTTCTCGACAAACGACCCGGTGGCGGCTCTACGCTCGGTCGCCCGTACTCAGGACCTCTCGGTTCGCCGTATTCCTGGTGTGGCAATCATGATCTCGTGATTATTTTCAGAAAAATCAGAACCTCTCTTTAGGTAAAACCTTCGCTCACGCGTCAACAATCTAGGCGGGCCAGAAAGCGGCCTGCTCTGATGAGATTTATGCGTAGGGGCGATGAAATGAGCGGGACTATTGGTAGCGATAAGATAGGCGGAAGAGGCAAAATGCTTCGGGTGCTGATGGCGGGTGTCGCGATCGGAATTGTCGGAACCAGCACAGCTTGGACCACGAGGCCAGCCTTAGCTCAATCAGTACAAGTGGTTGATTTCAACATTCCCGCAACGTCGATGAACCTCGCACTTCGCCGATTTTCAGCACAGTCCGGGCTGCAGATCGCTTATGAAACGTCGATTGCGGCGAACACGAAGGCACCGGCTATAGAAGGACGGCTGACGCCGCAGGATGCTCTTTCCAAGCTTCTGGCAAATTCTGGCCTGCGCTATGCGTTCAGTGGCGGTAACGCCGTGACGATATTGAGCGCTGCATCTCCTTCCTTGGGAACCCGCCAGACGGGAACGACAACCCTCGGACAGATTGTTGTCGACGGGACAGGCGGTGCCTTTAGCCCTCTTGAGGGGTATCGTGCCAGCAGTTCCTCATCCGGGACGAAAAGCGATACTCCCATCGTCGAGACACCCCAATCCATCAGTGTGGTGACGGCAGACCAGATTGCCAATCAAAAGGCCACATCACTGGCCGACACGTTGAGCTATACTCCCGGGATAACAACGCAATCTGGCGGTTTTAGCCGGATGGTCGACGATTTCATGATCCGTGGCTTCAACACTGCAAGCGGCAACACCGGTAATCTGCGCGACGGGATGAAGTTCCAGTCCAACGTGTATGACGGCGGCCAGGAGCCATACGGCCTTGAGCGTGTCGAAGTGATGCGCGGCGCGTCATCCGTTCTCTATGGACAGGTCGCACCAGGTGGTATCGTCAACGCCATTTCGAAACGCCCAACTGCGACACCACTGCGCGAAGTGAATGTTGAATACGGCAGTTACAACAAGAAGCAGGTATCGGGTGATTTTGGCGGGCCTATCGATAATGAAGGCGTACTCAGCTATCGCCTGACAGGCCTTTACCGTGACGCAGACAACTGGGTCGACAAGACCGATGACGACAAGGTTTACATCGCGCCCGCGCTTACCTGGCGGCCAGATGACGCTACGTCACTGACGGTACTCGGCAGCTACCAACACGTCGACACGCGTTTTGCACCGCCATACCTGCTGTCTGACATCACATCCGGTTGGCTTGATCGCGACACATTCACCGGAATAGACAGCTTCGACACCTACAAGTCGGACATTTACACAATTGGCGGCGAATTCGAGCACGAGTTCGAAAATGGCCTCAAACTTCGCAACGCAGCTCGCTATTTCAAGGCGGATATTCAGTGGGATTACATGATGCCCAATCTGGCGCCGATCAGCGCGAGTGGGATCATGACGCGATTGGCTTCGGCTCGCGCTGAAACGTCCTACGGCGTAACGTCGGATAACTCGCTTGAATACGAGTTCGATGCCCTTGGTGCTCAACATACCCTGCTGGGTGGGTTTGACTATTATCGCCGGTCCTACGACAGCCACCGCTATCGTGGTGCAAGCTACAGCACGCTCAACCTCTCGAGCGGTGTTAGCACCGGTAGACCAAACGTCAGCTACGCGGTTGACCGTGGCTCCGACAGCATTGGCGACCAGTACGGAATCTACCTTCAGGACCAGATCAAATTTGATGATCACTGGGTGCTCTTGTTGGGAGGTCGCCACGATTGGGCGGATTCATCCACCCGAAGCTATCAGAACGGCTCGATCGTAGAGCAAAGCGACAGCGCCTTCACCGGCAGAGCAGGGCTTGTCTACCTGTTCGACAACGGCCTGGCCCCTTATGTCAGCGTCAGCCAGTCTTTCCTTCCTCAGGTTGGGTCAGACTACATCACCGGCAATGCTCTCAAGCCGAATGAAGGTTTGCAATACGAGGCGGGCGTCCGATATCAGCCAGTCGGTACCAATCTGCAGTTCAGTGCTGCGGTCTACGATCTGAAACAGGAAAATGTCGTCTCGTACACGGCCGGTGGCCTCGCTTATCAGCAGGGAGAAATCCACTCTCGCGGATTGGAACTCGAAGCGCGTGGAGATATTGGCAACTGGGGCATCGTCGCGGCTTACACCTTCACGGATGCGGAGATTACTCAAAGCGCCAAGCCTGCCGAGATCGGGCAGCAGGTAGCTCTTGTTCCACGCCACAGTGTTTCCCTCTGGGCAGATTACGGACTTGATGACCTGGGACTTGAAGGCGTGCGTGTGGGCGGCGGGATGCGTTATGTCGGGGAAACCAATCTGACGGACAACGTCGCCAATGTTCCCGGTTACGTCATGTTCGACGCGATGGCGACCTTTGACCTTGGAAAGTTGAACGCAGATCTCGATGGACTTGATCTGAAGCTCAATGCCCGCAATCTGTTCAATAAAAAATATTATACCTGCGTTTCGACGGACGGATGCCGTTTTGGCGAACCGCTGACTGTGTCAGCAACTCTTTCCTACAAATGGTAGGGGCATTAGAGATCCGCAGACGAGATTTCCTGAGGGCTGCATCTGCGGCCCTCGGGTGTTTGTCATTACCGTCACACTCTTTTGCACAGGATAAGGGGGACCGTTTTGTCAGTCTGGACCTGCTGATTACCGAATTGCTGCTGACAATCGGCGCCGTGCCCGTCGCAACATCGAATATCCCGCTTTATCAGCGCCTTGTAGCAAACCCGTCGATGCCTGACAGTGTCTCGGACCTCGGCCCACTCAATGAACCGAACCTGGAATACCTCCAGCGCTTGTCGCCATCGCGCATTTTCGTCGCCGATTGGCAGGCAGCAGGCCTTGAAACAGCGACGCGCATCGCTCCAGTGACCCCTATCCCCGTTTTCGCAGGCAAAACCCCTGCCATCGCCCACTGCGAGGCTCTGATCGCCAAGCTCGCAGACATGACGGGGCACGCCTTCGCAGCCCGAAGCGCCGTAGCCGCTATGCGGTCTGAAATTGACGAAACCCGCGCTCGGCTGAAGTCATTTTCCAGGCCCGTTTACGTCTGCCGGTTCAACCGAGACGGCCGAAATATCGCACTGTTTGGTGGTAACGGCTTGTTGGGCGACATGCTGAAACAACTGGGCCTGCGCAATGCCTTTAGCGGTCGGGTCAACGCCGCCGGTGTGACCAACGCGCCCCTTATTCGCCTGGCGGACGAGCCGGACGCTGTCATCATCCATTTTGACCGAGGACAGGAGACGGACATTGCCTTGCAGAGATTAGAGGCCGGGGCTCTCTGGCACGTCCTGCCGGCTGTAAAAAACGGCCGGGTCATCCGAATGCCCGTCATTTATCCGAACGGCGGCATACGTTCCGCAGAGCGATTTGCAAACCAGCTCGGACAAAAACTGGGAACGATCACGGATGGCTGATTTCGTGGCCCGGCAGCAAGATCGCCGTATGTCGCTGATCTTGCACACTCTTCTCTTGGCTGGCCTTGCCCTATTCGCATTCAATCTGCAACGCGCAGGCTGGCCAGACGTATCTCCATTCCCCCATCTGCCGACGAACGAATTGAAATCCGTTCAATTGCTTTACGGCACAGTCCCTCGTTTCATTGTTGCCTTGGCAGGTGGATGTCTTCTAGGCCTAGCCACCGCGCTGATGCAGCAGGGCCTACGCAACCCGCTCGCCGAACCGGGAACAGTCGGCCTTCTGGCAGCATCGCGGTTTGCTGTCGCCCTCAGTCTGATCTGGCTGCCTACCATCATAACGAGCTTTGTGATGCCGGCCCTCGTCGGGGCGCTCGTGGGATTGGCTGTCGTTCTTGCTCTTTCCTATCGCGGATCTTTTTCGCCGCTCTTTCTGATCCTGAACGGATTGATCCTGGGCCTTCTGCTCGAGGCTTTCACCTCCATTCTGATACTCACACATTTCGATGAACTCGGCGATCTGCTTCTCTGGCAAGCCGGTTCTTTGGTACAGGACAACTGGAACACCGCATCCACTTTGACAATAATATTAGCTGCTGTCGTTGGTGGCATCGCAGTTCTACGAAGGCCATTGTCACTTCTTGATCTGGACGACGCTTCGGCGGGCAACCTTGGAGTTTCGCCAAGAATTGTAAGGTTTGTTGCGGTGGCACTCTCGGCCACCATCGCTGCAATCGTCACTTCGCAGCTTGGCGTTCTGGCGTTCGTTGGTCTTGGTGGATCGGCACTCGCCAGCCTCTCAGGTGCACGCCGATTTTCGCAACGGGCGGTTTTCAGCGCACTTCTGTCGGCCGCACTTCTGCTGTTAACTGATCAGACCCTGCAGGTTCTGGAGACGGTTATCGCCATTCCGGCCGGGACAGCAACAGCGCTCCTCGCTGCTCCCCTTATTCTGCTTCTACTCCGCAAGGTTCGCTCGCCCGTGACTATGGGAGAAACACGCGACCCTCATATTCGTGAGAGAACTGGGCGGCTGTGGTTCATTTTCTGCCTTGCAATATCATGCCTTACAGTCGCTATTATTGGCAGCCTCACCATTGGAAGAACGCCGGATGGGTTCTTCATTGCGACAAACGCCGAACTGAGCGAGTTGCTGCCTTGGCGTTGGCCGCGTGTGATGGCAACCGGCGCGGCCGGGGGCATGATTGCGATGGCTGGATGTCTCATGCAGCGGATGACCGGCAACAGCCTCGCCAGCCCAGAACTTCTCGGGGTGTCTTCTGGTGCCGCACTCATCATGCTGCCGGTGATCTTTCTTTTACCGCCACTGACCCGGCCTCAGACAATGGTCATCGCTGCTGGCGGCTCGCTGTTGTTTCTTGTCATCGCACTCAGACTTGCCAAACGATCCGCCTACGCCCCAGAGAGACTTCTTCTTTCCGGTCTCGCGGTCACAGCTCTCAGCGGCTCACTTTTGTCTATGGTCGCCTATTTTGGTGACATCCGGCTCACTCGACTGGTGGGGTGGCTTTCGGGATCGGCCTATTCCGTAACGCCATGCGATGCGTTCATGACGCTGATATCGTTTGTCGGGATTTTAGGAATCCTTCCTTTCGTTCGACGCTGGCTTACAATGCTGCCTCTTGGCGAGACGACGGCAACGTCCCTGGGCGTCAATACCAGCGCTGCGCGCCTGACGATCATCATCGTGACTGCACTTCTAACAGGTGTAGCAACAGTCATCATTGGACCGATCAGCTTCATCGGACTGATGGTTCCTCATCTCGTCAGACTTCTCGGCATTCACAAACCGATTGGACATATCTACGGTTGCGCAATATTTGGCTCCGTTTTGATGATCTTTTCAGACTGGATCGGCCGGATCGTTGCATTTCCATGGGATGTGCCTGCGGGGATCGTGGCGAGCGTGATCGGGGGGCTGGCTTACGGCATCACGATCAGGACCCGCCGGTAACCATTCAGGTTAGGACGCGTGCGGATCTTTCTGGTCAGTAGCCCGTCATCTCAAGGTACCCCTGTCCGGAAACACTACCCTGAAACTGGATGGGCCCCTCCCAGTATGGCGTGGTCGTACTCATCCAGGATTTGTCGTTCAGGGCTTTCGTTGTGATGTCGAACCCTCGACTAGGTATTCTGACGCGCCACTCGACCGGGATCTGCTTGCCGTTGACATCTGCGGACCTAAGCGGATCGAACGAAATATCCTCAGACGGAATTGGCGACACTTTTCCGTCGGCTGAAATCCAGTTTGCCGACGTGTAACCTGCGCCGCTGTCGCGCAGCCGGAAGGCCATGACCTTTTCGCCTGTTGCAAGGTGCAATGAAAACCAGTCCCAGCCTGTCTGATCTGCCGCAAGCGGCTGAGACGACCATTCCCTATCCAGCCATGCCTCACCTTTGACATCGACAGATCGCCCATCGAGCACAACAGTTCCGCTGACCTCGTAGAAGGGCTGCGAATAATAATAGCTCGCCTGTCCAGCCAGCGATTTCACGGAATAGCCGCGATCTCCCTGAAGGACCAGCGGCCCCTTTGCCTTGAGCTCGAAACGATACTCGAAATCCTGCCCAGTTGCGCTGAGTGTGATTTGATCGAGCTGATCGCTGCCCGCACCCGTGGCCATCATATTCCAGTCGTCGATCCATGCCTCGAAAGGTGCAACGACAACGCCTGCCTGCCCTACGCCACCCCGCCCCAACCGTTCCGCAACGTGGTGGCGGCTGGCTGTCGTGACCGCCGCATGACCGATCCATATTTGCGGATCTGACCATCCTGGCCTTTCACCTGAAGCTAGGCCCGATCGAAACAAAGTCCATTGCGCGCCAAGCCTCTCTCCAGCGACGGTCTCGAGATTGGCTGTCAGGTACCACCACTCGATCCTGTAGTCGGAATGAGGTCCATGATCACGCGGGAACGTGAGCTGGACACCGCGCTGCGGAACTGAAAAGCCCTCGGCATTCGAACCCAGACCCGCAAAGCCCTGTGCAAATGTCATGACCGGGAAAAACGCCAGCACGGCGAATGCGACCAACGCCAAGAACTTCGATCTAACGCTCATTGGCAAACACCCTTAAAAGATCCGCCGGATCGGTTGTTGCCAATCGGCGTACGGGCAGCAGCACGGACAGGATGGCGGCGACCAGAGCGATCATGCCGAGCCACAACCAGTCCATCGGAAACAGGATCAACGGCAGACGCCAGCCGAACGCCTCGACATTGACGACGGACAGCAGCACCCAGGCAAGAGCAAGCCCCACCGGGACGGCGGCAACAAACGTGGCAAACCACAGGGCAAGCGTCCGGGCGACCTCAAGAAAAGCCAGGTCGCGACGTCTAAGCCCCATCGCCCAGACTGGGGCAAGCTGTGGCAGCCGGAGAGATGACAAGGTCAAAAGGCTCGAAAACATCGCAAAGCCTGCAACCGCGAGGGTGAGGACATTGAGAGCGCCTGTCACGGCAAAGGTCTGCTCGAAGATTGCGGTCGATTGCCGCTTCAGGGAAACCTGATCAACGATATTGGCCTCGGGCAGACCGAAGTCCGCAACCAGACGGCGTCTGAATTCCGCGACGGTCTCCGGCGCCATTCGCAAACCATAGCGCAACTTCGCAACGGTGGGGTAATGACGTACGAGAGCATCCAATCCCACCATCACCTGACCGTTTGGGTTGCCGTAATCGGAAAAGACCCCCACCACCTTTGTACGCCAACCTCCGGGAAGCTCGATCTCCTGTCCAAGTATCGCCCTGCCAGCGCGCCAGAGTTGCTCATTTACCAGTGCGCCTTTTCCATCGGCGACATCATCCCAGGCATCTGGCAGACTGACAATGATCGGCCAGTTGTCGCGATAGGTCGGATCATCGGCGACACCTGCTATCTGCATATGGCGGCCGGCAACGTCTGCCTCAATACTCCAAATGGGAAGAACCGCACTGACATGGCTCGGAAGCCATTGCCTGAGGCGCGCAGCCTCGCGCTCATCACGCGCAGTCACATACACTTCCGCAGCAAGCCGCTGATCAAGCCAACCGAGAAACGTCTGGCGAAAACTCGAGACCATCGTTCCAACTCCAATGTTGGCAGAGAGTGCAAGCAAGAGAGCCATTAACGCCAGTGACAGGCCTGGAAGCTGCTGGCGGGTGTCAGCCCAGAACCATTCGACCAGTACAGACCGTGACATCCGCTGGGCAATACCCATGCAGAATGCCAGGCCAGCTGGCAGGATCAGAGCCGCACCCAGAAGAAGGCTGCCAAGGATTACAAAGCCCAAGTAGAGACCGTGCCCGACAAGAGCCAATACCGCCGATACGAGCAGGAGCATCAAGCCGCTCACCGCTTGAATCGTGAGGCTCCGTGTCGAAGCCCTTGCCCAGGCTCTTTGCTGCGCAGACGCCAGGATTGGCATCGACCAGACCCGCCACAAGCTCTGAACGGAAGAAAGTGCCGTGCCGAAAAGCGCCATTGCCAGCCCGGCCGCCCACCATTCCGGTCTCAAGGACAAGGCACCCGGAACACTCGCGCCATAAAGCCCGCGTAACGTAGCAGAAACACCCGGCAGCAATGCCGAGGCGACAAAATAGCCGATGATCACACCGATCAGACCGGACAGAAGCGCAAAAGCCGCGATCTCGAGAACCAGCATGGCCGTCAGCGCACGGAGAGAAACGCCGGCCGACCGGAGCGTACGGAACGTGCCGCGCCGCTGTTCGAAAGACAGTCCCGTCGCCGAATAGACGATGAAGAGACCGACAACAAAAGCCAGAAAGCCGAATGCGGTCAGATTGAGATGAAAACTGTCAGTCAGACTGGAGACGTCGGGGCGTTCGCCTGCGGCACGTATCGACAGTTCCGGTGCGAGCGTTTCGAGCGAGGTGAGACCAGGTCTTTGTATCGGTGCAACAACAATCCTGCTTAACGCACCGCCCCGGTTGAGCAGTCGATCGGCAACACCGATGTCGACGAAGGCCGCGTCGTCGGGAAGATCCGTGGCTGTCTTAATGGACAGACCACCGACATCTTTGAGTCGGTTGGCGGTTGCGGCGGAAACGATCAGTTGCCCCGGCTCTCCGACGAAGGCAACGAGATCAGAGGTGCCGGTGACACGAAAACCACCTCCTCCTCCACTTGCCGGCATACTCAGCGGATCGATACCGATCAGCCGGATACGAACCTGCCCGAACCTACGATCACCATCGATAACAGGCGAAACGTTCCAGCCAGCTCTTCTAAGCCTTGAATAGACGCCTGTCGGGATACCTCTGCCGTCCCTGTCCACCAGTTGAACAAAGTCATTCTGTTCCAGAACCGATGCTGCCCGCCCATAACTTGCCCGCGCCTCAGCGTTGATCGCCTGCACCCCGGACCAGAGCGCCGTCGCCAGTGCCACACCAAGAATTAGCGTTACGAACTGAAGGGGCCGATAGCGCCAATGCGAAAGGAGCGCCCGGAAGGCGGGCCAACTCATGCCACCACCTTTCCGCCATGCAGCAGGACGCGGCGATCGAGCTTGTCGGCCACGCGGCTCGAATGTGTAACAAGAAGAAGCGCCATTCCAGCGTTCTTGGTGAGGTCAAGCATGACGTCGATAACGATATCAGCCGTCACTTCGTCAAGATTACCGGTCGGTTCGTCAGCGAGTACCAGCGCAGGTCTTGCCGCGAGTGTGCGGGCAATCGCGACCCGCTGTTGCTGACCACCGGAAAGCTGTTCCGGATAACGTTTCAGGAACGGGTCAATGCCGAGCGCCTGAACCAGTTCACGTTCCCAGGCGGGATCAAAACGACCGGCAAGCTTGGCATGGAAAGAGACATTCGCGGCAACGTTGAGGCTTGGGATCAGATTGAATTGCTGGAAGACGACGCCGACATCAACGCGGCGATAATTGGCACGGCCGGTATCATCCAAGTGGGCGATCTCACGCCCATTCACAACAATCGTGCCGCCATCGGGTTTGTCGAGGCCTCCGACAAGATGGAGCAAAGTGCTTTTGCCACTGCCGGACTCGCCGGTCAGTGCAAGGCTTTCGGCCGAATTCAGGCGAAGATCAACACCACGCAATATCTGCGTCGGACCTTCCGCCGTTAAATAGGATTTGGTGATATCGGTCAGTATCAGGGTCATGGATGTCCCGGTCGCAAGCCATGTGTGTTTCGCCTGACTTTATCGGGAACTACACTCACTCGGCAATAAAGCCGTTTCGCTCACGCCAAACGCTCTATACCTGATAGAAAACCACGAGGCGCTTACGCGGCCTCGTGGTTGCCGTGATGATAAGAGTAATTACCTCAGAATTCCTGCCATTCACTCATGTCGAGTGCATTGGCACCTGACGTCATGGCATAGCGGGGCTTGGGCTGACGTTGCTGCGAGACGACCACCACTGGTGCCGGACGTGCCTGGTTGGCGACTTTGAACCGGCCGACAAGCTGCGAGAGGCCAGCCGCTTCTGCCGAAAGCTTGTGCGTGGAGGCCGAGGTCTCCTCAACCATGGCTGCATTCTGCTGCGTGACCTGGTCCATCTGGTTGACGGCCGTGTTCACCTCGGCAAGTGCAGTCGCCTGTTCCTGCGATGCTGTCGCAATAGAGTGGATGCGATCATTGATCTGGGCAACGTAGTCAATGATTTCGGTCAAAGCGCCGCCGGTGTCCTCAACAAGCGTGACACCAGACTGAACGCTGGTGGCGGAGCGGCTGATCAGAACCTTGATATCCTTGGCTGCCACGGCCGAACGCTGCGCCAGTTCCCGTACTTCCTGGGCGACAACCGCAAACCCTTTACCGGCCTCACCCGCACGAGCGGCTTCAACACCGGCATTCAAGGCAAGGAGGTTGGTCTGAAAGGCAATTTCATCGATAACATTGGTGATCTGAGCAATTTCGTCGGAGGCATGCTTGATTTCCGCCATGGCGGTGATGGCACGACCAACGACATCCGAGGACTTCCCGGCGCGGTCCTTGGCTTCCGACACAATCCTGGTTGCTTCGTGAGCACGATCGGTCGATTGCCGCACCACTGTCGTGATTTCGTCTAGAGCTGCGGAAGATTCTTCAAGCGCCGCGGCCTGCTGCTCGGTTCGCTTGGAAAGGCTATCCGAAGACGTACGAAGCTCTTCGCTGTTCGCGTTCAACGTATCACTTGCGGTGCGAATTTCGCCCACGGTTTCCTGAAGGCTCGCAATCGTGTTGTTGACGTTTTGCTGAAGCTGCTGGAACACGCCCTTGAACTCGCCCGTCATCGTCTGGGTGAGATCACCGTCAGCCAGGAGGCGAACGACCCGGTTGGTCTCGTCTACGCCGGTTTCAACCGACTGCACGAGTGTGTTGATATTGGCGGCAAACTGGTCAAGAGCGTCATCACCATAGCTTGTTCCCACTCTTCTTGAAAAATCGCCGGCTGCAGCAGAGGTCACGACCACAGCCATCCCCTGCTGCAGGCTGTCGCTCTTCTGTCGCATCGCCGCTTCCTGGGCGTTCATGCGCTGCACCTCAAGGCCGTTCTGCTTGAAGACCTCGACTGCCGCTGCCATTTCACCGATTTCGTCTGAGCGCTGCAAAAACGGTACGTCCGCGCGGAAGTCGCCAGCGGCCAAAGTCTTCATGACGCTTGTTACAGTTCTTATAGGATTGCTGATCTGATGCGTGGCGATGTAGAACGCGATCGCTCCGCCGCCAGCAAGCCCGATGATTGTGACGGCGGCCATAATGACCAGTACGCTGGACTGAAACGCCTGGAGGTCGGAACTGATTTCAGCAAGCTTCGCCTGGTTCTGATTAACGACGTCGTCGATTTCTTTCTGATAATGCTTTCTGTTGGCGCGATTTTCTTCGGTGTTGCCGTGAATGTTCGAGGCCGCTGGCCCCTCAGTTACGGCGATGCGTGCCGTCTCTGTCCGGAAGCGGGTAAATGCCGTCGCTTTCTCACGCAGCTCCGAAAAGTCCTTTTTCTGCTCTTCAGGAACCAGAGGCTCCCAGGCATCAAGCAGCGTGTTCATCTTGGCCAGCGATGCGAGCGCACCATCCGCAAACGGCTTTGCCTCTTCGACTGAGGTTGCGGCATACGTGCCGCGAAGGTCCATGACGACCGCCGTGACAAGCTTGTTGAGCGCTTCGCCGTTCAGCGCACGATTGGCTGAATTTTCAAGCCGATCAACCCGGGCGTCGTAAACGCTGAGGGTGTAAAAACTGATGGTGCCGATGGTGAGCGCAGTCAGCGCCATCACCGCGACGATCGAATAGATCTTGCCACGAATGTTCATGGTTGCTCCGGAAGTATGCAGATTTTTTGAGGGAGGTTGGAGCCTTCATGGCTTCGCGATCGCTTAATTAGCCATAGATGATTAACGCAACATGACCTGACCCCAATTGATTTGCCGCCCTGAAAACTAGTTGTGGGGGTCTTCGAGAGCGTGGAGCAAGGCGTCGTCAACTCAGACGCCGGCGAGGAAAGGGCGCGACTGTCGCCAGGGGGCGATTGCAGGAAAAAGAAAGTACAATGTGTCTCAGGAGACAACTGCCGGGCACGCATATCGCTATGCCCGGCAGGTCTGGCGCTTATTCGACCTTGGTGTTCTCGATGCTCAGGCCCGACTGGAAGGTCAGGAAGCCCGGCATGTTGGTAAAGCCAGTCACACCTTTTTTGATGGCGTAGTTCTGCTCGCGCCACATGAAATAAACCAGCGGTGACAACTCCAACGCGCGATCGACGAATTTGTCGTAGATCTTTTCCCGCTCGGCCTTGTCGACCGTTGCGCGTCCCGTATCCAACAGCTCATTGATTTGCTGATCGTTGAAATAAGGGGAATTGTTGGTTCGCACGAGCTTGTCGCCACCGTAATAGTAGTTGCTCAGCCAATCAGCGTCTGTGATTTCACCCAGGCTTCCCAGCACTGTAAAATCATAGTCTGCGGAGGTCGCCTTCGCCATGCGGCTGGCCCAATCAGGAAGATCAAGCGTCACCTTGATGCCAATTTTGGCGAGTTCAGACTGGATTGCGACTGCGGTATTCTGGTGGAAGCTATATTGCGACGATGCAAGCAGACGAACCTCGAAACCGTCTGGATAGCCCGCCTTCGTCAAAAGCTCTTTCGCCTTGGCGACATCATGTTTGAAGTAGTTCGCCTTGGCGTCGGAATACCCCATGTATCCCTTCGGAATGGCAATGCCATAAATCGGGCTTCCCAGACCATTGAACGCCGTATTGATGATGACGCTTCGATCCACGGCATAGGCAATGGCCTGTCTGACCTCTGGCTTCGAAAACGGCTCGAACTTGGTGTTGAATTGCAGCCCCATGAATGGACCGGTATTTCTGAGAAGTTCTGTCTCCGGACCTTTTTCCAGGTCGGCGGCATCCTTGGCAGGTACGTAGTCGATAATATCGACATCGCCAGACTTCAGCGCGTTTACGCGGGTGTTTTCATCACTATAGAAGACATAGTGCACTTCATCGAGATCAGGCTTGCCCTGCTTGTAGTAGTCATCGAATTTCTCGACAACGATTTCGCGTCCACGGGTCCAGCTTCCAAACTTGAATGGTCCGGCACCAACCGGCGTCGCAGTCGGGTTGTTTGCGTTTTTCGCGAGCCATGCGGCAGGGACGATGACCGATTCCGGCAACGCAAGATAATCAACGAGGGCGACCGACGGCTTGGATAGCGTGAGCTTTACGGTCTTCTGATCCGGCGTCTCAATCTTCGAAATGATAGAAAGCTCGTTGCGGAAGGCAGCCTTGCCGGCAGGATCAAGCATGTGCTCCAGCGATGCTTTCACATCGGCGGCGGTAACATCCGTTCCGTCGTGGAACTTGGCAGCGCGCAGGTGGAAGGTGAACTCCTTCGCATCGGGACTGACGTCGTAGCTTTCGGCGAGTTCTGGCGAAATCTTGCCATCGATACCGTAATTGACGAGCCCACGATGAATGGCGAGCTTCACTGTGCGTCCGGACGTCCCAGGCTGGACCACGGTATCGAGCGTCGACGGCTCGCCGGATAACCCGAAATACAGTGTGCCATCAGCCAAAGCCGCCGTGGCAGCTAAGCTCAGGAAACTGCTGGCCAAAGCCAGACGGAGAAATCTCTGCATAATTGTTCCCTTTCGTTGTTGTTTATCAGTTTTCGCGAAGTCTGGGGTCCAGGTGATCGCGCAGCGCGTCACCGAGAATGTTGATGGCAAGAACCGTGAAGGCGAGGCAGACCGAAGGCCATACGACATACATCGGGTTCTGACTGAGATAGCCACGTGCCGTTCCGATCATCTGCCCCCAGGACGGTTCCGGCGGAACGATGCCGAGCCCCAGGAAACTCAATCCAGATTCCAGAAGGATTGCGGCGGCAATCGTCAGCGTTCCCTGAACCACCAGCGGTGAAAGGATGTTTGGCAAGATCGCCTTGAACACGACGCGCAGATAACTTGCGCCCATGGCATGTTCTGCCTCGATGAATTCCTGACGAATGACCTGCAATGTGGCGGACTGTGCGACGCGGGCAAATTGCGGGATGAAAATGATGCCGATAACGACACTGAGACTGACGACACCGCTGCGCCAGAAACCGACAGCCAGAAGCGCCAGAAGGATTGCCGGGAAGCTCAGCATGATGTCGACGGCGCGCATGACGAAAAATGCGGGCACAGGACGGCTGTAGGCACCGATGATGCCAAATGCCGTGCCGCCGATGGCCGCAATCACCGTCGAGACGACCGCAACGAGGATGGTCGGTCGGATGCCGACGAGAAGACGGGAGAGGATGTCACGACCGAATTCGTCTGTTCCTAGCAGATATGCAACGGAACTCGTCTGGTTCACGGCGTTCTGATTGATCAGCAGCGGATCATGCGGCGCGATCGCCGGCCCGACCAGCGCGACTGCGAGAACCGCGAGGATGACGAGCAGGCTTGCAAGAACGAGCGGACGGCGAAAAAGAAGAGACGTCATCATGCGCGCTTCCGACGAATACGTGGGTCGAGCAGGCTATAGAGAAGGTCGACGCACAGGTTGATGAGAATGAAGAGAGCGGCGATCATCAGGATGCTGCCCTGCACAAGCGGATAATTTCTGTTCGATACCGCCGTAACCAGAAGCGTGCTGAGACCTGGCCAGTTGAAGAGAGCCTCGACGAGAACCGTTCCGCCCATCAAGTTGCCGAGTTGCAGGCCAACGATGGTGACGATCGGGATTGCCGCGTTTCGTAGAACATGGAGCCAGATCACTCTACGCTCACGCATGCCGCGTGCACGCAACGAACGAACAAAGTCACGACCGAGTATTTCGAGCATCGAAGACCTGGTCATCCGGGCAATCGACGCGGCCAGTCCGAGGCCAAGCGTCAAGGCCGGTAACACGAGCTTCTGGAAATGCAGGAATGCGTTGCGGGAAATGTCTGTGTATCCACTCGACGGCAGCCAGCCGAGGTTCAGGCTGAGCAACAGGATCAGGAGTGAACCAAGGATGTAGACCGGTACGGAGATGCCGAGTGTCGACAGAGATGTCAGAAGACCATCGAGAAAACTTCCGCGGCGCAAGGCGGCGGCAATGCCGACAGGAACACCGATAAGTGCCGCAATCACAATCGCAGCAACGGCCAGTTCCATCGTTTTTGGCAGGCTGGCTGCAACGTATTCGATGACAGGATAGCCATCGAGCGAGTTGCCGAGATCACCGGTCGCGGCCCCTCCCAGCCATTTGACATATTGCGACAAGACAGGCTGGTCGAGGCCAAGCTGCTGGCGCATCGCAGCAACCGTTTCCGGCGATGGGTTACTTTCTGGACCAAGCAGCAACAGGACCGGATCGCCAGGCATGATATACATGATCGAAAATACCAGCGTTGCGATCACCCAAAGCTGAATGAGGGCCGTTACCAGCCGTGAGCCGAGGACGATGATGAAGGAAGTGAACGCTTGCATCGTCAGGCCTCCATGAGTTTGGATTGCGCCTGGCCGATTTTCGGCACCGCGCTGAGGAGTGTCCGCGTATAATCCGCCTTCGGGTTGTCGAAGACGTCACGCGCAAGGCCTGTTTCGACGATCTTGCCCTTTTGCATGACTGCAATCGTGTCGCTGACGTGACGGACGACCGACATGTCATGAGAGATGAACAGATAAGTCAGGTCGAACTCGTGCTGCAGATCCTGCAAAAGGTTCAGGACCTGAGCCTGAACGGAAACATCCAGTGCAGAGACCGCCTCGTCACATATCAAAAGCCGCGGATTGAGCGCCAGCGCACGGGCAATCACGATACGCTGACGCTGACCACCCGAAAACTCGTGCGGGAAACGACCGATCGCATTCCGAGGCAAGCCAACCGCATCAATTAATTTGGCGACACTCGCAACACGATCACGACCGCCCTGATGGATGTCGATCGGCGCGGCCACGAGGTCCAGAACGGTTTGCCGCGGATTGAGGGAACCGTAGGGGTTCTGGAAAACAAGGGCGATGTCGCGGCACGCGGACCGCATCACGCCGCGATCCAACGAAACAAGATCACGACCGTCGAAATTGATCGAACCGCTATCCGGTTCGATCAACCGCATTACCAGTCGCGAAAGGGTCGATTTGCCACACCCGGATTCCCCGACAAGACCAAGTGTCGAACGGGGCGCGATCGAGAGGCTGACCTTGTCGACCGCACGGAATGCCTGGGGCGTGGCAAGTGCGCTTTCCCGGACCCAATAGGTTTTCGTCAGGTCGCGAATTTCCAGCAATGGGGTGAGTGATGTATCCGCGGATGCGCGCGGTCTGGCCGGTGTTTTGGCAACACTGCTGGTAATGATACCGTCGTGGCCACGCACGATGATCGGAAGCTGGGTCTTGGGCACCGACATTGACGGCATCGAGGCGATCAGTGCCTTGGTGTAATCGTTCTTAGGATCGGCAAAAAGATCGGCGGTGGCCGCCTCTTCCATCAGGTCGCCGTGATAAATGACGGCGACGCGGTCTGCGACCTCATAGATCACGCCAAGGTCATGGGTGATAAGCAGCACCGCAGCGCCGATTTCGCGATTGAGGCCGCGCAGCAACGTCAGAACCTGTTTCTGCACCGTTACATCAAGTGCGGTCGTCGGCTCGTCGGCAATGATGACTTCCGGTTTGCAGGCGACCGCCATGGCAATCATCACACGCTGACACTGACCACCGGACAGTTCATGCGGATAGGAACGCATGCAGCGCGCCGGGTCGTGTATGCCGACCTTTTCCAGAAGCTGCAGTGCGAGCTTTCCAGCTTCACGACGCGATACATTTTCATGCAGCAGGATCGCCTCAACAATTTGCTGCCCGCAGGTGAAGACGGGATCAAGCGATGCCATCGGATCTTGGAAGATCATTGAGATCCGCTTTCCGCGAAGCTTTCGCAGCACGTCTGCCCGAACGGTTAGAAGGTCCACACCGGCAAATTCGACGCGGCCGCTCGTCACGACGGCATTGCGGGGCAAGAGGCCCATCGCAGCCAGCGACATGATCGTCTTCCCGCTGCCACTTTCGCCGACGAGGCCGAGTATTTCCCCAGAAACCAATGAAAGGGAAACACCCTTCACCGCCGGGCGCAATTCAGACCCGGATCTGAACGCAACGGAAAGATTGTTTATTTTCAGAATTTCCCTGCCCGGCATACCGCGATCCAATCTGCGATGCGCTCCTGACAGACAGGAGCAGGTTCCCGTTTTTTGCTCACTTATGGAGCTTATTTTTTAACATTAGGCACAAAGCTTCAAACTGCGTCAAGCATACGTTTGCATTTTTGGCGTTTCTTTTCGTTTCTGGGAGTTCTTGCAGCTTTTTCAGAATTTCTCCCAAAAAGCATCTTGCCAGATCGAAAAACCGCGCATACCGTTCATGCAAACGAATGCATGGCCACTGGCCAGGCTGGAGGGAACGATAATGACCGCTGGAAATTCCGGCCGGGTGGCGCTTGTCACCGGCGCTGGCAGGGGCATTGGATTGGCAATCGCCCAAGAACTTGCAGCAAACGGCTACCGACTAAGCCTTGGCGCACGAAGTGTCGCAGCCCTCGAGGCCGCCTTCGGTCCCGAGAACAAGCAATTCCACTACGCCTCCTTCGATGCCTATGATCCGGCGAGCGCGGAAGCATGGGTTTCTGGCGCGGTGGAAAGATTTGGAAGAATTGACGCCCTCATCAACAATGCGGGCCTGGGTGAGCGCGTCGCGCTTATGGACGACAATGACGAGGCGCTCGACAGGTTGTTTGCGGTCAACGTCAAAGCTCCCTTGCGGATGACACGCCTGTGCATGCCGCATCTGGAAAAGACCGGCACCGGCAGGATCATCAACATTGTCTCAATGTCCGGAAAGCGGGTTCGCAATGCCTTTGTCGGATACAACATGACGAAGTTCGCGGTCATGGGGCTGACGCACACCACCCGCCATGTTGCGTGGGACAAGGGTGTCAGGGCAACCGCCATCTGCCCAAGCTTCGTACGCACGGAGATGAGTGCTTACACGAACAAGGTCACGCCAGACGAGATGATTCAGCCGGAAACACTGGCGTCGCTTGTTCGCACTGCAATCGAATTGCCCAACACTGCTGCCATGGCCGAGATGCTGGTGAACTGCCGCCTCGAAGACATGCTTTGAACACGATGCCGAGGTCGAACCCATGAGCCGCATTATTCCGGACGCCGTTCTGTCCAGTACGTCCCTGCCAAACAAAGTCGATGTCGTTATCATAGGCGGCGGCATTGTCGGCGTTTCGACGGCGCTTGAGCTCGCAGAGCGAGGTGTCTCCGTTGCATTGTGTGAAAA
Source organism: Agrobacterium tumefaciens (assembly GCA_025559845.1). Taxonomy (NCBI): domain Bacteria; kingdom Pseudomonadati; phylum Pseudomonadota; class Alphaproteobacteria; order Hyphomicrobiales; family Rhizobiaceae; genus Agrobacterium; species Agrobacterium tumefaciens. The sequence continues at coordinate 700,385 of CP048470.1, forward strand.
AGGCCTGATCGCCGGCGAGCAATCCGGGCGCAACTGGGGCTGGGTTCGCCAGATGGGCCGCGATCCTGCAGAGCTTCCACTTGCGATGAAAAGCTTAGCGCTCTGGAAGGGTATGAATAGCCGTATCGGGGAAGAAACCGGGTTTCGGCAGACCGGTATCGTCTACCTGTGCAGGAATGCACGCCAGGAGGCCGAATATGAAGCATGGCTGGTCCATGCTCAAAAGTTTGGGCTGGATTCCAAACTTTTGCGCAGCGCTGAACTCCGTCAACATCTGCCAGGCATGACGGAAGGTTTCACAGCCGCGATGCATACATCGAGTGATGGACGCGCCGAACCTTTTAAGGCCGCGCCTGCCATAGCCCGTGGCGCCATGCGCGCCGGCGCCCATATCCTGACTGGCTGTGCGGTTCGTTCGATCGAACGTGCGGCAGGCAGGGTCAGCGGTGTCGTGACAGAACGTGGACCAATCGCATGCTCCTCAGTCATCCTTGCGGGGGGTGCATGGTCACGGTTGTTTGCCGGCAACATGGGGATCGACTTTCCTCAACTGAAGATCCTCGGCACCGTTGCCCGTGCAACAGCGGTCGATGGCGTCCCGGATCTTCCCGTCGGAGCCGACAATTTTTCGTTCCGCCGCCGCCTCGACGGGAGTTTTTCGATCGCGATGCGCAATGCCAACATTGCACCGATCGTTCCGGACAGCTTCCGCCTTTTCACCGATTTCGTGCCCACCCTGATCAAAAGCTGGCGTGAACTGACTTTGCGGGTTGGAAACCGCTTTTTGGAAGAATGGAGAACGCCGCGATCCTGGGCGGCGGACGCCATATCGCCGTTTGAACAGGTTCGCATTCTCGATCCGGTCCCTTTCGAGCGTTTCAATCGCGAGGGGCTAGAGCACCTGATCAAGGCGTTTCCCGCATTTGCGGGAAGTCGCATCACCCAAAGCTGGGGCGGCTTGATCGACGTCACCCCGGATGCTGTGCCGGTCATCGGCCCGGCTGGCAACATTCCTGGCTTCTATATTGCCAGTGGCTTTTCCGGGCACGGCTTCGGCATAGGGCCGGGCTCCGGGCGTCTGATGGCAGACTTGGTGACCGGCGCAACCCCATGCGTCGATCCCGCACCTTTCCGCTTTGATCGTTTCAAGAAGACCAAGGCAGCCTGATCCGCTTTCGAACAACCTTGGCCAAAGAGGGTAACGTAATGGCATTGAGAATTGGCGTGGATTCTGGTGGTACTTTCACCGATGTCTGCCTCTTCGACGAGGCAACTGGCAAGCTCGACATCTGGAAGGTGCCGTCGACCCCTGATGATCCTTCCCGCGGGATCGCAAACGGTGTTGCAGAGGGTCTTTCCACCGTTGGCAACACGGCCGGCAATATCGCTTTTCTAGGACATGGCACAACGGTCGCCACCAACGCCCTGATCGAACTAAAAGGCGTTGCGACCGGGCTTATCACCACTGACGGTTTTCGCGATTTGCTTGAGATCGGTCGTCAGAAACGGCCAAGTCTCTATGATATGAACGCGGAAAAACCGGAGACGCTGGTCAGCCGCGACCGCCGACATGAGGTTCCCGAACGACTGAAAAGCGACGGTTCCCAGGATCTTGCTCTCGATGAGGCAAAACTGCGTGCTGCCGTTCGCGAACTGGCACAGGACGATGTCAAGGCAATCGCGATCTGCTTCCTTTACGGCTTCCTGAATACCGCGCATGAGCGTCGCGTGGTCGAGATGATACGCGAAGAGATGCCGGATGTTTTCATCAGCGCATCCCACGACGTTGCGCCGGAATTCCGCGAATATGAGCGCATGTCGACGACCGTCGTGAATGCCTACCTAGGCCCCGTCATGCAGCGTTACATCGACCGTCTCAAGCAAAGACTGACTGAGCTCGGTGTACCGGTTGCGCCGCAACTGACGCAATCGAATGGCGGCGTTATCGGCTTCGACATGGCTGCGCAACTTCCGGTCCGCACCGTGCTGTCGGGCCCAAGCACCGGCGTTGTCGCGGCCCAGGCGGTTGGCAAAATGGCCGGCTTCGACAACATCATCACCTTTGATGTCGGCGGCACATCGAGCGACGTTGCACTCCTTCAGGGCGGCATTTGCAAGCTGACCGGAGAAGCCAACGTCCATGGATATCCCATCAAGGCACCGATGCTCGATATTCACACGGTCGGTGCCGGCGGCGGTTCAATCGCTTTCGTTGACTCCGGTGGTCTTCTCAAGGTCGGCCCGCGCTCCGCAGGCGCCGATCCCGGTCCCGTCTGCTACGGACGCGGCAACACGGAAGCAACGGTGACCGATGCCAACATCGTCTTGCAAACCCTCAATCCGGTCGAAATTCTCGGCGGACGCATGAAAGTCAGGCGCGATCTCGCTGTCGAAGCAATCCAGCGCCTCGCTGACCAGCTCGGTCTTGGCCTGATGGAAACCGCACAGGGCATCATTTCCGTCGTAACGGCCAATATGGCCAAGGCCATTCGTCTGATCAGCGTGCAACGCGGCCACGACCCGCGCGATTACGCTTTGATGGCGTTTGGCGGTGCAGGGCCACTGCATGCTGCGCGCCTCGCCAAAGAGCTGGATATGAGCCGTATCATCGTACCACTCACCCCAGGCACGCTCTGCGCGCTTGGCCTCCTCCTCACCGATCTGCGTTCCGACTTTGCGGTGTCGCGCTTGATGAAGGTCGATGAAAGCGCCGTCGACCCCATGGTCAGCGGCTTCAACAGCCTGGAAACGCAGGCAGCATCCTGGTTCAGCCAGGAAGGAATCGAGGCCGACCGGCAGGTCATCAATCGTACGGCCGATATGCGCTACGTCGGCCAGAACTATGAATTGCAGGTCCAGGTCCCTGCGGGACCGGTCGGTAGTGACACGCTTGAAGCGCTGGTAAAGGGTTTCGAGCAAGCGCACCTGCAGCGCTTCGGCTTTATAGCCGAGGGCGAGGCTATTCAGATTGTTACCCTGCGCCTCGAAGCCGCTGGCCTCGTCAACAAGGCCCAGTTCACACCGCAGCCGGATGCTGGCCCGGCCTGCGATGCCGCCATCATCGGCACGCGCGATGTCTATATGGACGAAGTCAGGGATTTCGTGCCCTGCCCCGTCTACACGCGTGAAAAGCTCAAGCCAGGCAACCGGATCGCCGGTCCGGCGATCGTCGAGCAGATGGACACCACAACTGTAATCTTGCCGGATATGCAGGGCGTGGTCGACCCTTACCTCAACCTCATTCTGGAGATGCGCGCATGACCAAGATCGACCCAATTACCGTCGAAGTCATCGGCAGTGCACTGACCTCGATCGTTGAGGAAATGGGAGAGGCGCTGGTCCGGGCCAGCTACTCCACCAACATCAAAGAGCGACGCGACTGCTCGACGGCCCTGTTCGACCGCAATGGCAACACCCTCTGCCAGGCTGAACACATCCCGATGCATCTCGGCAGCTTCATTGGCATCATTCCGCACATCAACAAGCGTTATCCCGCCGATGACATCAAGCCCGGCGACGTCTTCATCGGCAACGATGCCTATGAGGGCGGCGCAACTCACCTGCCCGACATTGTTCTTGCCGAACCGATCTTCCATGGGGACACCATGGTGGGTTGGGCCGTCAACACCGCTCACCACGCCGATTTCGCCGATCGTGGTCACGCTCACATTTACCAGGAAGGCATTCGCATTCCGCCGGTGCGGCTCTACCGCGAGGGTGTCTTGCAGAAGGACCTTCAGGACCTGTTTCTTCTCAACTGCCAGGTTCCTCACGAACGCCTATCCGATCTCAGGGCGCAGATGTCGGCGAACCGTCTCTGCGTTCGCCGTATGCAGGACCTTTGCACGAAATACGGTGCATACAAGGTTCTGGCCGCGGGCGACGCGCTGCAAGATTATGCCGAGCGCAAGATGCGCGCCGGTATCGCAGCCATTCCGGATGGGACCTACTCATTTACCGACTATTTCGACAGCAATCAGTTTGCCGCGGTGATGGAGTTTAAAGTCGACATCACCGTCAAGGGCGACGCGATGCATCTGGCCTTCGACGCGCCACCCCAAGTTGCTGCCGGCCTCAACGTGATCTACACCGCCCTGCTCGCGACCTGCTACTACGCTGTCAAAGCTGTGATTGATCCAACAATCCTGCCCAATGCCGGCCTGTCTCGGCCGATCACGGTGGAAGCACCCTATGGATCGCTGCTTAACTGCAAACATCCGGCTGCCGTCGATGGCCGCATCGCGGCGTGCCAAAGGGTCGCCGATCTCGTCCAAGGTGCCCTTGCGAAAGCCTTGCCCGGCAAGGTGACTGCAGCAGGAAATGGTGCCTGCACCGGCGCCCTCTTCACCGGCACCCGTGAAGACGGCTCGCTCTGGGTTTACCTCGAAACAATCGGTGGCGGCGCTGGCGCAAGGCCGACGGCAGATGGCCTGAGCGGCGTACACGTCCACATGACAAACACCTCCAACCTGCCCGTCGAAGCGCTGGAGCTGGAGTATCCCCTCACCCTGCTGCGCTACGAACTGGTCAACGGATCGGCCGGTGCGGGCACCTGGCGCGGCGGTATGGGCCTTCGCCGTGTCTACCGCATCGAGGCAGATTGCCGCTTCAGCGTGGAAGGTGGCCGTATCGCCGTTTATCCCTGGGGCCTCGACGGCGGCTTGCAGGCGACCGGCTCTAAGTTCGATTTCGGAAATGGCCAGAAAAACCTGCCAGGAACCGTGCAGCTCAAGGCAGGGCAAATCGTCGAATTGGTTACCCCTGGCGGTGGCGGCTACGGCGTGCCATCCGGCCGTTCTGTCGACGGCATCGAACGGGATCTGCGCGAAGGCCGTATCACAGCCGATTTTGCAGAACGTATCTACGGCTACCAAACTCAACACGAAACACATCGGGCAGCGACCGCCTGATTGTCGAACACCACTCGAAAATGGAAGGAATTCAAACGTGGTCAAGGTAACGAAAGTCAAGTCGGGCAGCCTTTACGAAGAGAAGGAAAGCTACTCACGCGTCGTGGCGGTGGACAATTGGGTATTCGTCTCAAATACGGCTGGCCGCAATTATAAAACCCGTGAGATGTCGACTGATCCCGTAGAACAGGCAAAGCAGTGCTTTCACAACATCGAAGGCGCGCTGGCCTCCGTGGGAGCAACACTCGCTGACGTCGTACGCTCGCGGGTCGTCATCCCGAACGTGGACGATGCCCCGTCTGTGATGGCCTATGTCGGTGAAAAATTCCGTGGCATCGATCCATGCAGCACAGTTACATGCCCTCCGCTTGGAGGTCCTGATTTCCGCGTCGAGATCGAAGTGACCGCATATAAGGGTGTCGGTGCGGCCGGCTCCGAATATATCAACGTAAGCCTCTAAAAAAAGCACCGGCCAGTCCCAGACAGGCTGGCCGGTACTTTAGAGCATCCTTGAGTTGAGCCATCAGCTTTCAGTTTTCTCACCCTGTCTGTAAGATGCGCCGAAACCGATAAATTCGAGGACTTTCTTTTGGCCGATACCAATCCCATCCCGGTAGACGATTTCCTGCCAGCGGAACGGCGTGAAAAAATCATGGAGTGGTTCGCGGCCAATCAGGTGGCGTCGAGCCAGGAACTCGCCAAACGCCTTAACACGTCGATTTCCACAATTCGGCGCGACCTGGACTACCTGGCGACACAGGGCATTGTTCGCCGAACCCATGGCGGGGCCGTGCGTGTTCGCCGCAACACAACATATGAGCCGCTTGTTGAAGAGGCTCGCCAGACGTCTGTTGAAGAAAAACGGGCCATTGCTGCTGCAGCCGCCAAGGTATTGCAGCCCGAGCAAAGCATTCTGATCGATTCCCGCTCGACACTTCATCAGTTTGCCTATGCTGTTGCCGACCTGACGATACCGCTGACCGTTGTGACCAACGATGTCCACGTCGCCTTTATTCTTGCCAACAAACCCCACATCAAACTTGTTGTGCCTGGTGGCATCTGTCGCCCCGGCGCCTATTCGCTACTGGGAGAAACCGGCATCAACTTCGTCCGCGAACTCCGCTGCGACCACTTTTTCCTTTCCTCGCAGGCCGTCGACACCGAATGTGTCAGCGACACTTCACTGGAACTGGTTCAGCTTCAAAAGGCGATGATTGAAGCAGCTGCAGAGACTACGCTTCTCGTCGACAGCAGCAAGTTTGGCAGCCGGACGATTTACCGCACGGCTCCCATCGAGAGCCTCACCCGTATTATCACCGACGAAGGCCTCGATCCCGAAGAGAGAGCCAGATATTCCCTCCTTGTACCGCAACTCGTGATCGCGCCTTATCTGGATGAGCCACAGGAGGAAACCGAATGAGAGTTCCTAAATCCAAGACTGCGACTGAAGCATCGTGAAGGGTATGGAAACTCAAAAAGAACGGCCCGCAGCGGCGATCACGATCGTCGACATCGCGCGACTGGCTGGCGTCAATCCTTCCACGGTGAGCCGAGCATTGGCGGGTTCTGAAGCAGTTACAGAACAGACCCGCAAGCGAATTCGCGAGATCGCGCAGGCCAATGGCTACGTTGCCAATCACAACGCCCGGCGCTTGAGATCGCGCAAGGCTGGTCAGGTCCTTGTTATGCTGCCCAACATCGCCGCCTTCTCGCACCCTCAGATCATTTCGGGGATCGAGGATGCGCTGGAAGAACACGGCATCGGTGTTATCGTCGGAAGCACGAAGGGAAATGCCGAGCGCGAAACCGCGCTCGCCGAGCAACTCGTCACCGGAGCAGCAGATGGTGTTATCGTCCTCACGGGACGAATTCCTGAAAGCATATCGGCGTCTCCGCACTATCGACACCGCATCATTGCTATTTCACGTCCTGTCGACACCGCGGATGTCGCCTTCGTGGGGATCGACGACAGGCAGGCCGCATATGATGCGACCCAGCACCTCCTCTCGCTCGGCAAATCGGAGATCGTTCATTTGAGCGGTCCAAGCGATAGCCCGATCTTCTCCGCACGCGCCAGAGGATACACCGATGCGATGACTGAAGCGGGTTTGGCAGACAGGGTGGAAGTCATCCATCTCCCCACATTCACGATCGATGCCGGTCGTGCCGCAATGCAGCAATTGCGTTCAAGACAAGCGCCTCTCAACGCGATCCTCTGTGCAAGTGACGAACTTGCTTTCGGAGCAATCCAGGTCGCGAAGGAACTGGGAATCAGGGTCCCAGAGGATGTCGCATTCGTCGGTTTCGACGACCATCCTGTCAGCGGCGCCTTCACGCCGCCTCTTACCACAATCAAGATACCCCGCCATTCGCTTGGTTACACCGGTGCGAAAGCCCTGATGCAGCATCTGGAAGACGGCAACGTTTCCTCAACCACAGAGTATCTTCCTCATACGCTTTGCATAAGAGAAAGCTGCGGCTCGAAACAGTGAGACAATCTTATACAGCAATGTGTTTTTCCGAGCAGAAGATTATCCTCGAAGCGCATCCACGAACAGCGTTCTGAACGCCTCTGCATCCACGCCCGTGACCACCGTACAATTCGGCACGCGTCCCGCAAGATGGCGCTCGCTGACTGCTGCGACCACCTGCCCAGCCGCAGCACCGCTATCGGTGTAGATAGAAACATGCGCGTCGAGCGTCTTGAAGATTTCAGGCTCCAACATATAGGCGATGGCAGCGGGATCGTGCAGGCACGGATCTTTTGAGCCGTAATGGATCAGCAAATGCGCAGCCTCTCGTGCAACGGGCGTGTCAATTGCCTGCATCTGACGGATCATATCCTCGGTGACGGTTGCCTGACGGGTAACGTCAAGACCGAGCATCGTGATTGGGATGCCACTGTCGAAAACGATGGCGGCTGCGTGCGGGTCGACCGCGAAGTTGAATTCGGCCAAAGGCGTTGTATTGCCCGGGCAGAATGCGGCACCACCCATTATGGTAACTGCACTGACGAAATTCGGGAGGTCCGGATCGAGAAGCAGCGCCATCGCCAGATTGGTGAGCGGACCTGTCGCGCAGATGTGCAGTTGCCCTTCCTGACGTGCGATCCGCGATATCGCGTTTGCAGCATGCCCCTCGCGCAGCGCCATGCTGGCTGCAGGCAATGTGCTACCAGCAAGCCCATCTGAACCGTGCATAATCGAAACACGGCCACGTGACGCCATGATCGGCCGGGCTGCGCCTGAGTAGACGGCAATATCCTGCCGTCCACACAGTTCAAGAATACGTCTTGCGTTGTTGACGACCGGCTCCAGTCCGACATTACCGGCAACGCAAGTGACGGCTACCATATCAAGCGCATCGGTTCGGCCGAGAGCCAGAAGCATTGCCAGCGCATCGTCGGCACCGGGATCACAGTCATAGAGGAAACGTAAAGCGGCCATGACGTGTCTTAGTCCTTGTCGATCAGGAAACGGGCAGCGTCAGGTGCCCAACCGAAGCGTACTGTCGAGCCAACCTCCACGTCACCGGCCGTGGCAGGCGCACGGGCGATGATTTCCTGCTTGCCAGCATCGATAATGACACGCAGTTCCGAGCCGCCATAGACGGTCTCGCGGACGCGTCCCTCGCACTCACCGTCACCCAGTGTGATGACTTCCGGGCGAACGACAATAGCGCCTTTCGTGCCGTCAGCCGGTGCTGTACCAGGAATGGGCAGGATACCGATCGCCGTCTCGAGTTTGCCGGCCTTCACCGTTCCGCGAATGATTGAAGAAACCCCAATGAAATCTGCCACGAAAAGGTTCTGCGGCTCATCATACATCTGACGAGGTGTGCCGAGCTGAGCGATCTTGCCATCATTCATCAGGCAGATGCGATCGGAGAGCGCCAGTGCTTCTTGCTGATCATGGGTCACGAAAATGATCGTAGCACCGGTCTCGCGGTGAATGCGTTTGATCTCGATCTGCATGACTTCACGCAGCTTCGCGTCAAGCGCGCCGAGCGGTTCGTCCATCAGAATGATGGCAGGATCGTAGACCAGACAGCGCGCGAGCGCGACGCGCTGTTGCTGCCCGCCAGAAAGTTGCCAAGGAGAGCGCCCGGCCGCATGGGCGAGGCCAACAGTTTCGAGGGCCTTGGCAACCTTGGTATCGATCTCCGACTTTGGCAGACTACGCATTTTGAGTGCGAAACCCACATTTTCTGCCACCGTCATGTGCGGGAAGAGCGCGTAGTTCTGGAAGACGACACCGATGTCACGCTTGTTGACCGGCGCATGGGTCTGATCCTTACCGTCAATGATGACATTACCGGATGTGGGCTCCTGCAGGCCGCAAATGAGTTGCAGCAGTGTGGTCTTGCCGGAACCGGATGGCCCAAGCAGTGTCAGAAGTTCTCCCTTACGTACCTCGAGATTGACGTGATCAAGGGCAATGGTTTGGCCGTAACGCTTGGCGAGGCTCTGAACCTTAAGCTTGATGTCCTGAGTGGTGGCAGAAGCGGCAGACATATCGAATGGAGTTCCTTTGGTCGTGATGGGGGAGGCAGACGCGCGCATGTCAGCGCGGCCTTGCCTTTTCAGCGATGACGAAGAGCACTGTCACCACCGCCACGATGAAGACCGAGGCCGCAGCCAGGGTCGGTGAAATACTGAGAATGATATCGTCCCACATCTGCTTTGGCAGCGTTTGCTTGACGCCTGCCCCAACGAACAGCGCGATGGTCAGCTCTTCGAAGGAGTGCAAAAGGCCAAACAGGAATGCCGCAATGGCGCCACCCTTTACGAGGGGAAGAAGGACGAGGCGAACCTGCTGCCAGCGGCTTGCGCCGAGCGTGGCTGCCGCCTGCAGAAGGCGCCAGTCGAACCCACGAAATGTCGTCAGCAGAATTACGAAAACAATGGGCATGGCCGAGAGTGTGTGGCCCAGAATAATTCCGGTATCGGTTGCGATCAGACCAACCTTCGCCAGCACATAGAAGAGCGATACCCCAATCACGATATTGGGTACGATCATCGGCAGCATGAACGACAGGAAAATCAATCCACCGGCCTTGCGCTGCGTACGCGCCAGGCCATAGGCCGCAAGACCCGAGATGATGGTCGCAACAATTCCGGTCGCGATCGCAACGACGACGGAACGCGTGGTGGCACCCATCCACTGGTCAGAGCTCAGATAGGTCTCGAACCAACGCAGCGAAAAACTCTTCGGCGGGAACTCGAGGAAGCTCGAGCCAGAAAATGCCATCGGTGGGAAAGCCAGCACGGGTATGATCAGAACCGCAATGACGATCCAGACGAAAACGGTGAAGACCGTCCGACCGAGACGGGCCGGGAAGAGATTTGCGATGAAATCGCTGACGCCCGCGCCGATCTCCACAACGGCGCCACCGATAGCACCGATAACACCCCCGCGTTTTACCGCGGCACCGTTTCCGGAAACGGCCGACATACCAAAAAAGCGGTCGTAGACGGCAATGGTGATCAGGGTCACAGCAAGAAGAAGTGCGGCAAGGGCACCGGCAAGACGCAGGTTGAAGAGTTGCTGCACCTGGGTGATCATCATCTGGCCGATCACCGTTTCGCGCGGAGATCCCAGCAATGCCGGGGTAATGAAGAAACCAAGCCCCATGACAAAGATCAACAAACCCGCCGCGGCAACGCCCGGCATGGAAAGTGGCACGAAGATACGCCAGAAGGACTGGCTGCGGCTTGCACCCATCGTCATCGCCGCCGGGATAAGGCGACCATCGATCGTCAGCATGGTTGGCAGCATAGTAAGGATCGCGACCGGCAACATCGCATGTGCCATGCCGAAGATCACGGCACCGCGTCCATAAAGCAGGTCGAGTTGCGTATCGAAGCCCATGCCGGTCAGCATCTGGGCAACGATGCCCTTGCGGGCGAGAAGCACGATCCAGGCAAAATTCTTCAACAGCGGACTAACCCAGAAAGGCAGAAGAACCAGCCACATGGCCATTCTTCGGCGACGTTCCGGCATTCCTGCCAGCCACACCGCGATCGGATAACCGACCAGAAGGCAGACAATTGTAACCTGCGCAGCAATGGCAAACGTATTGGCCAAAACCTTCACATAAACGCCAGCAGAGAACATCTGCTCGTAAACGCTAAGGTCGAAGGAACCGGACTTCGGATCGACGAAAGATTGCCAGATGAGTGCGCCAGCCGGAAGGATCAGCAACAGCGCCATATAGACAAGCCCCGGCGTCGAGAGCCAGAGGCTGTCCAGCCGCAGGCGCTTGCGAGAGATTGTGTCTTTGGCAGAGAGTTCAGCCATTGGGGGTCCTGTTCGTTGAAATGGCCCGTTCCGCGCATCGCGGAACCGGGCCACCCATGTCAGATATGGAGCCCCGCCGATAGGCGGGACCTGAAGCTCAGGCGGCGCAGATCAGCCAAGGATCCACTGTTCGAAGCGCTGCGTCAGCGCATCCTGATGTTCAGCCCAGTATGCAGCATTGAGAACCGTCAGTCCCTTGATGTTGGCAGGGGCAGTCGGCAGAAGCTCTGCCTTTTCAGCACTCAGATGTTCATAGGCCTTCATGTTGGTCGGGCCGCAGGCAAGAACGTCCGTGTAGGCTGCCTGACGTTTGGGATCGAGGCACCATTCGATGAACTTTCGGGCAAGATCCGCCTTTTCAGTGTTGCCTGCAATCGTCCAGCCATCGATGTTGAAGAGGCCACCGTTCCAGACGATACCTGCCGGTGCACCCGCATTGATCGCTGCCTGGGCGCGGGTCGACCAGGTCGACATCATGTCCAGTTCGCCGTTCTGCAAAAGTTGCGTCGCATGCGCGCCGGATGTCCACCAGATGTCAATATTGGACTTGATCTTGTCGAGGCTCTTGAAGGCGCGATCAACATCAAGCGGGTAGAGCTTGTCGAGCGGAACGCCATCCGCGAGCAACGCCATTTCCAATGTGGTCACCGGGCTGCGCCACAGGCCGCGACGGCCCTTGAATGCCTCGGTGTTCCAGAAATCGGCCCAGCTCGACGGGACCGTCTTCACCGTATCTTTGCGATAGCCCATGGCGAGCGCGAAGATGGCAACACCGGCAAAGTCGGGCTCGAAGGTATGCGGGGTGAAGTCGTCCTTGTTCGGCACTTCGATGTTCAGCGGCAGCATGTAATTGTCGCCGAGTTTACGAATACGCAGAACGTGTTCAGGCGTCATCAGTGCAACGTCAAACAGTTTCGTATCCGTATCGATCGCCATCTTGTACTGCGGGATCGGGTCAGGCTCATTGGTGTTGGTCTGGATCGTGACACCCGTCTCGGCAGCGAAGGTATCATAGAACGCAACTTTAAAGCCTTCGTAGAAGGCACCGCCCATGTCGCGCACGACAAGCGTTTCGCCAGCGAAAACACGGTTGCCTTTGAGAAGGACCGGCGCCGCAAGTGCCATGGCCGCAAGCCCTGTCGTCGTTTTCATAAAGCCGCGGCGTGAAACGTTATTGTTCATTTTACCCTCTGAGTTTGTTTAACCTTCATCAATTACTTTTCCCGTCCGCATGGCTTCGGTAAATTACATTTTTCCGTGCATCTGCTTTGGTACATGCGAAGCAAGCGGTCGCCGGCTTGCACAAAACCGAATGACGGCCGATGCAAGAACGCTGTCGCAGATGTGAAGCTGGCTTTCTTCAATGAATTCGTCGGGACGGTGTCCCTGCTCCATGCTACCGGGCCCACAAATCACAACCGGGACGTCAAGCGCCTGAGCGAACAAGCCGGCCTCCGTGCCAAAGCTCACCCGACATTCCTTGCTGCCCCTGGGCAGACATTGGGCAAAGGCCTGAACAACTGGATGATCTCCATCGATCGAATGGCCGGGATAGTTGCCGGTGATCTCAATGTCGATTGCCGCTTCCTTGAAGCGCTCCTTATAGGGAGCAACTGCAGCGGCACCGGCCTTTCGGACCTGCTCTGCGAGAGCAAGCGGGTCGTCTGCGGCCATCATCCGGCATTCCATCAGAAGCTCGGCATGATCAGGAACAAGGTTGACTGCAGTCCCGCCAACCAATTTGCCCACATGCACCGTTGCGTAGGGAACCGAGTATCTAGGCTCACGCGGACCACGGGCCTCGATATCATCCTGCAGGCGGCGCAAACCCGAAATGAAATCAGAGGCTATATGCAACGCATTCAGCGCAAGAGGTGCTTCGGCCGAATGACGCGGAACACCGGTTGCTTTTACCTGGAACGCCATCTTGCCCTTGTGACCCAAGCCGAGCTGCATTGATGTCGGCTCTCCGACAACAATCAGATCGGGCAGGATATCGCGGGCCGCAATTTCTTCCAGCATGGGCCTGACACCAACGCAGCCGATCTCCTCGTCATAGGAAATCGCAAACCAGAGCGGCGCGGCGAGGCGCGTTCCATCGATGCTTTCTGCCAACGCCAAAGCAGAGGCGACAAAGCCCTTCATATCGGTCGTACCGCGACCGTAAAGCCTGCCATTTTGACGCGTCATCGCGAAGGGCGGAACAGTCCAGTCCTGCCCGATCACCGGCACCACATCAACATGGCCGGAAAGCATGAGCCCGCCCGGAACATCTGGTCCCAGACGCGCCAACAGGGCCGCTTTCTGTCCGGTGGTGTCATAGAAGCGTTCACAGACAGCGCCAGCATTTGCCAGCGCTGATTCAATTTCTTCGATCAACGGCAGATTGGTGTCCGAACTCACAGTGGGATAGGCGACCAGCCGCGCCAACCAGTCCTGCGTCGCGGTCACAGCTTTGCTTCCGCAGCATCCATCGCCGCGTTAATGTCGCTGATAAGGCCATCAACTTCTGCTTCGGGAATGGATAGACGCAGACGACGCTCGAGCGAGGTGAAAATGCCGAAGAACGAGTTCGAGCAATGGTTGAGCATGCGCATTGCGTCGTCGTTGGAAATACTGCAGCGCTTCGTCAGATAAGCCGAGATATGTTCGCAGGCGATGGCATTCGGCAGCACGTAAGCCGGTTGCGTATCATAAGCGATCCGTCGGAACGGAAGTACCGAAGGCTTGATTGCCAGATCGGCAGAGAGTTTCGGATCACGAGAGGACGCGCCAACAACGATACGAGCCTCTACACCCTCCAGCACCCAGCGACCAAGGGCCGGATCCCAGATCGCCAGATCCGAACCTTTCAGGATGATTTCCACCCGTTTGCTTTCGCCAACCTCCAGAACCGGCTTGGCGAAGCCTTTCAGTTCCTGCGGCGAACGCTTCAACCGCTTACCGCGAGCCTGCAAGTAGAGCTGTGCGATTTCGGCACCTGCACGATCACCGGTGTTGGTAACGGTGAATGCAACAGTAATCTCATCGCGAAGCCCGATCTCTGATGAGGAGAGCGTGAGATCGGAATAGGCAAACGTCGTATAGCTCAGGCCGTGACCGAAGGGGAAAAGCGGTTCGATTTCGCGCAGATCGTAGGAGCGGTACCCCACATGGATGCCCTCTCCATAGATGTGCCGGCCGTTTTCACCGGGGTAGTGCAAGAAACCCGGCACATCGGCCAAACGCTTCGGGAACGTGACGGAGAGCTTGCCAGACGGATTGACTTTTCCCGTCAAGACATCTGCGACGGCACCGCCCATGGCCTGTCCGGAATAGAAGGTGACCAGCACAGCGTTGACCTGTTCAATCCACGGCATTTCGACTGCATCGGGGCAGGCAATCACGACAGCGACCTTGTCTGAAACGGCTGCCAGTGCAGCAATCATCTCATCCTGTCCTGGGCCTAGCGCCAGCGTGGTTCTATCTGAACCTTCACCATCATAGGCGCCTTCCGTCGACGTATAGACGAGAACAAGATCGGCCCCTGCTGCCAATGCGAGCGTTTCTGCGTCGGCGTTTTCACGGAAAGTCAGAGCATGACCTGCGCCGAGCGCCTGTTGTAGCTGCTCCAGTGGCTGATCGACCATCGTCGGTATCGTCGTCGCGCAACCGGAACCCTGAATAACAGGTGTGCCCGCATCACGGCCGACCACCAGGATATTTTTCATGGCAGGCTGGATTGGCAGCAAAGCGTTATTGCTGACGAGCACCATGGAAGCCGCAGCCATTGCCCGCGCTTCGGCATGATGGTCGTCTGCCGTGTAAACAGGCACCGGCGCCTCGGCACCAGCATTACAACGCTCGATCATATCGAGCATCCGCTGGCACGACAGATGGGCAACTTCTGCCGGTATGGATCCATCGTTGAGCGCTTCCAGCAGATCCGCTTTGCGGCGTGGGCTTTCCGGCATATCGAGGTCACCGCCAGCCATCAATGAAACGGCTCGATCCTTGATGCCGTGCCAGTCGGAAACGACAACGCCTTCAAATCCCCACTCCTTGCGCAGAACCTGATCGAGAAGCCAGGGGTCCTGAGACGCCTGAACGCCGTTCAGACGATTGTAGGACGACATGATCGTCCAGGGCTTCGATTGCTTGATAGCGATCTCAAAACCCTTGAGATAGATCTCGCGCAGCGCGCGTTCTTCAACGACGCTGTCCATCGTCGTGCGTTCAACTTCGGAGTTGTTGCAAGCGAAGTGTTTGAGCGAGGTACCAACGCCCTGAGACTGGATGCCCTCAATAACGGCAGCCGATAGTTTGCCTGTCACCAATGGATCTTCCGAGTAGTACTCATAGGAACGGCCGGCCAACGGTGTGCGACGGAGATTGATGCCAGGCCCGAGAAGCAGGTGTACACCCATGGCTCGGCATTCTTTACCGAGCAATTCTCCCAGCCGTTGCATCAACCCTACGTCCCAGCTGTTGCCCATTGCCGAGCCGTTCGGAAAACAGGTTGCCGGCTTCATTTCGCCCCAGGCGATCGCGACATCGCTGGCACGCTGATTGACGACGGAGAGAAACGCATCGAGGTCCATACCACCGCGTTCATCGCTGTCGATCTGTGGAATTGAGTAACGAACGCCGTAGGTACCGTCAGTCATGACAATTGGCTTGATGCCGTAAGCAGGCACTGCCGCCGTCTTCCACATGCCGAAGCCGGAAAGGAGGTCGACCTTTTCCGCATTTGTCATCGCTTCAGCGATCGATGCAGTGTTCTGGTTTGCGGACTGGCTCTTCTCTAACATGCTTGGCTCCGTAATGCGGCGATCGCCGACCTGTCAGTGCGGCGTTGGCGCGCACACTGTCAGTCGATGGCAAAAAAGAAAAATAAGATATTCGGAACTGGTGCTTAGAAAAAAACGAGCCTAGCGCTATTCCGTGCGGCGCAGATTAAGGATCGGCGCTTCCATACCTGGTACGTAGTTGTCAGAAATCAGGTTGCGGCAATGCTCTTCAAAGGTACGCACAAGCCGGGTGGAAACCTGCTGGCCGATACGGATGAGGCCTATGCGCATGGGCTTGTGTTCACCTGACAGCCGAAGACTGACAAGCCGCTTGCCGTCCAGCGCCGCCTTATTCTTCGGTCGGACATTTGCAAGCGTGTAACCGTAACGGTTGCCAACCATCGTGCGGATGACCTCCTGATGCTGGATCTGTGCAACGATGTTGGGTGTTGCACCGGCGGCTGCGAACAGTCCGAGGAAATAATCGCGTGAAAGCGGCAGATCGAGGAGGATGAACTCGTGCTCTTCGAGTTCGGAGAGCGAGATCGCAGAGCGCTGCGCCAACGGATCTGTTTCCGCCACCTGAACGTAAGGGGGAAGCTCGGCAAGCGGCGTAAACTCAAACCCTTCAGGAACAAGAAGATCGTAAGAGAGAGCAATATCGAGCTCGGCGCGCTCCAGCCGCGTCAACAAGGTACGGTGATCGGCTACGGTCGGCCGGACGGTGACGCTCGGATAAGCCGCCTTGAAGCTTTGGCTTACTTCCGGCAAGAGCATGGGCGCGAACGTCAGGAGACATCCAAGCGATAGGGTTCCACGGATTTGCTCGGTGGCTTCCGACGCCGCCGTGTAAAGGTTCTGAACCTGCTCGATGACCGCTTTTGCCTGCAGCAGAAGCTTTTGACCGGCGGGCGTCAACGACAGACCCTGTGCGTGGCGCCTGAGGAAAAGCTGGGTGTTGAGTTCGATTTCCAGCTGCGAAATCGCAGTAGAGATAGACGGCTGCGAGACGTGGATCCGGTCCGACGCCAAGGTGATCGACCCGGCTTCGGCCGTCGCGATGAAGTATTCGAGCTGACGCAAGGTGAAACGCATTTGAGGCCCCGGTGCCGAGTGCCGCGCAAGCTGCGCGACGGTATGCCTATGCCGAATTTAACGGCTACGGAGGGGAGTTTAATATTTGCCGTTTGTTGAAATGTAAATCTTCTAACAGCGCTCCTCCGCCAGACGCCTGATCGTACGCCACTGCACTGCTTTCGCCAATCCTAACCAGTGCTGCAGCAAATCGTAATTTTCCGAATGCAACGCGTTCGCTAGAGCGGAACGATAGCTGACGCCGATCGGCGGGTTGCGGCGAAACAGAAAAGGGCGAATGCATGTCAGTCGAAAAGATCCATACGCTGGTTGTCGGAGCTGGCCAGGCCGGCGTGGCCATGAGCGAACATCTGAGCCGCAACGGCGTCGACTATCTCGTCCTTGAACGCGGCCGGATTGCCGAGCGCTGGCGCTCGATGAGGTGGGACTCTCTCGTGGCCAATGGCCCGGCCTGGCACGATCGCTTCCCTGGCATGGATTTCCCGGGGCACCCGGACGCATTTGTACCCAAGGATGGCGTCGCCGACTACTTCGAAGCCTACGCAGGCCTGCACAAAGCGCCAATCCGCTGTGGCGTTGAGGTGGTCAAGGTCGAGCGTCTCGAAGACCGTCCGGGTTTTCGCGTCGAAACAACCGATGGTGTCATCGAAGCCCTTAATGTCGTTGCAGCGACCGGACCGTTTCAAAAGCCATCCATTCCACCAATCGTTCCTGCGGATGCCGGTGTCACGCAGATGCACTCGAGCGACTATCGCAACCCCTCCCAACTCCCCAATGGTGCAGTGTTGGTTGTCGGCGCCGGCTCCTCCGGCGTCCAGATTGCCGAAGAGCTTATGCTTGCCGGTCGCAAGGTCTATCTTTCCGTTGGCCCGCATGACCGTCCTCCGCGTGCCTACCGTGGCCGCGATTTTGTCTGGTGGCTTGGCGTTCTCGGCAAATGGGATGCACAGGCCCAAGCGCCGGGATCGGAGCATGTTACAATCGCCGTCAGCGGCGCACGTGGCGGCAAAACAATCGATTTTCGCCGGCTCGCGTCACAGGGCATGGTTCTGACAGGCATGACCGGCGCTTATAGTAACGGGTCACTTTCTTTCGCTGACGATCTCAACCGTAATCTCGATCGGGGTGATCAGAACTATCTCTCACTGCTTGATGAGGCAGATGCCTTTGTCTTGCGCAATGGTCTTGATCTGCCGGAAGAGCCTAATGCCCGCACCCTCGGACCAGGCGTTGACTGTGTGAGCAATCCTTTGCGTAAACTGAACCTGCACGAGGCCGGTATCACGACCATCATCTGGGCGACCGGATTTACCTCGGACTATAGCTGGCTTCAGGTCAATGCCTTTGATGACGCTGGTCGCCCAAAGCACCAGCGCGGCGTTTCTCCCGAAAAGGGCATCTATTTCCTCGGACTGCCTTGGCTGTCGGGCCGTGGTTCCAGCTTCATCTGGGGCGTGTGGCACGATGCCAAGCATGTGGCGGACCACATCCTCATCCAGGAAAACTATCTGGCCTACGCCCCACAGGACTAACCGTTCCATACGACCACAACGATATCGCCGCATAAACCACGGAGAAAAGAATGGCACATACGCGCATTCGCAAGTTCAATACCAAAGAAACCTATCCGGAGCAGAACCTCGATAACGACCTCTGCCAGGCTGTCGTTGCGCGCGGCACGGTAATCTTTCTGCGTGGCCAGTGCCCGCAGGATCTCGATACGGCCAAAAACATCGACAGCCATGATCCGGTCGTACAGACCCACAAGGTCATGCAGAACATCCGCCAGCTCGTGCAGGAGTCGGGTGGAGAGATGGAACATGTGACCAAGCTGGTCGTATATCTGACCGATGTGCGTCACCGCGAAGCGGTCTACCGGACCATGGGTGAATATATCAAGGGCGTCCATCCCGTTTGCACTGGCCTCGTTGTGGTTGCGCTGGCGCGGCCGGAATGGCTCGTCGAAATCGACGCAACAGCCGTTATCCCTGACTGAGTCAAAGACGTTTTGACAGACTATCGGCCAGCATCATCCGCTGGCCGGTGCCCTTCTCGGATGGTGCAAGCACGTCCGACAGTTTCCGGATGGAGTTTCCTATGACATTCTCGATTGTTGCCCGCTGCGAACTCACAGGCCAGTTCGGCGTCGCCATCTCATCTTCATCTCCGGCTGTTGCCGCTCGCTGCGCCTGGGCGCAGGCGGGAACCGGCGCAGTTGCAACACAGAACGTCACGAATCCCGCTCTTGGCCCTCGCATGCTCGATGCCCTCAGAAGTAGTGCAAGCGCGGCGGATGCCGTTTCGATCGCCCGAGATAGCGATGGTTTTCCGGGTTACCGCCAGCTTCTGGCAGTGGACACCGAAGGCAGGACAGCCATCCATTCCGGCGAGAACGCACTCGGTATCTGGACTTCGGCGACGGGCAAACAATGTGTTGCCGCCGGCAACTTGCTGGCAAACGACGGGGTTCCAAATGCCATGATCGAGACATTCGAACTGACAAAAGGCTCCCTGGGCGACCGATTGATTGCTGCGCTCAACGCAGCAATGACTGCGGGAGGCGAAGCTGGACCCGTCCATTCCGCCGGTCTTCTGATCGTTGATGACCAATCCTGGCCCTACGCCGAACTGCGCGTCGATTGGCTGGACGACGATTGCCCTATCCAGGCAGTGTCGCGTGCATGGGAAATCTACAAGACGCAGGCCGCCGATTACGTTACTCGCGCCCTCAATCCGCTCGCGGCACCGTCATACGGCGTACCCGGCGACGAATGACCACAGAATGCAGCCCCTGAGGTCACTCCAACAGGCGCTGAACACATTTCAGTTCAGTTCCGGATGTTGACCGACCAGCCGCTCTCGTTTCTGTTGAAGAAGCTCCATCTGCTCCTTCAACTCCTCCATTGCTTCATCGATCTTCTCAACACTTTCCTCGATGTAAGAATAGTGTTCCGCAAGCAGTGCCCTCGCCTCCTTGCGGTTTGAAGCATTGGGTGTGTCGCCATAAAGCGGCTTGTTGGCTGTTTCCTTGAGAAAGAAAGTCGTCACCAGACCAGCGACAGCAGCCACCATCAAATAATAGGCTGGCATGTAGATGTTGTCGGTTGCTTCGACCAGCCAGGCCGCAATCGTTGGCGTCAGACCTGCCACAATAATCGAGACATTGAATGAAAGAGCCAAGGCGCTGTAGCGGATACGAGCGGGGAAGAGCGCTGGAAGGGTGGCTGCCATGATGCCCACCAGGCAGTTGAGGCCGATAGCGAGGATCAGAAGCCCGAAGAAAATGCCGACAACATGGCCGCTCGCGATCAGGTGAAATGCCGGCCAAGAGAGGAAAAGGATGAGTGTGCTGCCGACAGCGAGGAATGGTCGGCGGCCGATCCGGTCACTTAGCAACCCGACGAGAGGCTGCACGAAGAGCATACCGATCATGACGGCAATGATGATGAGGGCGCCATGGTCCTCCGTATATCCCAACGTCTTTGACAGGTACGTTGGCATATAGGTAAGCAGCATGTAATAGGTCACGTTGGTCACGAGAACCATGCCGATGCAGATCGCCAGCGACCGCGGATGCTTGCTGAGAATTTCCGCGAACGGAACGGTTGGCCTGTCCTGCAGCGCATCCTTATCCTCCTGTTCGGCACGCTTCAGACGCTCGGTAAAGGCGGGCGTCTCCTCGGCTGCGTGCCTCAAGTAAAGGCCAATCAAGCCTAGCGGGGCAGCGAGAAAGAATGGGATGCGCCAGCCCCAGGAGAGGAAGCTGTCCTCCGACATCGCAGTACTTAAAATAACCACCAACCCTGCGCCAAGCACGAATCCTGCGATCGACCCGAAATCCAGCCAACTCCCCAAAAATCCACGCCGGCGATCCGGCGAATACTCCGCAACGAAGATCGCAGCGCCCGTATATTCGCCGCCAACGGAGAAGCCCTGCGCAAGTTTACAAAGTAAGAGAAGAATAGGCGCCCAAAGGCCGATTGTCGCATAGCCCGGAATAAGACCGATACAGAATGTACTGACCGCCATGATAATGATGGTGAGCGAAAGGACCTTCTGGCGTCCGAACTTATCACCCATCGCGCCAAAGAAGAGGCCACCAAGCGGCCGAACCAGAAACGGCACGGAGAACGTTGCAAGCGCCGCAATTGTTTGAACCGCCGGCGAAGCATCCGGAAAAAACACCTTGCCGACTGTCGCGGCCACAAAGCCGTACACACCGAAGTCGAACCACTCCATGGCATTGCCAAGAGCAGCAGCGGTGATGGCTTTTTTTAGCTTTGAATCCTCAATGACAGTCACGTCACTGAGCGTCAGTGGATTGGTCTCGATTGTATTGCTCACCCCTGCCCCCGGAAATGATTTTGCGACAATGCTTGTCGAGAGCAGAAACGCACGAAATCCACAGCAGGTTCCGAGAGGATGGTCGCGAAGTGGTGTATCAAGACTGGTCGCCAGCTAATGCTTGGATTTTACGACATGTTCGGTTGTGTTCCCTATTTACCATGACAATCTGGCTGTGTTTTAATCTCGGCATCATGGTAGGGAAACCAAGGTATTTCGGGGCATCTGCCCTTCAGGCTTTGTGCCTCTTGCTGAGTGTTTCTGTTCTTCTGCTCCTGGCTTCCTGTGCAAGGCCGGGCCCGGGAAGTTTGAAGGTCGTTGGACCGGCGCAAGGTGCCGTCCAGCAAACTGTTCTTGTCGTCACAACGCGCGAACCCGATACGTCGGGCAAGAACAGTTTTACGAGCGACAGAGCTCAGCAACCTACCTATCTTCGTATGGTCGTTTCGGTGCCACCGGGACACAGGCCGGGAACGATCGAATGGCCACGTGGCGTTCCGAACGCTGCGTCCTCTTTTGCCGTCATCGACAGCAAAGTCATTTCACGTCAAGAATTCCTCAGCATGGCTGCGGCCAGCCCTTCAGCTTTCGTCTTTGTTCATGGCTACAACAACAGTTTTCAGGAAAGCCTGTTCAGGCTCGTCCAGATATCCGCCGATGCCGACGTGAGGAGCACTCCGATCCTGTTCGCCTGGCCATCGCGAGGTAATTTCTCAAGCTACCTGGCGGACCGGGATGCGAGCAATTTCTCACGCGATGAACTCGTCCAGACGTTGGACGAGCTTGGCACCAGAAAAGTCGAGACCAAGATTTTGGCACACAGCATGGGAAGCTGGCTGACTGTCGAGGCGTTACGGCAATTGCGTCTTCAGTCAAAAGCCCATTCTCTTGATAAGATCGACCGGGTCATCCTTGCTGCGCCTGATATCGATATCGATGTCTTTCAAAAGCAACTGAAAGTCGTGGGAAGCCTGTCGAAACCGATCATCGTGCTTTCGACACAGGACGATCTGGCTCTCGCAACATCACGGTGGCTCGCAGGCGCCTCTGCAAAAGCCGGAGCGCTTGATATAGACGATCCCCGCACCATCGCGCTTGCCGAGGAACGCAACCTCCAAATTATCGACATCAGCGATGTACGGGCACCAACGAGGATCAGGCACGACAGGTTTGTCACGCTTGCAACAATGCTACCCAGAATACCCCTGCAGGCCTTGACGGCTGGAAGGGTCGGAACAGGAACGCTCTCCGTCTCGTCCGCAGGCTCAGAGGACGAACGCATCCTCAGGCAGGCCGTTGAGTTGCTGGACGAGGATGCGGTTCAATCAGCACCACGCAGGTCTGCAGATCCGACGCAATAACGAGAGAGGAATGGCGCATGCAAAAACATCGCAGATTATTTCTTCAACTCTGTGGGACACTGTTACTTGTCCCAACCGCGGCCTTATCCCAGCAAGCTGGGCCGCGCGCTCCGGTGGGAAGGCGTCCACCGCCACCACCGGACCTGAAAGAAAAAACACCCCCGCCTCGCAAGGGATATCGCTGGGTTCCCGGACGTTGGGTGTGGAGCATCCGCCGCAGCCGACACGTATGGGTCCCCGGACAATTTCAACGCCACCGATCATAAAGCACGCCGACCACTGGCAACAGGAGCATCCGATCTATGATCCTGCCGCTTTCGGCCGGCCCGACCAGTCAGGGCCGGTGAATGTTGCTACGCTTCATGTTGGCTTCGGCATCGCGACGTTGAACAACTCCGAAAATCGGCAGGAGTTGCCATAGCGCCGAAACTCCAATCAACGTATAGGCGATACGCGCAAGGATTGCGCCAGAACCTCCCAACAGCAGGCCTATCGGATCGAACTGGAACAGGCCGATCAGCAGCCAATCCAGTCCGCCGATGACAATGAGGAACAACGTTATGGCGTTCAGGGTACGCATCTTTTCAGCCCTCTCCAGGCGCCGATCAATTTAGAAGATCGGACGGCACGATAAGCCGGGCCGCCCATTGGCGGTTACGGAGGAAAACCTCATCTGTTGAGGCAAACGTGTCCGCGCGCGCCATGGAAACAAATGCTACCGGGACGATTTGCCGATCCCCACCGGACCGGGTCCAGATATCGTGCACGAACCCATCCGCTGCGCATGCCTCGCGGCTGCACATGGCACCAACGGCCTGACGTCATGCAACGAGTGACATTGACGCGCTCTCGCACCCGCAGGCGCCCGACAACACGATAGGAAGAACTGGGGCCAGCGCGAAGCTGAACATTGTTGGCGGTGACCACCGCTGGTGCCGCCTGCACAGGCACGATACCAGCCCAAAGCATGCTCCCCGACATGAACGTGATCGTCATCAATTTCCAGAAATTCATAAGCTGATCTCCTTCAGACACGTGCGGGCTTCTCGCCCGTTAAATCCATCTCCAATTTTTCTGTTTCGTTACTTCTGACAGCATGCGACCTCCAAGGCTCATTGAAAGGTTTTCACGAGCATCTCGACGGCGTCTGTGACATCGAGCGTTCGAACAAAACTACCGTGCTTTAAAAAATTGAGCGTCTCGACGACGACGATCGGATTGAACATCATGAAGGTATGTGTGGTGTGCAAAACGAGGTGCTCTTGAGCACCATCCAGTCGGGTCGAGTCAACCGTGACCTTGCCGTCGTTGGGCCGATCATGAATAGCATCAAAAACAGGATTGAGCGACACGTCGCCTGCAATAATGCCGAGCGAAAAATCCGGCCTGGGCAATCTGGCCAATATCGAATTTGCATCCGTTCCCAGTTCCAGACCAGCAGGACCGTTGAGCCACTCGAATGGTGGCATGTCTCCGAAGACGTCCACGATCTTCGACCCGTGATTTGGCGGAGCGAGCATGACAACCCGGCCGAGAATCTCAGGCCGGTGATCCATCAGCCAGAACCGCAAAATGATCCCGCCCATAGAATGGGTCACAAAGTTTGTTCGCCGGGAACCGCAATCTTCCACCGCATCGCCGACATGAAGCGCGAGCTTCGAAACGGTGGTCGTGGTTGAAGGATACTCGACGTTCAAAACGTAATACCCCGCCTTCGAGAGAACTTTCTCCATCATCCAAAACGACCCACTCCCGCGGGCGAGGCCGTGAAGCAGGACAACACACTCACTTTGGGCTTCGTCCTGGGCCTGTCCCCTGTTCTCTACGAATGGCGCAAAGAAGAAGACAGACACGGTCAGAAAGCGCTGCATGCACCTCTTCATTTTTACACTCATAACCGCACTGCTTTTGGCCATGATGTCGTTCTCAGGCGGTATTGGCGGTTTCGTTGTCTGAAAGGATGGTCGCGATCCATTTTGTTGAAGCGGCCATCGAGCAGAAAACTGTGAATGCGATCAATATCGGAACCCCTATGAACGCTCCGGCCAACCCCCACATGAAGCTCCAGAAGAACACCGCAAAGATGACCGCAAAAGGCGAAATGGAAAGGGATGCACCAGCCAGTCTCGGTTCGAGATAACTACCGATCACAAACTGGATGATGTTGAGGCTTGCAAAGATGAGCAAGGCCGGCTGCCATGTATCGAACTGGGCTATGGCAAAAAGCGTAGGCAGGGTTGTCGCTACCAACGGCCCGAGAAAGGGAATGTAGTTGAAGGCGAAGGCGATGACACCCCAGGCCGCGGCCAGTTCCAATCCCGCGCCAAGCGACAGGAGCCATACGAGCAATCCTGTCAGAACGCTGGCAAAGGTCCGCACCAGCATGAAGCGCCGAAATTTCATCGCGATGATGCGGTTTGCCGAAAGAATGATGTGACCGTAGGGCTGAGCGGCCGGCAATCGCAAACGAGCGGCGAATTCCTGAACCTCCAGCAGCCCCAGCATCACGAAGATCAGCACCAGAAGAGAAAAACCACCGAACTGGTTCAGGCGGCCGGCTGTTCCCTGCATGACGGAAAGCAATCTGGAAACATTAAACCAATCACCAATCGGCCCGGCTATCGCAATACCATGCTGCTCAAGCCAGTCGACGACCGCCATGTAAGCCGCTTGTAAACGGTCAGCATTTGTAAACAACCATTGGCCAACTCTGCTTAATCCCCAGGCGAGAGATGAGCCAATCGCCGTGATGAAGCCTACGGTGATGATGAGTGTGATCAGTAGCGCCAACAGACGCGGAAGTCTGCTCTGCAAGGCGAGCTGGCAAGGCCAGACGACAGCAATGATGAACAGAGCGAAAAAGAGCGGAGCAAACACCGATTGTGCCGCAAACAGGAGGGCGACCAAAAGAATGCCAGAAACGAGCATACCCGCCATCGGTCTGCGAGGCTCTACCTGCACATTACGCTCCTTCAAAGTATGTTCTTATGGATGCGGCCATCCTTCATGACGACGGAAAGGTTTTTCTGGGGATTTTCGAGCAGGCTGATATCATCGAGCGGATTGCCGTCGACGACAATAAGGTCTGCCAGAGCCCCCGTCTCGATGACACCAAGCTTGCCAGGATAGGGATTTCGGAGACTGGAAAGGGCAAGCAGTTCGGCGTTACCTGATGTCGCCATCTGCAGGGTTTCAGCGTTGGAGTACCAGTTTTGAAGATGTGTCAGCATGAAGTTCTGGCGCGGCCCAAGCTCCGGCGAAAACAGCACATCAGATCCCCATGCCGTCTTGATCCCGTACTTCCGGGCAAATTCGTAAATCTTCGGCGTACCAGCGAACAGTTGCTGTATGCGCTCCAACGCCGGTCCACTTTGAGGTGCTGCATCCTCCATCGTCAGGAAAGGTTGTGTGCTGAGCCATGACCCTTTGTCAGCGATCATTTTTGCCGTTTCATCGTCGACCAGATGGGCGTGTTCGATACAGGTAACCCCCGCTGCCAGCGCTCGCTGGACTGCACGGGGTGTATAGGCATGCGTCGCGACATAGGTATTCCAGTCCTGGGCAACCTCGACTGCCGCCCGAAGCTCTTCTTCGCTGAATGCCGTCATATCAAGCGGGCTTCGCGGCGATGACACCCCACCGCTTCCGACCATCTTGATCTGCGACGCGCCCTGCAGAAGTTGCTCTCGAACCCGCAACCTGATGTCGCTTACGCTGTCGACAATTGCTGCTGCACCCATCAATTCGCCGGTGCTGAGCTGTGCCCGATCCCGTGGGATTTCCGTTGGCAAACGCAGATCGCCGTGCCCACCGGACGTCGTTATCATGGCACCGGATGGGTATATGCGCGGCCCCGGTATCATGCCACCGTCTATGGCCTGCTTGAAGGAGAAGACCGGCCCTCCAAGATCACGCACCGTTGTAAAGCCGCGCAGAAGGGTCCGCTCGGCCTCGGCAGTCGACGCCGCAAAGATGATCCCCGGATCACCCGCCAGCAGGACGTTCAGGGGAACCGCTGCAAAAATTGTGTGCCAATGCGCATCGATCAATCCCGGCAGCAGAACACCATTGCGGCAATTTATGACAACCGCGTCTGTTGGCACCGGATTGTTTGCAGGATCAACGGCAGTAATCTTCTGGTTCTCGACAACAACCTGCACGCCTGTTTGGAGCGTGCTCGATTTTCCATCGAAAAGACGCACGTCGCGAAACACGGTCGTTGATGGTGCGCTTTGAGCCGCGGAGGACCTAGGCATTGCGCCAGAGAGCATAGCAGCGCCTAGGCCCGCCAGGAACCCGCGTCTTGAAAGGGCTTCCAGCCGGCGCGATACAATCTGCAGCGACGGGTTGAAGCACGCACAACCGGAATTGTGAACCAGATGGCTATATTTCGGTCCGAAACTTTGCATGAGGTATGGTCTCCCCAACAAGGTTGCCCACCACCGCTATCATGGCGGCCTCCCGATACGGCAAATCAGAGAGCGCGGCGTCTGGACGCGCTCCCTGTTTTTCTAGAAATACTCAATAGTCGACGGCATCACGGACAATCGGGCACGTCATGCAATGGCCGCCGCCACGGCCACGGCCAAGCTCCGCTCCTGTAATGGTGATGACTTCAATCCCCTCCTTGCGAAGCAGGGTATTGGTGTAGGTGTTCCGATCATAAGCGTAGACGACACCCGGTGACGCGCAGACAAGGTTTGCGCCACTGTCCCACTGGGTCCGCTCACGCATGTAATCGTTGCCTCCCGTCTCAACGACGCGCATCTTTTTAAGGCCGAGAGAATCCCGAACTGTATCAACAAAGCTACCCTTGTCCTTATGCAGCTCGACACCGCCATTGCCGTCCGGACGGAATGAAAATGCCTCGATACCGTTGACGATATCCGGATAGAGCAGCACGCAGTCCCGGTCAGCGAAGGTGAACACGGTATCAAGGTGCATGGCGGCGCGCAGTTTCGGCATGGCAGCGACAATCACGCGTTCCGCCGCGCCTTTCTCGAACAAGGCGGCTGCGACCTGACTGATGGCCTGGCGCGATGTTCGTTCGCTCATCCCGATCAGGACATTGCCCTTACCGATCGGCATCACATCGCCGCCTTCCAGCGTCGCTAGTCCCCAATCCTTGGTTGGATCACCCCACCAGACATTGACCTTGCCCGCAAAGTCCGGATGGAACTTGTAGATCGCAGACGTCAGGATCGTTTCCTCATGACGCGCCGGCCAGTAAAGCGCATTCAGGGTAACACCACCGTAAATCCAGCACGTCGTATCACGCGTGTAGAGCGTATTTGGCAACGGTGGCAGCAGGTATTCATTCACTCCCGCAGCATCGCGGATCAACGCGAGCTGCTCTCCTCCAATGCTGTCAGGAAATTCAAAGGTCGAGAGACCGCCTATCAGCGTTTCGGCGAGTTCGCGGTCCGCCAATCCTTCGAGATATGACCGAACCTCGTTGATGAGACCCAGCCCAATCTGATTTGGCACGACCTGGTGATCGAGAATCCAGGCTTTTGCTTCCGGCACCGCGAGTGTTTGTGTCAGAAGATTGTGCATCTCCAACACCTCGATCCCACGGTCACGCATTTTCGTCATGAAGTCGAAATGATCGCGCTTGGCGTTTTCGACCCAAAGGACATCGTCGAAGAGAAGCGCGTCACAATTGGTCGGTGTCAGTCGTTGGTGCGCTCGGCCGGGCGCGCAAACCATTACCTTGCGCAGTTGCCCAACTTCGGAATGAACGCCAAAGGATGTTGTCTGTGTCATGACCTTCGCCTCTCAGTTTAGGGTGTAATGATACCTGTCAGCAAACCGTAGGCCCCAACCAGGCCGCCGATGAGCGTCACTGCAAACACGATGAGTTCGGCCGGCGTGAACAAAGTGAGCTTCTGCTCCCGTCGCGCCCAGAAGTAGAGAATGGTGCCGGGAACGAAGAGCACCGCGACCAGCAGGACATATTTCAACCCAGCGGCAGCAAACATGAACAGCGTGTAGACAACCGCCACCCACGCAAAAAACTGATCGCGTCCGCGCTGTTCCGGTGTGGTTTCGTAGCCCTCACCTCGACGCGCCAGCAAAACGCCGTAACCCGCAACAAGAAGATAGGGCAGAAGCGCCGTCACACTTGTCATGTCGAGCATGAAGTTGAAGGCATCTCGTGACCAGTAGGTGGAGATCACGAAAAGCGACACGACAATATTGGTCAGCCAGAGAGCATTTGCCGGGACGCGATTAGCGTTTTGTGCCGCAAACATCTTTGGCATGTCCTGCGATTTGGCTGCGGCGAAAAGCACCTCGGCGCAAATGAGAGACCATGCGAGATAGGCACCGAGAACGGAAACCAGCACGCCGATGGAAATGAATACGGCCCCCCAGTGTCCGACGACTGCTTCAAGTACGCCCGCCATCGAGGGCTGCTGAACTGCTGCAATGGCTGATTGGGGCAAAGCTGCATAAGGCAGCAACGTGACCGCGACCATAAGACCCGTGACGCCCACGAAGCCGAGGATCGTGGCAGAGCCGACGTCGGATCGTTTTTGCGCAAAACGGGAATAGACGCTGGCACCCTCGATACCGAGGAATACGAAAACGGTGATCAGCATCGTGTCTCGCACTTGTGCGACCAGAGATTTCACCGGCATGTCTGCGCCGCCGAAAAAATTGTCGGAAAACTGCGCGTAGTTGAAGAAGAAGATCAGCGCCAGAATGAAGACGAGGATCGGCACGACCTTCGCCACCGTGACAATAGTGTTGATGAAGGCTGCTTGCTCCACGCCGCGCAGGATCATGAAATGAAACGCCCAAATGCCGACAAGCGACACAACAATCGCCGTGGCACTACTTCCGTCACCAAAAAATTCGGGAAAAAAGCGGCCGAGCGTTGAGCCGATGAGCACCCAATAAAAGACGTTTCCAAGGCAACTGCCAAGCCAATAACCAAAGGCTGAAAGGAAACCCATGTAGTTTCCAAAACCTGCCTTGGCATAAGCGAATACACCGGAATCAATGTCGGGCTTTTTTTCGGCGAGAGCCTGGAAGACCCGCGCGAGCATATACATGCCTGTTCCGGCGATAGCCCAGGCAATAATCGCACCAAAAGGTCCTGTGGCAGTTCCGAAGCGGCTCGGAAGATTGAAAATACCCGCCCCAACCATGGAGCCGACAACCATTGCCGTTAACGAAAATAACGTGAGTTTCTGTTGCGACGCTGCCATAAACCTAACCCTCTCAGCCAAGTATAAAGTCAGTCAAAGCCCACCAATGGCAAGCAAATTATGCGTTCAATCCTCGGAAATTACGCTTATATACTCAGATACCCTTTTGTAATTCCGAATATAACCGCAAAAAATCCAACACTCAAAACCGCAAATACAAACCACTCTACATGGTTAAATATAGTTTCACCCTGCTCATTCCTTGCCATAAGGAAAAGAGCTGTCCCCGGGACATAGATCAACGTCGTAAGAAGGAGGAACTTGAATCCGGCGGCATAAATAAGCCCGGCAGTGTAGATCAGGGCCAGAAATGACTGTACCGTTTCGGTACCATTGCCCTTGGACTGAATGACAGACTTATCGCCCTGCAAGTTGCTTTTCACGCCGAATGCCGCAACGAGAAGATACGGTACGAGGATCATCGAACTCGTCATCGCCACCGCGAGCATGAAAGCATAATCCGAAAACATCGAGATGATGAGGAAAACCTGAACGATGATGTTTGTCAGCCAGAGCGCGTTGGCGGGGACGCCTGCCGCATTTTCACGTGCGAGAAAACTTGGCATGGTCTTATACTTGGCCGCGGAGTAAAGGATTTCTGCTGCCAGCAGCACCCAGGCGATATAGGCTCCAGCGACGGAGATGATCAAGCCGATGCTGACGAAGACCGCTCCCCACGGTCCTGTCACAGCTGCCAGCACTCCTGCCATCGATGGATTGCGTAACTCTGCAAGATCCTCTTTGGGCAGGACGCCGTATGAGAGCAGTGTGACCGCCAGCATAAGAGCGAGAACGAACAGAAAACCGGTGACGGTTGCGGTGCCCACGTCCGAGCGTTTTCTCGCATATCTTGAGTAAACGCTTGCGCCCTCAATACCGACAAAGACGAAAACGGTAACCAGCATGGTGTTTCGCACTTGAGTGGAAAGCGACCCTAACCCAGCCTCATCGGCGCCCCAGAAGCTTTCTCGAAAGATCTCCCAATCGAAGGCCATCAAAACCAGCAGAAGGAAAACGAAGATCGGCAGGATCTTGGCGATCGTCACGACTGTGTTCAGAGCCGCTGCCTGCCGGATACCTCTCAAAATGAGGCTGTGAAACACCCACAACAATACGGACGACGTCGCAACGGCAATCAAGGTATTACCGTCACCGAAAGCCGGGAAAAACAGACCAAGTGTCGACTTTACGAGGATGAAGTAGGTGACATTTCCAAGTAGCGCGGCTGCCCAATATCCAAGGGCAGACAGGAAACCGAGATAGTTGCCGAAACCTTCCTTCGCATACATGAAGATGCCCGCATCCAGATCCGGACGCCGCTGCGCCAGGCTCTGAAAAACGAATGCAACCATCAGCATGCCAATTCCGGCGATCGTCCAGGCGACAATCGCGCCAAGCGGACCAGTTGCCTTTCCAAATGCCTGCGGCAGCGAGAATATTCCGGCTCCGACCATGGAGCCGACCACCATGCCCGTCAACGTCACCAGAGATAGCTTTGCTTCACCGGCTGCGGACATCGTTCATTCCCCTCCGCCTGTCGTCGTATGTTTGGATTGCGCGCCCAACCCAAACCAGGAAGACTTGACCCTTTCGCGCAGGGTCTGAACAAGGACGTAGAGAAGCGGGATAATCAGGATACCCACCAGGGTGCCAACCAGCAGGCCGCCGAAGATCGAGACGCCAATCGCCTGACGGCTGGCCGCTCCGGCCCCGGTCGCAAAGACAAGCGGAAGGACACCCAGCACCGAAGCCATTGCCGTCATGAACACAGGCCGGAAACGTTGGTATGTGGCCAGTCTGGCAGCCTCAGTGATCTCCAGTCCGGCTTCACGCCGTTCCTTGGCGAATTCAACGATCAGGATCGCATTTTTTGCCGCAAGACCGATCAGCAAAACAAGCCCGATCTGTGCGTAAACATTCAAATCCAGACCGGCGATCAGGAGGCTGCTCAATGCACCTGCCGCTGCAGCACACACGGAAAGTATGACGGCGAGTGGGACCGACCAGCTTTCATATTGGGCGACGAGGAACAGGTAGGTGAAAACTATTCCCATGATGAGCAGCAGCGCGGTTTGCGCGCCGGCCTGACGTTCCTGCAACGCCAACCCTGTCCACTCGAAACCAAACCCTGACGGAAGGGTCTCGGCTGCAACGTTCTCCATCGCGACAAGTGCGTCCCCGGTGCTAACACCGGGCCCCGGCTGACCATTGATCGATGCAGCAGGGAAAAGATTGTAACGGTTGATCGAGCTTGCACCGTATATCGTGGAAACGGATGCCACAGCCTGGATCGGCACCAATGCACCGTTTGACGATCTCACTCTCAGGCGTTGAATGTCCTCGATGCGCGAGCGGAATTGCGTATCATTTTGGAGCCGCACCTGAAACACGCGGGACGAGAGATTAAAATCATCAATGTAGGCTGAACCAAGCTGTGCCTGCGCAGCGCTGAAGATCGCTGCCGGTGACACGCCATAGAGTTCGGCCCGGTTGCGATCGATGTCCATGAACAATTGTGGAGCGTCAGCAGAAAACGTGCTGAATACGCCAGCAAGAGCTGGGGTCTGATTTGCCTTGCCGATGAGACCGCGCATGACCTGAGCAAGTTCGCCGGGCTCCTGCCCATCAAGCGCCTGCAGCCGGAAATCAAAACCGCCCGTGGTACCAAGGCCAGGTATGGCAGGTGGATTGAATGCGACGACCGAGGCGTTGGAGAAAACGGTAAACTCGCGCCGCAGTTTTGCCAGAATAGCATCCGCACTTTCGTCTGAATTACGCTCGCTCCACGGCTTCAACGCAGCGATCACCATGCCAGCATTCGATCCGCCGCCACCGATGAGGCTCATCCCTGAAATACCGATGACGTTTTCAACACCTGGCGTATTCCGGAGAATTGTCTGGACCTGCGACACGGTTTGTTGCGTACGCCCTATGGCAGCGGAATTGGGAAGCTGAACGTTCGCAAAAAGATACCCCTGATCCTCCGAGGGAATGAACCCGGTTGGCAAGACTCGTACCAGCGCGTAGGTCCCGACAAAGATCCCCAGAATGATCACGATCGACACGATGACACGCCTCGATAGCGCAAGCAGCATCCGGACATAAAAATCCCTGATCCAAGCCAACCCCGTATTGAATCGCTCGAAGACCTTTGCCCGCTTGGTCGCCGGCGGCTTTAAAAGCATGGCGCACAGTGCCGGGCTGAGAGTGAGGGCATTGATGGTCGAAAAGCTGATCGTGACCAAAATCGTGACTGCAAACTGCCGGTAGAGCTGCCCGGTTATTCCCGGCAAAAACGACACCGGAACAAACAACGCAGCGAGAACGAGCGTCGTTGCGATGATTGGGCCCGTCACCTGTTCCATTGTCTTGAGCGTCGCATCAGTGATCGACAGCCCTTCTTCCTGCATGATGCGTTGCGCATTTTCAGCAACGATAATCGCATCGTCGACAACGAGGCTGATCGCCAGCACCATGGCAAACAGGGTGATGGTATTGGCCGAGTAGCCAATGAAATAGAGAACGGTGAAGGCACCAATCAACGAAACTGGAATTGTCAGTGTCGGGAGAATTGTCGCCCGCCAATCCTGCAGGAAGACGTAGACGACAGCGACCACCAGAACAAATGTGATCGCAAGGGTTATGATGATCTCTTCGATCGTCGCGTTGAGGAAACTCGTCGTATCGAAGACGACCGTATATGCGATGTCCTCCGGAAATTGCTGCTGCAAACGCTCCAGTTCCGCTCTCGCAGCTTGTGAAACGGACAAGGCGTTCGCATCTGCCGACTGATAAAGCACGATGGTCGCGCTCGGCTTTCCGTTGAACGTCGATACGGTATCATAGGACTGAGCACCAAGCTCGACCCTCGCCACATCCCGCAATCTGACGATTGCGCCATCGGTATTGGTCCGTACAACGATGTTGCCGAACTCCGAGGGATCGCTCAATCGCCCCTTTGCCAGGATGGTAAGTTGCAGTTGCTGGCCATCTGAGGTTGGTGGTGATCCGATCTGGCCAGCCGAAGCCTGCGCGTTCTGGGACTGAACCGCGGCACTGAGGTCGGCCGCCGTGACACCCAGCGCTTCCATTCGATCTGGATTCATCCAGATGCGCATGCTGTAGGCAGGACCAAAGACACCGGCATCGCCGACACCTGAGATACGAGCCAATGCATCTCTGATGTTTATCGAAGCGTAATTACTGACGAAAAGCTCATCCCGTGTGCCTTTGGGAGAGTAGATTGCAACCCCCATCAGCATGCTTGACGACCGGCTTCTAACCGTAACGCCCGTTTGCGAAACAACCGCCGGCAAGCGCGGCGTTGCCGTCGCCACTCTGTTTTGCACGTTGATCTGTGCTATCTCGGGATCTGTCCCCACGGCAAATGTCACGGTGAGCGAGTAGGTGCCATTGTTGGTGCTGGATGAAGACATGTAGAGCATGCCATCAACGCCATTCACCTGCTCCTCGATCAGCGCGCCGACACTTTCAGCCATGACGGTGGCATTGGCGCCAGGATAACTCGCTGAGACCTGCACTTCGGGAGGTGTGATCGGAGGATATTGCGTGACCGGGATCTGCGTCATCGCAAGGGCGCCTGCAATCACCATAACGATTGCAATGACCATTGCAAAACGGGGAAGCCGGATAAAGCTTCCAGGGCCAATCATGGCTTCGTTCCCGTGCTACTGAGATTGGTTGCGGGCATCACCTTGAGCGGCATGCCCTCAGCAACACTCTGCAGGTTTCCGGTAATGAGCCGCTCACCCCCGACAAGACCGTCTTCGACGATCCAGTTTCCAGACATCTGATTGTCGGCCCTGATACGACGCAGTTCCGCCTTGTCGCCCGCGCCAGCCAGCAGCACGTATTTTCCGTCTCTGTCCTGCTGTACGACCTCCTGCGGAACCACGGGTTTCATAACCGGCGCATCTTCACTCACAACGACCGTCACGAACTGGTTGGGCACCAGCAAAGCATCCGGGTTCGAAAACGACGCTCTGATTGCCAGTGTCCCTGTCTGTAAATCAACCTGATTGTCCAGAAACTCAATCTCGCCCGACTGGATATAAACCTGCCCGTTCGACAAGCGCAGGCTTGTCTTGAAGTACCTGGCGAGTTCTTCCTTCGACGCCCCACCAGCAGCGGCACGTAGGTCCAGAATAGAGCGATCACTGACGGAAAAAACAACGCGAATAGGGTCCATTTGCACCACGCGGGCAAGCACGGTGGTCGCGTTGCCAACGAAGCCCCCCACAGAAACATTCGATACGCCTATTCTTCCCGCAATCGGAGATGAAATTCTCGTATAGCTGAGGTTCAGCTTTGCCTGATTTACCTTCACATCGGCGGAGCGAAGGCTGGAGGCCGCGGAATCGCGGGCAGCCTGACTTTGATCAAGAACCGCTTGAGAAACGCTGCCCCTGGCAAGGGACAGGTTTCGACTCAGGCTTTGTTCGGCATTGACGAGATTGGATTGCGCAGCATCTCGTGCCGCTTGCGCATCATCAAGAGACAGTTGATAGCTCTCTTGTTCGATCACAAACAGAGGTTGGTCCGCCGTGACCGATTGGCCTTCCTGAAACAGCCGCTCCTTGATAAATCCGGGCACCCTGGCAAGAATATCCACCGAATTTGCGGCTTCTACGCGCCCCACAAATTCGTACTTCGGGGACACATTCATCACCTGGACGGGCTGCACCTCAACACTCTGCAGAGATTGCGCGTTGAGACTGATAGGGAGGGCTGAGAGCAATGCAGCTGTAAACAGCCTTCTCAAACTCCCAATAATGGGGATGTCATGCTTATGCATTTAAAACTCACGCTCAATCACAGTGGCAGGCAGTAAACTGACGACGTCGATCTTGGCTTGGAAGTTTTGCGGGAAGTCCGCGATGCACTTTTAAACTTTAAAAAATACAAGAACTTAGAATTGCTTTCATTAGCAATCCTGAATATCAAATACCACTTAATCGCGCAGAACGATAGCTAAAATTTACGGCCGCAACCACAAGAAGTAGTGAATTATTTCGTGGACCTACCTAGAATGGCTTTGATCATCGGTTGGTTCGATGTGTTCTGAGGCGCCGTGGGTGGATGCGGTTGCGATAATTTTCATCGCCGCGGCGAGCAAAAGAATAGAAACGGGCAGAACAAGCGCGTTCCAATCCGGCATATCCTCCATCTCCGCGACAAGCGTTACGAAATGTACGACCAGATAAAGAATGATCATCTGGAAAAAGAGGTTTTTGAGCTCTGCGACGTCTTCGATCACCATCCAGCGTGGAAGTTGCGCTTTCCAGGGTGCGCTTGGGCTCACAACAAAGCCAACCGTGATCGCGCACCCGAAAATGACGAGAACGATAGCGAACAACAACTTGTCCACGCCCTGTAACACCGCTGCAATGATTGCCTGGTCCGGATTGGCGCGCACTTGAACGAAGGCGTTGCCAATGGCCAGCAGACCTTCCCAGAACATGAGAAAGGACGCTGCAATCACGCCGATCGACGCAAGACCCATGACGTAGCGAAGGCTAAGCAAAAAAGACAACATTGCATCGTCTCCCCTAGGAGCGCGAGAGAAACCATTCGAACCCAGGTCACCCCACCTCCAACGAGGCCACTGTGCCTCAACTCTCAGTGGAAGTGCAAGAACACTTGTCATCGCCGCCATATTTCGAAAAACTGGGAACCAATCTATTTCCCTGGTTCAATCGGAGTTCCAATTTTGTGCTAAAAGGCTTTTCGACAATCTAGAGTTTCGATTTGTAGTGCGTGCAAAAACCGACTGGTGGCGCTCTTGATAAACGACTTTTTCCCATGGCTTTATGACACGCTATCGATATCGGTTCGCCTGGTAACCGCAGTCGTGTTTGGAACAATCATCGGCCTTGAGCGACAATGGCGACAGGGCACGACCGGGTTGACGACACACGCACTCGTGGCCTTTGGCGCTGCAGCATACTGCGCACTACCCGCCATCCTCGAAGTCAACGAGGACATTCGCATGGGCGGGCAAGTTGTAACGGGAATAGGCTTCCTTGGCGCTGGCCTGATCATGCGGGACGGTCTCAACATTCGTGGGCTGAGTACATCGGCGACCGTCTGGGCGACGGGCGCAATCGGCGTTCTGGCAGGCTACGGAGAGATCTTCGAGGCCGCAGAAGCAACGCTTCTGATCTTGTTGATAAACGTAACCTCTCCCAAACTGGTGAAGCTTGTCGAGCGCTTCGTACCCCCTCGCCCGCTCGAGGCACAACGGCATACGATAGAAGTTCGCACAACCACAGAAAATGAAGCCGAGGTCCGGGTGAGCTTGATGACACAAACCAGCGATCATCAACTGACGGTCAAGTCATTGGCACGGCGGGTCAATTCATTAGATCAGACCATTACCATTGATGTCGTCATATCAGGAGAAGTGATCGACAACGAAGTCATGAGCGTTCTCGTTCAATCGCTTAGCCTATCGCCAAACATTCTGTACTGCGCCTACAGATAATTTGGCGGCGGTACGTCGTCTTGCACATCCCGTAGCCGGAGCAATGACATGCCCAACACAATCGAAGACCATTTCGCATTGCTGCCGAATTCAAACGGATCACATTCCGTGATCCCAAGACCTCGACTCTTTCACTACACAACGCTCGCCGGATATCTCGGTATCGTGTCACAGAAAGCAATCTGGGCAACCAACATTCATTATCTCAACGACTCGGAAGAATTTTCGTACGGTCTACGTTATTTGACGGAAGAACTTACAGCCGCGTCCACCCACGCCGATCAGGCCGGAAAATGGGTCCTTCTTCGCGCTATCGAGCTTGTGGATCTCTATCGGCAAGGTTTTGTTTATACAGCTTCTTTTGCAGAGGACGATGACCTGCTCAGCCAATGGCGGGGTTATAGTGGCGGCGGCGGAATATGCCTCGGATTTGTGGCCAGCGACCTGCAGAAGATCGCTGCAAAGGCAGAGTTTCGACTGATCCGGTGTATTTACGAACAATCGCAGAAAGCCCTACTGGCGCAAGAGTTCGTTGCCAATTGGCTAGACGCTATCCGCGCGAAAACCACACTTTCGGAAGATGACGTCGAGCAATTGGCGCATGAACTGGTCACGCGCTACCAACAACTTGCCTGCGCCTTCAAGGACCCGTCATTTCGCGAAGAGAACGAATGGCGCCTTGTCTCAAAGTTCGTCCCACTTGATCACCCGTCCGTGAAAGTCCGCAGTACGGCGACAATGCTCGTTCCCTATTTTGAAGTCTCACTTGACCTCGGTCTCGACAATGAAGGCCGCAGCAACATTGGGATCGACAGCATTGTTGTCGGGCCAAGTTTACAAAGAGAGCGTATCCTCCAGGCTGCTACCATTGCCGTCAGGGAGTTCAGCGAGATCAGCTTAAGCCTGTCGGAGATACCGTACAGGTCGCTGTGATCGCCAGCTGATCCCGTGTTATTCAAGGCCGCTTGCGGGTGCTTTGGGGATGATGTGTTTGTGGTTATTCTGGGAGGGTATTTTGTGTGTTGGGATATTGGTTGCGGGGGCAGGATTTGAACCTGCGGCCTTCAGGTTATGAGCCTGACGAGCTACCGGGCTGCTCCACCCCGCGGCACCATGACTTTGCCTTTGGCGAAGTCTCATTCAGCAGTGGTGACTGCTGAGAAGTTGATATTATAACAAAAAAGGCCGCGATGTGCGGCCTCTGTTATGGGCTTGAGGCCCTTATGTGATGAGAAGATTTGAATGTTGCGTTTTGCAGACCTGGCAGCGACCTACTCTCCCGCGTCTTAAGACGAAGTACCATTGGCGCTGGGGCGTTTCACGGCCGTGTTCGGAAAGGGAACGGGTGCAGCCGCCCCGCGATAACCACCAGGTCGGCAAAACGCAACAAGCGTTGTTTTTCGAGAAGCTGGGAAGCGATTGCTTCGTTTGATTTGAACACGTCAATTCATCGTTGATGAACATGAACAATGAGAACGATCAAGCCGATCGAGCTATTAGTAACGGTAAGCTTCATGCATTGCTGCACTTCCACACCCGTCCTATCAACGTGGTCGTCTTCCACGGCTCTGATAGGGAACACTCGTTTTCAGGTTGGTTTCCCGCTTAGATGCCTTCAGCGGTTATCCATTCCGTATATAGCTACTCTGCTATGCCCTTGGCAGGACAACAGATCCACCAGAGATACGTCCATCCCGGTCCTCTCGTACTAGGGACAGATCCTGTCAATATTCCTACACCCACGGCAGATAGGGACCGAACTGTCTCACGACGTTCTGAACCCAACTCACGTACCGCTTTAAATGGCGAACAGCCATACCCTTGGGACCTGCTCCAGCCCCAGGATGCGATGAGTCGACATCGAGGTGCCAAACAACCCCGTCGATATGGACTCTTGGGGGTCATCAGCCTGTTATCCCCGGCGTACCTTTTATCCGTTGAGCGATGGCCCTTCCACACGGGACCACCGGATCACTATGACCGACTTTCGTCTCTGCTCGACTTGTCAGTCTCGCAGTCAGGCTAGCTTATGCCATTGCACTCGACGACCGATTTCCGACCGGTCTGAGCTAACCATCGCGCGCCTCCGTTACTCTTTCGGAGGCGACCGCCCCAGTCAAACTACCCACCATACACTGTCCCGGATCCGGATAACGGACCGCGGTTAGACATCCACGAAGATAAGGGTGGTATTTCAAGGATGGCTCCACAAGAACTGGCGTCCCTGCTTCAAAGCCTACCACCTATCCTACACATGCCTTGGCGAATGCCAGTGTAAAGCTATAGTAAAGGTGCACGGGGTCTTTCCGTCTGACCGCAGGAACCCCGCATCTTCACGGGGAATTCAATTTCACTGAGTCTATGTTGGAGACAGCGGGGAAGTCGTTACGCCATTCGTGCAGGTCGGAACTTACCCGACAAGGAATTTCGCTACCTTAGGACCGTTATAGTTACGGCCGCCGTTTACTGGGGCTTCAGTTCAGAGCTTGCACCCCTCCCTTTAACCTTCCAGCACCGGGCAGGCGTCAGACCCTATACGTCGTATTGCTACTTCGCAGAGCCCTGTGTTTTTGATAAACAGTCGCTACCCCCTGGTCTGTGCCACCCCATCATACTTGCGTAAAATGGGGTCACGCTTCTTCCGAAGTTACGCGTGCAATTTGCCGAGTTCCTTCAACATAGTTCTCTCAAGCGCCTTGGTATACTCTACCTGACCACCTGTGTCGGTTTCGGGTACGGTCTATACGGTGGAGCTATTTCCTGGAACCTCTTCGCCGCCCAACCAATCCAATAAGGTTGAACAACACACGAGATCCGTCACTACCACCAGGCCCACGAATATTAACGTGGTTCCCATCGACTACGCGTGTCCGCCTCGTCTTAGGGGCCGGCTAACCCTGCTCAGATTAACTTTAAGCAGGAACCCTTGGTCTTTCGGCGAGAGGGTCTCTCACCCTCTTTATCGTTACTCATGTCAACATTCGCACTTCCGATATCTCCAGCAGCCCTCACGGGTCCGCCTTCACAGACTTACGGAACGCTCCGCTACCACTTGCATTGCTGCAAATCCTCAGCTTCGGTGCATGGCTTTAGCCCCGTTACATTTTCGGCGCAAAGACCCTTATTTAGACCAGTGAGCTGTTACGCTTTCTTTAAATGATGGCTGCTTCTAAGCCAACATCCTGGTTGTTTTGGGATCCTCACATCCTTTCCCACTTAGCCATGACTTGGGGACCTTAGCTGGAGGTCAGGGTTGTTGCCCTTTTCACGACGGACGTTAGCACCCGCCGTGTGTCTGCCGACTAGTACTCCTCGGTATTCGGAGTTTGGTTAGGATCAGTAAGACGGTGAGTCCCCATAGCCCATCCAGTGCTCTACCCCCGAGGGTATTCGGTCGACGCTCTACCTAAATAGATTTCGCGGAGAACCAGCTATTTCCGAGTTTGATTGGCCTTTCACCCCTAGCCACAAGTCATCCCGAACTATTGCAACAGTTATGGGTTCGGCCCTCCAGTTGGTGTTACCCAACCTTCAGCCTGCTCATGGCTAGATCACTCGGTTTCGGGTCTAATGCAACTAACTAAATCGCCCTATTCAGACTCGCTTTCGCTGCGCCTACACCTACCGGCTTAAGCTTGCTAGTTACACTAAGTCGTTGACCCATTATACAAAAGGTACGCCGTCAGGCTTGCGCCCTCCGACTGTTTGTAGGCATCCGGTTTCAGGTTCTATTTCACTCCCCTCGTCGGGGTGCTTTTCACCTTTCCCTCACGGTACTTGTTCGCTATCGGTCATGCACGAGTACTTAGGCTTGGAGAGTGGTCTCCCCATGTTCAGACAGGATTTCACGTGTCCCGCCCTACTCAAGGACAATGCCTGTTCTACGTGTAAGGGGCTATCACCCTCTATGGCCGGACTTTCCATTCCGTTCCACTTTATTCAGCATTGCCACTGGCCTGGTCCGCGTTCGCTCGCCACTACTTGCGGAGTCTCGGTTGATGTCCTTTCCTGC
Organism: Agrobacterium tumefaciens; assembly: GCA_025559845.1. Lineage (NCBI taxonomy): Bacteria > Pseudomonadati > Pseudomonadota > Alphaproteobacteria > Hyphomicrobiales > Rhizobiaceae > Agrobacterium > Agrobacterium tumefaciens. The sequence continues at coordinate 741,893 of CP048470.1, forward strand.
AGGTACTTAGATGTTTCAGTTCCCTGCGTTCGCTTCTTACACCCTATGTATTCAGGTGCAGATACCTTATCACAATGCTTGGAAACCCAGGCCGTTCATAAAACAGACTGGATTTTCCAAGCATTTAAGGTGGGTTGCCCCATTCGGAGATCTATGGATCAAAGCTTATTCGCAGCTCCCCACAGCTTATCGCAGCGTATCACGTCCTTCTTCGCCTGTGCATGCCAAGGCATCCACCAAATGCCCTTAGAACACTTGTTCGTTCTCATTGTCTATGCTCACCACATAGTCGCCATAAGCGACAGACCCGGTTACCTTTTACAACCAGGTCATTCATTGATGACATCGACGTGTTCGGTACGGTCTTCATTGAGGGCACGCCGGTGCACCTCGAAGCCATACCATTAAGACCAGCTTCTCGAGATATCATCCGGTGATGCGCGGTCAGGCAACATCAATCCAGCATCTTCATCAGAGGAACATCAGTTCCAACAACAAAAATGCCCAGGACAAGCTTTCCTTCCTACCTCCAATCCCTCCACCAATTCCGGCCGACTAAGCCATCACATGGTTTCTCTGGGACTGGGCTCGGACGTTTCAAACCTTTC